>JBFWJG010000038.1:0-25324 GCA_050253335.1 Deferribacterales bacterium | reverse complement strand
CGAACTCCCACGGCAGAAGCATAATTCAGGTTCGGGGCGACATAGTGCCCTACATCAAGCTCCGCGAGCTTTTCGGAATCAAAGGCGAAGTACCGGAGATTCAGCAGATAGTGGTTACGGAGATAGAGGGAAGAAGGGTGGGCTTCGTCACTGACGCCGTAATAGGCGACCACCAGACGGTTATCAAGTCACTCGGAAAAATATTCAAGGAGGTTCACGGTGTATCGGGAGCATCGATACTCGGCGACGGATCGGTTGCGCTGATCATTGACGCCGTGAAGATTTACCACGGCATAGAGTAAATACATTTTTATAAATTTTTTATCTGAAAACCTTGGAGGTTATTATGTTGAAGAATCTGAAGATCGGCATGAAGCTGATGATAGGTTTCGGTATTGTCCTTCTGCTTACTCTTATGGTAGGCCTCGCCGGATACACCGGAATGAACAAAGTGCTCGGAAGCGTTGAGTATTCCGAAGATATGTGGACTGTGGGCGAGTTTATACTCAATGCCCGCCAGCAGGAAAAGAACTACGTCATAAGAAAGGATCAGGCTTCTCAGGACAATATGCAGAAGGAGATCGAGGGGCTGAAGGCAAGGGCCGGAGCCGTATCCGAAAGGATGGACGACCAGAGCATCACCGCTGAGGTAAATAAAATACTGGACGGCGTGACTCAGTACAAGGCGGCTTTTGACAGGTATGTTGAGGTTGACAAAACAAAAGTCACCGACGAGGCCAGAATGGTCACCGCCGCTCTGAACGCGATATCGGAAGCGGAGAAAACAGCGCAGGATCAGGTTAAGCAGTTTAACGCGCTTATCGCTTCCGCCACCAGAGACGCCGCTGTTCTTAACGACAAGATTGAGAAAGTTGTCAACGCCTACACGATAATGATGGATATCGCAGAAGCCAGAAGGCTTTTCTGGCAGTTTAAGGACACAGGCGATACCAAGGACGCTGAAAATGTCCGTGAGCGCATACAGAAAGCAAAAGCAACAGCGGAGGCCATGAAGGCTTCCTTTCAGAATAAAAACAATATAGAGAGCGCTGCATCGCTCATAAAATCGATAGACGATTACAGCGACAACCTCTCTGTCTACATTGAGCAGAACGCGGAACAGGTAAAAATTGATCAGGAAATGATAGACAGCGCCAGAGCAGCGGCGGATGTGACAGCGGCGGCAAACGCGGCAAGCTCCGAGATGATGATGTCAGACTTCAGGAGCGCTCTTGTGATGATTCTTATTATGTCTGCCGTGGCTCTTGTTTTCGGCATCGGTGCAGGGGTTGTGATCACCAAAGGCATAACAGGCCCGATCAACATGGGTGTTTCATTTGCGCGGGAAGTGGCTAACGGAAACCTTGACGCCGACATAAACCTTGACCAGAAGGATGAGGTGGGTCTGCTCGCCGCGGCAATGAAGGATATGATAAACAAGCTCCGCGCAATAGTTCTTGAGGTCAAGGCGGCTTCGCTTAATGTTTCCTCCGGAAGCGGACAGCTCAGCGGCGCGGCTCAGGAGATGTCTCAGGGCGCGACAGAACAGGCTGCTGCGGCGGAAGAGGCCTCAAGCTCCATGGAGGAGATGACCTCCAACATAAACCAGAACGCGGACAACGCCCTTCAGACTGAAAAAATAGCCCGCAAAGCGGCGGACGATGCCAAAGAGGGCGGACACGCGGTTGACCAGACAGTGAAGGCGATGAAGGACATAGCAGGCAAAATCTCGATAATAGAAGAGATAGCCCGCCAGACAAACCTCCTCGCGCTCAACGCCGCCATAGAGGCAGCAAGGGCAGGGGAACACGGAAAAGGCTTCGCCGTTGTCGCGAGCGAGGTCCGCAAGCTTGCCGAACGCTCACAGGAAGCGGCAAGAGAGATAAGCGAACTTTCCACCACAAGCGTGGAGATAGCGGAAAAAGCGGGCAGCCTCCTCCAGCAGATTCTGCCGGACATACAGAAAACAGCCGAGCTGGTTCAGGAGATAACCGCCTCCAGCGGCGAGCAGAGAACCGGAGCGGAGCAGATAAACAGCGCGATTCAGCAGCTTGATCAGGTTATCCAGCAGAACGCGGGCGCATCGGAAGAGATGGCCTCCACTGCGGAGGAGCTTGCAAGTCAGGCGGAAGCCCTCGAACAGACAATGCAGTTCTTCAAGATGAAGGACGGTTCGGGGATATCCTCATCCAGACACAAAAAGGCTGTGACCAGAACAGCGCATTTTAATTCAGGCAAAACACCCGCGCTTAAACCCGCAACCGGGAAAAAGCACGGGGAAGGAGTGGAGCTGAACCTTTCGGGAAGCGACCACGATAAACTAGATGATGAGTTTATAAGTTACTGACAAATCGGAGGTAGTTATGTCGGAAAACATAAACGACACCGGAAGCTGCCAGGTGCTTACCTTTAAGATGGGCGAAGAGGTGTTCGGAGTGAACATCATGTCCGTCAGGGAGGTGCTTGACTACACCAATGTCACCAAAGTTCCCCAGACGCCGGATTTTATGCGCGGGGTAATCAATCTCAGGGGCAATGTTGTTCCCGTTATTGACCTGAAGCTCAAATTCGGCATGTCCGCCACGGAGCGCACAGTGAACACGTGCATAATCATTGTGGAGGTTTCCCTCGATGGTGAAAGCGCGATACTCGGCGCGCTGGCCGACTCTGTGCAGGAGGTTGTGGATTTTGAGAAGGAGTTTATTGAACCCGCTCCCAGAATCGGCACGCAGCTTAATACGGAATTTATTCAGGGTATGGCGAAAAAGGACGAGGGTTTTGTGATTATCCTGAATATTAACAAAGTTTTCTCCGCTGATGAGCTGAGCATGTATTCAGGGCTTCAGGAGAATGCTTCCTAAACCCTGACTTGACAACACAAGAAACATAAACAACGGAGGGAGCTGAGCCTCCCTCCCTAGAGTGATTTATATCTGATCTCTGCATGAACGCAGCAAGTTCACTGCTAATACAAAGCGAGGGGTCAAAATGTTCAAGAATATGAAACTTGGAATGAAACTCGGCATGGCTTTCGGGCTGCTTATTCTCATTATCGCCTTACTGGGTGCGGTGGCGATGCTTAATATGTCCAGGGTCAAAACGGAGTCGCTGAAGCTCTCCGAGGAATATGTGCCGGAAGTGGAACTGGCCGGAAAGATCGAAAGAACAAACGCCGGCGTCATGCAGAATATGCGTACTTATCAGTACACAAGGCATGAGGATGATTATAAGAAGGCTCTGGACGGTTTCGCCGAGCTGAAAAAACACATAGCGGATATTCAGGCGCTGGCGGACAGGTCAAAAAACCTGAAAACACTCACCGCCACGGCGGGGGATGTTCTGGCATCCGCCAATGAATATGAGGCTCTTGCGAAATCAACTGACGCGGTAAACAGGGTCATTCTTGAAACAGTGAATAAAATGAACACTGCCGCAGGTCTGTTCATGCAGAATTCCGAAGCATATCTCCACGATCAGGAAGAGGAGCTCCTCGCTGAAATACGCAGCGGGGTGAGTGCGGACAAGCTTGCGGAAAGAGCCAGAAAAGTCGCGATGATAAATCAGGTTATCATGGACGGAAACTTCATACGCATTGAGGTGTGGAAGGCTCAGTCCTCAGGGGACATCGAGGTTCTTAACTCAGTTTTCCCGAAATTTGACGGAATGCTTGGTCTTATTGAAAAGATAACCTCGATCACCCGCAAACAGGATAACCTGAACCAGCTTGCCGGAATAAAAACGGCGCTTGATAACTATAAAAAAGGGGTAGAGAGCCTTGTCACCGCCGGAAGGGAAGCGGCCGCCATAGGTGAAAAGCGCGGCGCCGCTGCCGGAAAGCTTCTTGAAGGCGCGCAGAATATCGCTGTCGCAGGGATGACTCAGACCACGGAAATAGCCCAGAAAGCGGTTTCAGTGCTGAATGCTTCCACTTTTGTTATGATGACAGGTCTGGTAATCTCTCTTGTAATAGGTGTTATCCTCGCGGTGGTGATGACCAGAATGATAACCAAGCCTCTCTTCATGGGTGTCGAGTTCGCCCGTCAGGTTGCGGCGGGCAATCTGGACGCGCACATAGATCTGGAAAGCAAAGACGAGATAGGCCAGCTTGCGGCTTCGCTCAGAGATATGATAGCAAAACTCAGGGAGATAGTCTCCGATGTGAAAAACTCCTCGGAAAATGTTTCCGCAGGCAGCGAACAGCTCAGCAGCGCGGCTCAGGAGATGTCTCAGGGCGCGACAGAGCAGGCGGCGGCGGCGGAAGAGGCCTCAAGCTCTATGGAGGAGATGACCTCCAACATAAACCAGAACGCGGACAACGCACTTCAGACTGAAAAAATAGCCCGCAAGGCGGCGGACGATGCCAAAGAAGGCGGACAGGCCGTTGAACTTACCGTGAAGGCGATGAAGGACATAGCAGGCAAAATCTCGATAATAGAAGAGATAGCCCGCCAGACAAACCTCCTCGCGCTGAACGCCGCCATAGAGGCCGCAAGGGCAGGGGAGCACGGAAAAGGCTTCGCTGTTGTTGCGAGCGAGGTTCGCAAGCTTGCCGAACGCTCACAGGAAGCGGCAGGTGAGATAAGCGAGCTCTCAGTAAGCAGTGTTGAGGTGGCCGAGCGTGCCGGTTCCCTCCTCCAGCAGATTTTGCCGGACATACAGAAAACATCCGAGCTTGTGCAGGAGATAACAGCCTCCAGCACCGAGCAGAGAACAGGTGCAGAGCAGATAAACAGCGCCATACAGCAGCTTGATCAGGTTATACAGAGAAATGCTGGCGCATCGGAAGAGATGGCCTCCACAGCGGAGGAGCTTTCAAGCCAGGCAGAGGCTCTTCAGCATGCGGTGTCATTCTTCAAAATGAGCGGCGGCTCCAGAAGCGAAGGTTACAGGCCGAAGCAGGCTTCTTTTAAAACAGGCAGACCCTCTGCCCTGCCCACTCCCAAGGAACTTAAAAAGAGCGGAGCCTCAAAGGGCGTGAGCCTTAACATGAACGATGACAACGACAAGCTTGATGAAGAGTTTGTGAGTTATTAATATGAATATTCAGTAAATTCCGCCCGCTCCGCGGATTAAGATCCTTCGGGGCGGGCAGGAACAAAAAGGTGGAGAATGGTTTCGAATTTTGAAGTTTTCCGGCAGAATCTCACTTCTGCGGAATTTGACAGGATAAAGTATTTTATAGAAAATCACTGCGGAATCAAACTCCCGCCCACAAAGAAGCAGATGGTTGAGGGGCGCCTCAGGAAGCGCCTGCGGAAATACGGCTTCAATACTTATGAGGAATATCTGGACTATGTCTTCACCTCCGGCGAGGGGGAAGAGGAGATAGTCAGCCTCATTGACGTGATAACCACAAACAAGACCGATTTTTACCGTGAGCCCGGCCATTTTGAATACATGCGGGACAGGGTTCTGCCTTACCTGCTCAAGGATAATGACGCTTCAAGGGTGAAAGTCTGGAGCGCCGGATGCTCAAGCGGGGAGGAACCCTACACCCTCTCTATGGAGCTTCACGGCTTTTTCGAAAACATCAAAGGCTGGAACTTTGATATCCTCGCTACGGATATTTCCACGGAAGTGCTTAAAAAAGCATGTCTCGCTGTTTACGATGAAGAGAAAATATCCCAGCTTCCTTTTGAAATCAAAAAAAAATATTTCCTGCGGTCAAAGGACAGAAATGACTGTAAGGTGCGCCTGAAGCCGTTTATAAGAAAATCGGTGAAGTTCGCCCGCCTCAATCTCATGGATGAAAAGTTTTCTCATGATAAGGATTACGATATAATATTCTGCCGTAATGTTATAATATATTTTGACAGAGAAACTCAGGAAAAAATACTGAGAAGACTCGTGAGTCATCTGAAGCCGGGGAGGTTTCTTTTTCTCGGACATTCAGAAACGATACACGGGATGAACCTTGATGTGGAAACAGTCGCCCCTACAGTTTACAGAAAATTATGACACCGGAATAAAGCCATTGATCAGAAACATTTATCTGAAACCATGTGAAATGTATATCGAAAGGGAACCTGCGGTGGTGAGCACCGTTCTGGGCTCGTGCATTTCCGTGGTGATGTTCTGGCCGGCGCTGAAAATAGGCGGAATGTGTCACGCCATGCTCCCCTCCTTCAATGTTTGCGTTGTGGGCGAGGGTTCCTCTTATACCAATAAATTTGTGGACAGCTCAATAGCTTACATGCACAGCAGGTTCCGCTCATGGGGGGCTTTTCCTTCTGATATCGAAGTAAAGGTTTTCGGCGGCGCGGACATGTTCCGGACTGAGGCCGGCAAGGTGAAAAGAGAAACCATCGGCGCAAAAAATACACAGGCCGCTTTTGCCTCCCTGGCAGATCTCGGCTACAGGATAACCGCTCAGGATGTGGGCGGTGATATGGGCAGAAAGCTGTATTTTTATTCCGCCGAAGGCCGTGTTTTTATGAAAAATCTCAGGAATACAGTGAGCGCAGGTTGAGAATATGGGTTTGAAGGTTCTTGTTGTCGATGATTCCGCCGTTGTCAGACAGACTCTCACGGAGATTCTGTCTTCTGATCCGGAGATAAGCGAGGTTGTTTCATGTCAGGATCCGTTCTATGCGGCGGAGAGGATGAAGCATTTCGTGCCGGATGTTATAACTCTGGATGTTGAAATGCCCAGAATGGACGGTATAACCTTTCTGAAAAAACTCATGTCCCAGCACCCCATACCTGTTGTTATGTGTTCCAGCCTCACTGTGCAGAGCTCTCAGACCCTGATAAAGGCGATGGAGTACGGCGCGGTTGATGTGATCCAGAAGCCAAAGTCAGGAACAAAGGCTTTCCTTGAAGAATCCAAGATACTCATTTGTGATGCCGTGAAGGCTGCGGCCAAAGCATCGGTAAAAAAAATATCCGCATCATCCTACACTGTTCAGCCAAAGCTGACAGCGGATGTCATAATCCCCAAAGGCACAAGCAAGGCCATGATGGAAACCACGGAGAAGGTTATTCTTGTGGGTGCCTCAACCGGAGGAACGGAAGCGCTCACTGTCTTCCTGACAGCCATGCCGCCGGATTCGCCGGGCATAGTCATTGTTCAGCATATGCCGGAGAACTTCACCGCCTCCTTTGCCCAAAGGCTTGACTCCCTCTGCAAAATCAGCGTGAAGGAAGCGGAAAACGGAGATACGGTTCTCCCCGGAAGGGCGCTTATCGCCCCGGGAAACAGGCACACCCTCATAAAAAGAAGCGGCGCAAGATACTTCGCGGAAATAAAGGAAGGGCCGCTGGTCAGCAGACACAGACCTTCGGTTGATGTGCTGTTCCGCTCAGGGGCGCGGTATGTGGGTCCCAATGCGGTGGCCGTGATAATGACCGGGATGGGGGATGACGGCGCAAAGGGGCTTCTGGAACTCAGAGAGACGGGAGCCTTCACCATAGCTCAGGATGAGTCGACAAGCGTTGTTTTCGGAATGCCCAAGGTGGCGATAGAACTGGGAGCGGCGCAGAAGGTGCTTCCTCTGGGGAATATTGCTCCTTTTGTAGTTTCGTACTGCAAAAGCTGACAGGGCGGTGTCTTTTATTATGCAGGCAGATTTTGTCCATGAAATAATCGGGATCCTTACGGCGTCCGCCGCGGGAATGTTCATGTTTATGTATCTTTACATGAACGAGAGGAACGATTATCTCAAAATATGGGGATACAGCTGGCTGTTCAGCATATTCAGATATATTGTCCAGATTATCGCACAGATAAGCGGGGAGACCTCCTTCCTGCTGTTTCTGAAAAACTCGTTTGTTCTGGCAGGGTCGATGCTTCTGATAATCGGCGCCCATATGCTGGTGGACAGAAAAAAGCCGAGGTTTGTTCTTCCGGCAGGTGCGGCGGCGGAGCTTATTCTAGTGGCGGCTCTGATCAATGGAGCAGGGTTTTACAAGGCGGATACGGCTGTCTTCATCGTTTCCGCCGCCTCGTTCGCATACACAGGGGTAATCATCCTTATTTCCAGATCCTTCGCGGGATTCGGGAAAAATATAACCGGAATCTCCCTCATCCTCTGGGGTCTGCATAAGCTTACCTACCCGATTTTTGAGCAGGCGGCGAGGGAAGGCTCGGTGAACATCCAGTACTTCTCGGCGGGCTTTCAGCTCGCGGTGTTCTTCACGTTCACAGTTTCCGTGGGCGTGATAATAATGCACTTTGAAAAGGTAAAAAAGCTTGAGAAGCATCTCTCCGTTATACTGGACAAGCTCAGCAGCACAGGCAGTTCAGCCTATTACAGCTTCAACTTCCGTCCGCAGGCTTCCGTGGAGGTGCTCAGCGCGAACGCCGCAAAACTCATGGGCTTCAGCGGGGATGAGGCGCAGAACACGGAAATAATAAAGCGCATAGCCGACTATGAAAAAAGAAGAGGACAGGGGGGAAACTCCGCTGAAATGGAATCTCTCCCCTTCACGGATTCGGAGGGGAGGCTCAGGTGGCTTGAGTTTTATAACATACCCGAATATTCCTCTGACGGAAGCTTTTCCTCACTGACAGGATTTGTGTTTGATGTATCCGAAAAATATATGAAGTTCAGGGAAAACCTCAACAGAATGGAATGGTACGAGGGCATGTTCAGGCTTTCAGGTGTGCCCATGCTTTTCATAAACATAAAAAACCTCGTGATTGAGGATGCGAACCGCGCGGCGGAAATTTTTTTCGGTACAGGAGTGGAGGCGCTGAAAACCTCTGTTCTCTCCGATGCTTTTTTCATGCAGAACCCTTTTTCAGGGGAGTTCCTAAGGAAAATCGAAACGGAAGGACAGGGGAAAATGCAGTGCACCCTGAAAACAGAGAAGAATACTACGAAGGATTTTCTTCTGCTCTGCGCCAAGGTGCGCTTCAGGGAAAAGGAATATATCTTTGCCATAGTGCTGGACAAAAGCAATGAGAGATATCTTTCAAACCGCCTGTTCAGCCTTGAGAATATCCATAAGGCTCTTCTTAACGCCATGGATGAGGGGGTGACTGTTTTTGACGGAGCCATGAACATCACCTTTATGAACAGCTCCGCCGCCAGAATCCTGAAATACACCCCTCAGGCTCAGCCGGGAAACATAAGCGAGATGCTTCTGAGCGAGACGGAGGGGCAGGAGTCGCCGATTCTTGAGGCTGTTCACAAAAACAGAGGCATACACAGGGGCGAAGCTTTTTTCAGGAACAGTGAGGGTGATGTGATTCCCGTTGCCTACAACATAAATAAAATTGAGCATGACTCATACGAACACGGAGGTGTTCTTGTTTTCAGGGACATCACGGAGGAAAGGAGCATAAAGGACGGCCTGATAGCTGGTCTGGAGGAGAAAAACTTCCTCATAAGGGAGATACACCACAGGGTGAAAAACAACCTTCAGATTGTCAGCAGCCTGCTCAGCATTCAGAGTGAATATCTCAGTGATGAGAAAGCGGTCAGCTATTTCCGCAACAGCATTCAGAGAATAAAGTCCATGGCCGTGATCCATGAGATGCTCTACAGGGGCGACAGCGCCCAGGGGCTGGATTTCAAGGCTTATCTGACAAAGCTTGTCGGTGAGATAGCGATGACATACACATCGGTCTGTCCCGTATATGTGGATGTGGACTGCTGCGAGATGAGGCTGAATCTGGATGAATCCATAGCCATAAGCCTCCTTATAACAGAAATAATTACCAACTGCTACAAACACGCCTTCAGCAAAAACTCGGTTGAAGCACGCATAATTATACGTGTATGCTTTACTGATGACGGAAAAAGAGAGATTACGATAGCCGACAACGGAAAAGGTATTGAGGATGCGGAGCATTTCAGGAACTCAGATTCCCTTGGCTCCCAGATAATAACATCGCTTTCCTCACAGCTTGCCGGAGATCTGCGCATAGAAAACAATAACGGAACAGCATTTATTTTGAAATTTTAACATAATGTTTGTTAAAATTGCTAAGAGCAAAAAAAAGGATTGTTATGGGAAAGATACTGATAGTGGAAGACGAAGCTCTGATAGCAATGGATATAAGGTCGAAACTCATGGGTTTCGGCTACTCCGATGTCGTGTATGCCGTCAGGCCGGAAGACGCGATGAAGGAGATCGAGAAAGAAGTTCCCTCTCTTGTGCTTATGGATATCAATCTCAAGTCGGATCTGGACGGCATAGATCTGGCGGGAATCATAAATACAGCGTACAGAATCCCCATAGTTTTCCTCACCAGCTACTCTGACACAGGAACGATGGACAGAGCCAGCGAAGCCGCCCCGTACGGCTATATTGTCAAGCCTGTTGAAACACAGTCGCTTTACTCCGTGGTTTCCATGGCTGTCAGGCGGGCGGCGGCGGAACGCAACCTTATGGAGCAGAACAGGCTGTTCGAGGCTGTCCTTGAAAACTCAACGGAAGGCATGGCCGTGGCGGACGAAACGCTCAGGATAAAATACTTCAACCATATCTTCATGGATATTTTCGATATTGAAAGCGGTGATATATACGGCAGAAGCCTGGAAAGCGTTATTTCCGGTCTGGAACCCTCTCTCAGCGGAGTTGTCTCCGGAGTGCTTGAAGGAACCGAAAGCAGTGCCAGAAGACTTGATATATCCAGACAAGGAAAGAACAAAACCGTTCTTATGAATGTTTCCTCTTTCAGCCTTGACGGTGAAACCACAAGATATCTCTTCATTTTTTCCGACTTGAGCGAGCTGGAGCGGATGAAGAACGAACTGGACACAACAGCGAGAAACTTTGACGAGATTTTTGAAAAGAACAGGGACGCCCTTGTTCTTCTTAAAATTCCTGAGCATACGGTCGCGGATCTCAACCCCGCCGCTGAAAAAATGTTCGGCATCAGAAAAAAGGAGATGCTGGGCAGGGTTCCGGAGGAGCTTATCCGTGTTCTCGCCGTGAGCGGCTGCATTCTGGGCGATTCAGGGCAGGACGAGGCGGTATGCGCAATGACGCGCCTCACGGGGGAGACATTCACTTTTCTTGCCAACTCCCAGAGGCTCAGCATAGGCGGAACGGAGTACCTGTATCTTTCGTTCAAGGACATAACAGAGGCGAAAAAGCTTGAGAAAAGAGAACGCCAGTTGCAGGAAAAACTCATTCAGACCAATAAAATGACCGCTCTGGGCACTCTGGTTTCGGGTATCGCGCATGAGATAAACAATCCGAACAATTTCATAATGTTCAACAGCAAAATGATGCTGGATCTGTGGAAGGGTTTCAGCGAGGTTCTGGACAGGGTTTATGAGCGGGAAGGGGACTTTGAAATAGAAAATCTTCCCTACTCCGTTCTGAGAGAGGATATTCCCAGACTTCTGGAAGGGATAGCCGGAGGTTCTGAAAGGATAAAGAAGATAGTCCATGAACTGAAAACCTTTTCAAGGGGAGACACGGAGCATATGGACGACAGGATAAATATTGAGGAAGTGGTCACCTCTGCCGTGAAGATCCTCAATCAGCACATACTCAGATACACATCCAGCTTTTCCGCCGAGGTCATCAAGCCCGTTCCGCATTTTAAGGGGAACAGGCAGAAAATTGAGCAGGTGCTTATAAACCTCATTCTCAACGCCCTTGAAGCGCTCAAGGACAAAAACGGCACAGTGAGGCTTGTCTGCTCCGCCGATGAGAACGGAAATCTGAAAATATGCGTCTCTGACACCGGTGTGGGCATTCCCGGTGATATAATAAGAAGGATAACAGAGCCCTTCTTCACCACAAAGCTTAAAGACGGCGGAACCGGACTGGGGCTTTCCATAGTATATACTTACGTGAAAGAGCACAAAGGGGAGCTGGATTTCTTCTCCGAACCGGAAAAAGGAACCACGGTAACGGTTACATTTCCCGCGCAGGGATGAGCGGGAGGAATTTTATGCTGAAATATGATGTGCCCATACTCCTCGTGGATGACGAGGAGGACATTCTTTTTTCATACACATTCGCCCTCAAAAGCGCGGGCTATAAAAACATCACTGCCGCCTCAGGAGGCAGGAAAGCTCTGGAAATCCTTGAGCAGAGAAAGTTCGCCCTTGTGGTGCTCGATCTGTACATGCCCGAGGTGGACGGGAACGATATTCTTGATTTCATCAGCGTAAAACGTCCGGGCACTCCGGTTGTGATCATAACTGCGGCGGACGATTCGCAGACAGCGGTGAACTGCCTTAAAAAAGGCGCGGATGATTATATCCTCAAGCCGGTGGACAGCCTGCGCTTCATAACAACCATAAAAAACATTCTCGAAAAGGAAGAACTGAAAAGGCAGGTGGAAAGCTTTGCCGAAGCTGTAGAGGCTTCGCACCTGAAGCATCCTGAGGATTTTGCGTCCATCGTGACCAAAGAGAGCGGAATGTTCTCCGTTTTTAAGTATATCGAGGCTGTGGCGGGCGGTATGCAGCCCGTTCTCATCTGCGGAGAGACAGGCACAGGCAAGGAACTCATGGCGGAAGCCGTGCACAGGGCAAGCAGGCGCAGGGGCGCGTTTGTTCCGCTGAACGTGGCGGATCTTGACGACACTCTTTTCACTGATGTGCTGTTCGGGCACAGAAAAGGCTCCTTCACAGGAGCGGACAAGGCTAGAAGAGGGCTCCTGCTTGAGGCCGCAGGCGGTACGCTGTTTCTGGATGAGGTGGGGGATATATCCGAAAACTCCCAGCTCAAGCTTCTCCGTTTTCTGCAGGAGGGAACCTTCCGCGCCCTCGGGAGCGACACCGAGGAAAAAGCCGATGTGCGGATTGTTCTTGCCACCAATGCGGATCTTGAGAAAAAGGTTGAGGAAGGCCGCTTCCGAAAGGATCTTTATTACAGAATAACCATTCATAAAATCCACCTGCCTCCGCTCAGGGAGAGGAAAGGGGATATCCCTCTGCTTTTTGCCCATTTTTACAGGATGGCAGTCAGAGAGCTGGGCACTCCTTCCAAAACCTTTGAAAAAACAGCGGCAGGCGCCCTCTCCTCGTGCGCATTCCCCGGAAATATCAGGGAACTGCGGGCCATAGCCTATGACCTTGCGGCCAGAAGCGGCGATGTGCTGACTGCCGGAGATGTCATAGCCTATCTTGAATCCACAGGCAGGAGCAGGGGCGCAGTCAGCTCAAACATGCCCGGCGGGGCGCAGTTCACTTACTCCGGCAGATTCCCCTCGCTGAAAGATATGGAGGATATCCTTATCGATGAGGCGCTGAAAATAAGCGGAGGAAACCAGAGCAGGGCGGCGGCTCTTCTGGGTATATCCAGACAGGCAATGAGCAAAAGACTGAAGGGATGAGCCCTCTGTTTTCATTTCCTATCAGTGATATAGGATTAAAATAGTCTTATTAAATATGTTGACACAAGATAAAAAGAGGGGTATTGTTGACCTAAGAGGTAAGCAATTGGACTCTTTCATTGCACGCGAAGGCGATTACGCCATAAGAATTGTTGTTTATTTAGCCGAAAACGGCGGGATGAAAAAAGTGGAAGAGATAAGCGCGGCCATAGGGGTTCCCAAGCCCACAACGGCAAAAGTCATAAACAGGCTTAAAAAAGGCGGCTTTATAACCACCCGCACAGGCAAGCACGGCGGAATAGAGGCCGCTCCCTCCTCATTTGAGGCCAGTCTTTATGATATTCTGAAATGCATGGGCATCACGCTGGATATAAACGTGTGCGTCGCACACCCGTCGGCCTGTTCGAGAAAGCCCTTCTGCCGCGTTACCCACAGGCTCGCAGAAATTCAGTCCAGCATTACCGGACAGCTGCGCAGCTCCAAAGTGAAAGACTTCATTTATTAAGTTATATACATGTCGCTGCCCGAAAAAGGCGGCAGGAGGTTCTAAATGAATGAATACTCATATGACTACAGAACGGTGCAGGGGTTCATACTCTCTGCGATCTTCTGGGGAGTCATCGGTCTTGTCATCGGCCTTCTTATCTCGGTTCAGATGTGGAACGCCGATTTCAACTTCGGTGAATACTTCTCCTTCGGAAGGCTGAGAACAATCCATACCAATGTCCTTGCTTACGGGCTCGGGATCGGAGCGGAGTTCGGTGTTTTCTATTATCTCACAATAAGGCTTACCAAAAGGAACCTTGTGCTGGGCAAACTGGCCAGATTTCATCTCTGGCTGTTTAACATAGGCATGGTTCTGGCGACATTCACCCTTTTCATAGGGATGAACCAGTCCCTTGAGTACGCCGAGTTTGAATGGCCTATTGATATAGCCATCGTTATCCTCTGGGTTATTTTCACCGTAGTGATCCTCGCGAATGTTTTCAAAAGGAAAGAGGAACATATGTACGTTTCGCTCTGGTACATAATCGCAACACTTATAGCAGTTGCAATTCTGTACATAGTGAACAACCTGCATATACCCGCTACTCTCACAAAGTCCTATCACCTGTTCGCAGGAACAAACAGCGCCAACGTTGAGTGGTGGTACGGGCACAATGCGGTGGGCTTCCTTTTCACCACGCCGATACTGGCGATGTTCTATTACTTTCTTCCTAAGGCAACAGGGCTTCCGCTCTATAGCCACAGGCTCTCGATCATCTCTTTCTGGTCGCTGATATTCGCCTACCTTTGGACAGGCGCGCATCACCTTGTGTACACCCCTCTGCCCGACTGGATTCAGACTCTGGGCATAGCCTTCACGCTGTTCCTCATTGCTCCCTCGTGGGGCTCCGTTATCAACGGCTACTTCACTGTGGACGCTGACTGGGGCAAAATGAGGACAAACTACCTCACCAAGTTTTTCGTTCTGGGCATCACCTTCTACGGTCTTCAGACCATTCAGGGCCCCTCGCAGGGCATAAGGGTGATAAGCTCGCTTATCCACTACACAGACTGGGTTCCCGGGCACGTGCACATGGGAACGATGGGCTGGGTTACCATGATAATCTGTGCATCCGTATATGTGATAATCCCTCACATATACAAAACTGAAATTTTCAGCGAGAAGGTGGCCAATATCCACTTCTGGCTTGTTCTTGTGGGGCAGCTCATGTTCTCCATAACAATGTGGGTTACGGGCATTCAGCAGGGCGCTATGTGGAAAATGACAAACGCCGACGGAAGCCTGAAATACACTTTCATGGAAACACTCGTGGGCAACTATCCCTACTGGCAGATGAGAACCGTTTCCGGAGTTATATTCGTAGTGGGAATGCTGTTCTTTGTTTATAACGTTTTCATGACAATCAGGCAGGGGCAGGCTAAGGCCGCCGCTGCCGAAGCGAAAGCAGTGTAGGGGGTGCGGTTATGAGCCATAAAAAAGATATTTACTCCAAGGCCGTACCCTTTGCCCTTATGGTGGCGGTCACGGTGCTCATCGGCACAATAGTGACCACAATAGCCCCCATGTTTACAAAAGGAATGCACCCTAAGCTTGAGAACCTTCAGCCGTATACGGTTATGGAACTCGCCGGACGTGACATTTATCAGAAAGAAGGCTGTGTAAACTGCCACACCCAGACAGTAAGGCCGCTCAAGGCGGATGTGCTCCGTTACGGGGATTACTCCAAAGCGGGCGAATTTGCCTATGACCGTCCCTTCCTCTGGGGTTCGAAACGTACTGGTCCCGATCTCGCCAGAGTCGGCGGGAAATATCCTGACGAGTGGCATATTCAGCATATGGAAAACCCGCAGGCATTCTTCCCTAAGTCCAACATGCCCAAGTATCCCTGGCTGAAGGATAAGCTTCTTAATGTTAAAGAGATGAAAGCCAGAATGGACGCTCTCGGCTTCCCCTATACCGAAGAAGAGCTTGCGCAGGCCGCCGAATCCACTGAGCTTGACGCAATGGTGGCCTATCTTCAGGTTCTGGGCACGGCAGTGACCAAGGAAAGCGTCATAGTTGTGGATGAGGATTCCGTTGAGGAAACAAACCCGCTGGCGGGTAACGCTGATGCGCTGGCCGAGGGCAGAGCCCTTTACGCCGCTGAGTGCGCCGGATGCCACGGAGCAAACGCAGAAGGCAACATAGGCGCTTCCCTTACGGATTATGCCTCAGCAGGCGCCGCTTCCAGAGACACTTATCTGGTGATTGCCAACGGATATGAAGGCGTGATGCCCGGCTTTGCCTCATCTTTCAGCAAAGAAAGGATCTGGGCTCTGGTCGGATACATTGAATCACTCGCTGAATAAGGAGAAAGGCCATGCAGAAAGAAGAATTCGATAATATTGAAGAATTTAACCGCAAGGATACGGAGCATAAGCTCCCTCTGGGCTGGCTTGTGCTTTTCATCGGGCTGATTCTCTGGGGTGCGTACTATTTCGTGATGTACACACCCGCCATAAGCGGCTGGTCACAGGAAAAAGCCTACCAGGAAAGCATAGAAAAATAAACTGACTGACAGCCTCTCCGCGGCTTTGTCCGCGGAGGGGTATTCTTTTAAAGGACGGAAAAGCTGATGGAATTCGGAGCATTGTCATTTCTTTTATACGGTATCCTGCTTACTGCCGTTTTCGCCGGACTGATTTTCTACTACTATTCATCAAAACGGAAAGACAAGGTGGAAGAGGCAAAGTACAGGATGCTCGAAGACGATGATCAGGAAACAGAAGAAAAGAAATGACCGCTGATTTGCAGTTTTACAGAAAGGCCGTCCGCTGGGGAGCGACACTGCTGTTTTTCGGTGTTCCCTTCCTGCGGCTTAACGGGGAAAGCCTGCTGAGGTTAGACATCCCCTCGCTCAGGCTGTTCTTTTTCGGAAAAGCGATATGGATAGAGGATTTTTTCCTGATTCTTCTGTTTATATTCGCATTGACGTTTCTGTTCATATCCGTAACCCAGCTTTTCGGGCGGGTATGGTGCGGGTGGCTCTGCCCTCAGACCCTGATGGTGGACTTCACCAGAAAGATGGACTCAAAGAAGCTGAGCCGAGCTTCAAAAACGGAAGGGCATATCTTCACGGCGGTTTTCAGCGTTCTGATCTCGGCCTGTATGATATGGTATTTTGTGCCGCCATACGATTTTATAAAGGATCTGACGGAGTTGAATCTCGGCAGCGTCACGCTGTGGTTCTGGGGTGTGCTTTCGGGCATAACCTATATTAACTTTGCTTTTTTCCGCCACGGCTTCTGCACCACCGTCTGCCCCTATGCGAAGCTTCAGGGGATTATGTTCGATGCCCACACAATGGCGATCACAATGCACCCCGAAAGAAGGGACGAGTGCATAAACTGCCTTGCCTGTGTAAAAACATGCCCCACAGGGATAGACATACGCAGGGGCTTCTCGCAGGGGTGCATAAACTGCGCGGAGTGCATTCAGGCCTGCGGCAGGGTGATGGGCAAAAAAGGGAAGACATCCCTCATAGGCTATGTTTACGGCCTTGAGGATAAGCCTAAGTTTTTCAGGGCAAACGTGCTGATAACTTCGGGGCTGTTTCTGATATTTACCGTGCTTTTCGCTGTGCGGCTGCTGTTTGGCTCCCCTTTGGGCTTCGAGGTTTATCCCTCGTCCCGTATAATGCCCAGGGAGCGTGAAGGGCGGATAATAAACGCCTTTGACGTGAGGCTCACCAACCGCACCGGACAGGGGATGAAGATAAGCCTCAGCGTGGAAGGCGCGGAAGCTTCCGAAATTCAGCCTGAGCGGGTTTTTGAGCTCGGCGCGGGCGAATCGGTCAGGAAAGAGGTTTATATCATTCTGCCGGAGGAAGCTTTCGGGAAATATCCTGTGCGGACATTCAGTCTGAAGGCTGAAACAGGCGGAGACAAACCCGAATCCGTGCTGGCTGAAGCCGGCTTCCGCAAACCCATAGGGAGGAAAAAATGAAGGTGACTGTTCTTATATTTCTGCTGGCGCTCATTACTATCGCCCCTTCTGTTATAGTGGGCAAAAAGCTTTTTGACGGCAGGGTTGAGGATAACTCATACGAGAAAGGTCTCGTCTATGACGAGATGCGCAGCACTGTCATGGAAAAGGGGCTCAAGCTCACCGTGAAAAAGATAGAGCAGTCTGATAAAAATGTGGTTCTGGATTTCTCCCTCGGCGGAACCTACAAACCCGAAACAATGAAAGCGGAAGTGGAGAGGCCGGTGGGCGGGGGAGCTCTTGAACTTAATGTCGCTGAAAGCGGCGAAGGCTACGCCGTGTCCGCCCCTCGTCTTGAGAAAGGCTACCATATCCTTAAAGTGACCTTTGCCGTGGACGGCAAAGAGGTAAGGCTTAAAAGGAACTTTTATATAAATTAGTTTTCATTTTCAGGAGGATCATATGAGAAAGGGAACAATTCTGATGATAATAAGCCTGGTAACCATGATAGGCATACCCCTTCTGTTCGCCCTTAAATACGCCGGATAATGTCAGCCTTATATCTGCTGATTCCGGTCAGCCTGATTCTCGGGGCAATCGCTCTGGGGCTTTTTCTTTATGCGGGCAGAAAAGGACAGTTCGACGATATTGAAGGGCCGAAATACCGGATGCTTGATGACGACGAAGACGACAAATAGAAAATGCGCCCACTGTCTGCTGGATGTTAAGGAAAACTCCGCCGTTAAAACCGAAAAGGACGGAGAGACCCTATATTTCTGCTGTCACGGCTGCATGAGCGTTTACGGGCTTATACACGATGCGGGGCTTGATTCCTTTTATATCCGCCGCACGGACTGGAAAGAGGGCGGGGTGGATTCCGCCCGCATTTCGGACGAGCTTTTCGAGGATGATTTCAAAGAGGACAACGGGGAATGCTCCCTTGATGTGGTTCTTTCAGGCGTCCGCTGCTCCTCCTGCATATGGCTGGTGGAAAACTTCTTCCGCAGGGATGAAAACATCTCTTACGTTCGGGTCAACTACGCAACCCACAAGGCAAAAGTCCGTTGGAAAAAGGGGACGCTGAGCCTGAACGATATGCTGGAGAAGTTCCGTTCCCTAGGCTATCCGCCCATGCCTGTTGGCAAAGGGGGGAGAAACACTGTCCTTGAGGAGGAACGGAAGGACTATTTCTATCGTTTTTCCATAGGTTCATTCTTCGCAATGAACGTAATGCTCTACACCTTCGCCATGTATGCCGGATATTTTCAGGGGATGGAAGAAGGGCTGAATAAATTTTTCAAGCTTCTCTCATGGGCTCTGGCTACTCCGGTTATGTTTTACTCAGGCTGGCCTTTCATCGTCAACAGCCTTAAATCTGTCCGCAACCGTGTGCTGAATATGGATGTTCTGGTTTTTCTCGGTTCATTCAGTTCATATGTCTACAGCGTGGGCGCGGTTTTCAGCGAAAGGGAAGTATATTTCGATACCACATGCATGATAATAACCCTCATACTTCTTGGGAGATTCATAGAAACAGGAGCCAAGCTCCGTCACAGCGGCGCTGTCACCCGTCTTTTGTCCTACCAGCCTCAAACCGTGAGGATCATCAGGGAGTTTGACCCCGCAGAATATGCCGCGGGAAAGCTTGAGCCTGTGCTTGTCCCTGTCAGGTCGGTGAAAACAGGCGATTTCCTTGAGGTTCTGCCCGGCTCTTCCGTTCCGGCGGACGGACGGGTAGTCTGCGGTGAAAGCGAGGTGGACGAATCCATGCTCACCGGAGAGTCCTCTCCTGTGTTCAAAACGGAGAACGCAGAGGTTTTCGCAGGGACATCAAACCTTAACGGAACCCTTGTCATAGAATGCGCTCAGGCGGGGAGCGGAACTGTGCTCTCCCGCATAGTGAAGGCTGTGGAGGAGGCTCAGGCGGAAAAAGCGCCGATTCAGAATCTGGCGGACAGCATCGTGGGCTGGTTTGTGCCTGTCATAATCACAATAGCCGCCGTGACCTTCGGCTGGTGGTACTTCGCTACAGGAAACGGGCTTACAGGGCTTATGAACGCTGTCTCCGTGCTGGTGATCGCCTGCCCATGCGCCCTTGGGCTGGCAACGCCTCTTGCGGTTATGATAGCCACCACTAAGACCGCCTCATTCGGCGCGTTGGTGCGAAGCGGCGAGGTCATGGAGACACTCAGCCGCATAAACTGCTGGTGCTTTGACAAAACAGGCACAATCACCAGAGGCGAGATGAAAGTGGCGGATATTTATGACCTCGGCTCAGGGCGGACGCTGGAGCTTGCCGCATCGGTTGAGCGTTATTCATCCCACCTTATATCAAAGGCTGTCACGGATTATTATGACGGCACATTCCTTCCCGCCGAAAATTTCCGCGAAATACCCGGAAACGGTGTTGAGGCGGATATAAACGGCAGAAAAGTAAGGGCAGGAAAACTGAAATTCATTGAGGAACACGCAGAAGTCACCCCCGAAATGCGGGAACAGCATGATTATTTCTCTGCCAAGGGGCACACCGTCGCCGCAGTCTCAGAGGAGAGGGAGCTGATCGGTTTCATCCTCCTTTCCGACTCCGTCCGTGAGGAGGCGGGGTACATTCTGAAGGAGCTTGTGAGGCGCGGAAACCGAGTGCTTATTCTCACCGGTGACAGCCGCAGGGCGGCGGACAAGCTCGTGAGCACCATAGGCATAGAGGGGATAGAATGCCGCGCCGAGGTAACCCCTTTTGAAAAGGCCGAAACAGTGCGCAGTCTGAAAGAACAGGGGCTGAGAGTTGCTATGGTGGGTGACGGGATCAATGACGCTCCGGCGTTAACCGAGGCGGACGCAGGCATTGCCATGGGCAAGGGGACTGACATAGCCATTGAAAGCGCGGATGCTGTGCTGATGCGGGGCGATCTCTCCGTTATTCTCAAATTAAACAAAACCGCGAAAAAAACATTCACCGTGATAAAAGAGAACCTGTTCTGGGCTTTCTCCTACAACTTCATCGCAATACCCCTTGCGGTAACAGGGAAGATACACCCCATATTCTCCGCCGCGTTCATGGCGGTCAGCTCCCTGATCGTTGTGTTCAACTCGATGAGGATCAACTCGAAGTCCTAAAACCTTACTCCCTGCCAGATAAACCATGCGCCCATGCAGATGAGGAGTATGAGGCTCAGCAGATTGAAGAAGCCCCTTCTGCCCATGATGAAGTTGCCGAATACGGCGGCGAGCATCATGGCGGTGATCGTGCCTGTGCCGAAGAGGAACATGGACAATGCGCCCTTCACTGCGCTTGCGGAGGCGGAGGCGGCGATAAGCGCCCCGTAAACCAGCCCGCAGGGGATAAGCCCCAGAACAAGTCCGCTGCCGAAGGCTGTTTTAGGCTGAACTTTTTTTATCAGATTCATTATTTTCTCTGCGGCAAATCTGTTCTCGAACCTGTTCAGCAGGTTGTAGCCTAAGAATGACAGGAGCCCGTAAAGGATAAGGAACACTCCGGCGAATACGGCGGAGGCTTTCTGTATCCCCGCCATGTTTCCGGCGAGGGTGGCCATATTCCCCAGTGCGCCCGCCGCGGCGCCCATCACGGCGTAAGTGACGGAGCGGCCTATGTTGTATTTCAGGTGGGGAACGTACATCTTCGCATAGCCTTTGTTTCCGCCCACGAATCTGCCGGAGATATAAAGAACGAAGGGGTGGCACATGCCTATGCAGTGCCCGAACCCCCCGAAAAAACCGAGCGAAAGAAACCCCAGAAGGTCAATGTTCTGCAAGATCGGCTCCTAACTTTTGGGTATTTTGAAGAAAAATACCTTGGAGTGCTCAGTGCCTTTATGGGAGAAGGTGAGCTTGCCGAACCAGATTTCCCCGCCCATCATGCACTTGGGCAGAACAGCGGTTGCTGTGTATTTTCCGTCCGCCTTTGTGAGGTCATAGGCATATTCGCCCATGTCCATCTTCATGTTAAAGCGTATTTTGCCGTTCTCCACCGCAATAGGCGCTCCCTTTTCCGCAAAGGCGAACGTGAAGGTGATCGGCTTGAAGGCCTCTGTCGGGCGTGACATTGCGGCTGCTATCTCAATGCCGTCTGTGATGAAGGTTTTGTCCGCCGTGTAGAGGTCGTTTTCCGCGTCAAGGGGGATGACGAAGCGTTCCGCGGCGAAGGCCGCTGAGAACATACAGACAACAAGTACAGCTGTCAGAAGCGTAATAAATCTTTTCATGAAATACCTCCGCAATATTCATATGATATTACTCCTTTTAAGAAACGTGATCAAGGAAATGTGAGTATTTGTTCAACAAACAGGATCTGTGCAAAAACTGCACAGGGAAAAAGGGCTGAGAGGGGGGCGGGCAGGCTTATTTTAAGTTTCGAAAGAGTGTTCTTCGGTTAATAATCTAGTAGTATCAATATATTGTATAAAATTAAATTTTTTTAAAGTAAGCTGTTGTCACATAAAATTCATCCGTCTATATTTCCTATCATGTAAATATGAATAAGCTTTCAGGACTTCTCGGGGGAGGAGTCTTCCGCAGACGGCACTGCCCGCTCCGCATGGGCAGTGCCGCATGAGCGGAACTTTTTCCGCTTCAAAGGTTCATACGTAGATACACATGGAGGAAACATGAAGATCATACTCAAGGCATTACTGTTAGGCGTTCTCGTTATGTCAGTCGCGGCGTGGAGCTGGGGCGGCGGCAAAGTGAAAGAGGCAAAGGCGCAGAACGGCGTGGTTAAAATAGCCCTTAAAGATGTTAATGACGGCAAGGCGCACTATTACTATACAAAAATAAACGGTAAAGATGTTAAATACTTCATACTCAAAAGCAGTGACGGTGTTATAAGAGCGGCGTTTGACGCATGTGATGTCTGCTACCGCGAGAAGAAGGGCTATTCCCAGCAGGGTGATTTCATGGTCTGCAACAACTGCGGGATGAAGTTTCACTCCATGAGAATAAACGAGGTCAAAGGCGGCTGCAACCCTTCGCCCCTGACAAGAACGACCGACAAGGAATTTGTCTATCTCAAAACAACAGACATAGCCTCCGGCGCTATGTATTTCTAGGATAACTGATGAATTTGTTCACCATACCTTTAAAAAACCTGAGACGCAAAGCACTGCGGACGACAATGCTTACACTGGTCTTTTCGGCGGGTATAATATCCGTTGTGGGGCTTTACTATGTCTCCGCCACTGTGGGCGAAAGCCTTGAGCAGAAGCTCACCGCCTACGGAGCCAATATCCTCGTAAGACCTCACTCCGAAAGTCTTGATGTGAGCTACGGCGGTTTCTCCATGGGCAACCTTTCCTACAACATCCACAAGCTTGATATGGACGAGGTGGAAAACGGGGTTCGCGGAATAGGCTACAAGGAGCGCATAAGCTCCGTTGCGCCAAAGCTTCTGGAAACTTCCTCCGTGAACGGCAGGGAGTTTGCCGTTGTGGGTATAAACTGGGTGGAAGAGCTTAAAATAAAAAGCTACTGGTATATAGACAAGGCAGACCACGAAGCGCACGGAGACGGCACGGAAAGCCTTCCCGAAGGCACGGAAATGGTCATGGACGGTCTTGAGGAAGGAAGCGAGTTCGGCAAATACGACATAGTTGCCGGAAACACCGCCGCGAAGCTCTTAGGGCTTGAGAAGGGCTGGGAAACGGAGATCGAAGGGAAAACCTTTAATGTTGCCGGTGTCCTCGCCCCTATGGGTACAGATGAGGACAAGCTTGTCTTCATGGATATAACCGCTCTTCAGGAGCTGAAGAACAAGCCCGGGGAGGTCACATTCGTTGAGGTCTCGGCTCTCTGCGCCGGATGCCCCATTGAAGATATAGTGATGCAGATAAAGCAGGCTCTGCCTGATGTGGACGTTACTGCCATGCAGAGCGTGGTCAAGCAGAGGATGTTCACCGTCAACTTCGTGAAAAACCTTGTGCTCGTGATAAGCGCCGTGATCCTTGTTATCGCCTGCTTCATGCTCGCAGTGTTCATGATGGCCTCCGTAGCCGAACGCCGCAGTGAGATAGGCATTCTCCGCTCAATGGGCTATTCAAGGTTCAAGATCTTCTGCCTGTTCAGCTTCGAATCGCTGGTGATAGGCGCGGCCTCCGGTTTAGCAGGCTTCGGGGCGGGTTATTTCACCGCGGTGAAAATACTTGAGAAAATGGAGCTTACAGACGGCGCGGCGATACACTTTGAGCCTGCTCATCTGGTTCTCAGCGTGGCTGTTGTGTGCCTTGTTTCCGTGGCGGCATCGGTCATCCCCGCTCTCAAGGCGGCCAGAACCGAACCGGCAAGCGCCATAATAAGGCTATAGGTGAAACGATGCTCAGAGTAAATGATATATACAAAAGCTACAGCGGAAGCGGAGTTGTCACTCCGGTGCTCAAGGGTGTGTCCCTTGATGTGGAAAGGGGCGAGTTTGTTTGCCTTCTGGGGCGTTCAGGCTCCGGCAAAAGCACTCTGCTGAACATAATGTCCTCTCTTCTGGATGCGGACAAGGGCGACATAATTTACATGGATAAGCCCCTCAGGGGAATGAAGCGCTGCGAGACCGACCGCTTCCGCAGGGAAGAGGCGGCGATGATATTCCAGTTTCATCACCTGATGCCGTATATGACAGCCTTTGAAAACGTCATGCTCCCGTTCCTCTCAGGGATCAGACCCGCGGGGAAGGAACAGAAGGCAAGAGCCTTTGACGCGCTGGCGAAGGTGGGGCTTTCCGGTAAGGAAAAGCGCCTCCCCTCACAGCTTTCCGGCGGCGAACAGCAGAGGGTGGCAATAGCCAGAGCCATAGTGGGCAGTCCGGCGATCCTTTTTGCCGATGAGCCGACAGGCAGTCTGGACAAAGCCAACGGAGACGCCGTTATGCAGATACTCAGCGATCTGAACAAAGAGGGGCTCACCGTGGTTATGGTGACCCACCAGAGGGACTACGCGGAATATGCTCACAAAGTTGTGGAGCTTTCCGACGGAAATGTCGATAAAATAACGGTAAAATCAGCGTAACACAGGGCTGCCCCGGAGCAGCCCTTTTTTTTCGTCCTTACCTGTTCTCAACCACTGCCTGAAAAAATGCACAATGACCGAAATTACTTTGAAACAATTTCTTTCAGAGGTAATATATAAGTAAATACACAAATATTTCCGGAGTCAGAGATGCGAGAGGAAATCAGAAGGATCAGGCTTTATTCCGTAATGCTTGTATTCATATGGACAGGGCTTATAATCAGTCTTACCTTTCTGCAGTATCTGGAAATACGCAACTCCACCACAAGAATCGCCGCCATGATGGCGGAATCCACATTCACCAAGGACGAGCTTTACAGAAAATGGAACACAAGCCACGGCGGGGTTTATGTTCCGGTTACCGATAAAGTCAAGCCCAACCCATATCTCAGCCATGTTCAGGACAGGGACATTATCACAGAGTCCGGCAGGAAGCTCACTCTGGTCAACCCTGCTTATATGAGCAGGCAGGTCTTTGAAATGGCGCAGGATACTTCCGTTATACAAACGCATCTCACCAGCGGTATTCTCATTAACCCTGTGAACAGGCCGGACACATGGGAGAAGCTCGCTCTCGCCAAACTTTACGGCGGCGC
>JBFWJG010000037.1:0-27800 GCA_050253335.1 Deferribacterales bacterium | reverse complement strand
AACATCGTTTGTTTTAATAACTACGACAGGAGTGTACAATGCCAAGGAAAGACCTTGTTACCTACCCGAAGAAAACCGGGTACCGCAAGCACACCGGAATGGTCGCATGGCTGCTGCACCGTATAACAGGGGTTATAATCGGTGCTTACCTTATTATGCACATTCTCGGCGTTTCCGGAACTGTTTCCGCCCTTTCATCAGTTACCGGCGCCGCAGTTGTGAAAGCTCTGTTCCTCGTGAGCTTTTCGTTCCACGCTTTTAACGGCGTGAGGATCGTCCTTATGGAGTTCGGAGCAGGAGCCCACAGGGAAAACTTCTCCAAATACTTCATGGCAGTGGTTTTCATAACCATCGTCATAACCGTGATCGGCGCTATTCCGATCTTCAGCTAGGAGGAAAACAGATGAACAATTACAAATTTATGGGATCAAGCAACACAGGAACCTTCGCATGGCTCATGCAGAGAATTTCCGGTGTAATACTCATCCTTGTTGTTCTTATGCACTTCTTCTCCATGATGAAGGGCGGGGAATACGGCATGATGCAGGTCGTTCTCGCACCTGTTATCGCCTTCGGTCTTTTCCACACGTTCAACGGATTTAAGATGATTACCGACGATTACGTTTCCAGCGCAGGCTGGAGAGGCATAATCCTCGGCGCGTACTGGATATTCGGAATCACTCTTGCGGTTCTGGCGATCAAAGTCATCTGATTCAAAAATTACAAGAGGTATTACCTATGTCTGTTAAAGTTGAATATCATAAGTTCGACGTGGTTGTCGTGGGTGCAGGCGGCGCAGGGCTCAATGCGGCTCAGGTTGCGTCACAGCACGTAAAAACTGCCGTTGTTTCGGAAGTTTACCCCACAAGAAGCCACACGATCTCCGCTCAGGGCGGCATCTCCGCTTCCCTCGGCAACCTTGAGGAAGACCACTGGCACTGGCACATGTTTGACACTGTCAAAGGCAGCGACTATCTTGCAGATCAGGACGCAGCCGAATACATGACAAGAAAAGCGCCTGAGATGATCATCGCCCTTGAGCACATCGGTCTGCCTTTCAGCCGTACTCCGGACGGAAAAATCGCTCAGCGCCCCTTCGGCGGACACACTGCCGAATTCGGTAAAAGACCCGTAAAAAGAGCATGTTACGCGGCAGACAGAACAGGCCACGCAATGCTCCAGAACCTTTATGAGAAATCAGTCGAGCAGGGAACCCACTTCTACAGCGAGTTCTATGCACTTGAGCTTCTCGTGAACAACGGCGCGGTTAACGGCGTTCTCTGCTATGACATCCAGAACGGCGAATTCCACATCTTCCACGCCAAGGCGATAATCTTCGCCACAGGCGGTAACTGCCGTATCTACCAGACTAACTCTAACGCACACATAAACACGGG
The DNA here is from genome assembly GCA_050253335.1 of Deferribacterales bacterium. Taxonomy (GTDB): domain Bacteria; phylum Chrysiogenota; class Deferribacteres; order Deferribacterales; family Geovibrionaceae; genus Geovibrio. Next base: position 26,403 of record JBFWJG010000037.1, on the reverse strand, counting down.
CGACGGTCTCGCACTCGCCATGAGAAAAGGCTTCAGCTGGTCTGACGCCGAGTTTTTCCAGTTCCACCCGACAGGAATCTACGGTGCGGGCAACCTCATCACAGAAGGCGTTCGCGGTGAGGGCGGAATCCTCCTCAACAAAGACGGCGAGCGTTTCATGGAGCGTTATGCGCCCACCATCAAAGACCTTGCCCCCAGAGACATAGTTTCACGCTCAATGATGAAAGAGATCCTTGACGGACGCGGCGTAGGCCCCAAAGCTGACCACGTTCTCCTCAAGATCGACCACATCGGCGCGGAAGCCATCCTTGAAAAACTTCCCGGCATCCACGAGCTCTCACTCGTTTTCGCCGGTGCTGACTGTACTAAGGAACCCATCCCCGTTGTGCCCACTGCCCACTACCAGAACGGCGGTATCCCCACAGGCTACCTCACTCAGGTTATCAAAGGCAATATGGACGGCGAGGAATACGTACCCGGCTTCTTCGCTGCGGGCGAGTGCGCTTCCGCTTCCGTTCACGGTGCAAACAGGCTCGGAACAAACTCTCTGCTTGACCTTGTTGTCTTCGGACGTACAGCGGGCGAGCAGGCCGCGAAATTCGCCAAGGAAAACCCCTTTGTTGACCTTGCTGAAAACGCAGGCTCAGAAGGCATCGCCACTCTGCAGAAATTTGCCAACTCCAACGGCACCAACACCTTCGGACCCGTTTGGGAAGAACTCACAAGAATCATGCAGACCAACGTGGGCGTTTTCAGAACTGAAGAGCTCATGACGGGCGCTCTTGAAGTTCTCGACAAACTCGAAGGCAAAATGGACGACTTCAGAGTTGTGGACAAATCTTCCGTTTACAACCTTGACCTCATCGAGGCTCTTGAGCTTAACAACATGATTCTTGTCGCAAAAGCGGCCACAAAAGCGGCTCTGGCGAGAAAAGAATCAAGAGGCGGTCACTTCAGGGACGACTACCCCGACAGAGATGACGCAAACTTCCTCAAACACACGGAAGTGTACCTTGAAGAAGACGGCAAAACTCCGAGAGTGGACTACAGAAAAGTGCGCATGCAGCCGCTTACTGTTGAACCGTTCCCGCCTAAAGCCAGAGTATATTAATTCGGGAGGTCTGAGATAATGAAGAAGGTTACATTCGAAATATTCAGGTACGATCCCGATAAAGATAAGGAACCGTACTACAAAACATATGATGTTGAGCTGAGACGCCCCGGCTACCTCATGCTTGACGCTCTCAACCAGATCAAATGGGAGCTTGACCCCACGCTGACTTACCGCAGATCATGCCGTGAAGGCGTGTGCGGCTCTGACGGCATAAACGTCAACGGCGTAAACATGCTCTCCTGCATGACAAAAGTTGAGGATCTCGGCAGTGATCACATAGTGATCCAGCCTCTTCCCGGCATGAACGTTATGAGAGACCTCGTGGTTGACGTTGATGACTTCTTCACGAAGTTCATCACTGTTAAGCCTTACCTCATAAGAAAGTCACCCAACCCCGACAAGGAAATCTACCAGTCTCCCGAAGACAGGAAGAAACTTGACGGTCTGTATGAGTGTATAGCCTGCGGATGCTGCTCATCCTCATGCCCCTCATACTGGGCTGACAAAAAATACCTCGGACCCAACGCATTCCTCAGAGCATGGAGATACCTCGCTGACTCAAGGGACGAAGGTGCTGAGGAGCGTCTGCCTATCCTCAACGATAAGCACGGCGTATGGAGATGCCACACAATCTACAACTGCGTAGAGGCATGCCCGAAAGAGCTCAACCCCACGGAAGCAATAATGAACATCAGAAAAATGCTTCTGGACACTGAGTTCTAATCTAAAGCAAACTGCAAACAATAAAGCCCGCCCCCTTTCACGGAGGCGGGCTTTTTTTTATCCCTGAAAGGCTGTTACGGCTTTAAAATTTCTCAGCTTTATGATAAATAAAATCAAAAAAATGAAGGCGCAGTATGAAGAAACCGCAGGACAGCGTAGCAAAAGTTACAGATGCACTCAGGGAACTCGGAGTAGATACTGAGGTTCTCACATTCTCACAATCAACCAAAACCTCGCAGGAAGCAGCGGACGCCGCAGGCTGCGAACTGGCGCAGATAGCGAAATCAATTGTATTCAAGGCAAAAAAAGCGGACAAAGCCGTGCTGGTCATCACCAGCGGAGCAAACCGTGTGGATACAAAACTGATCCGTGATCACCTCGGCGAGAAACCCGACAAGGCGGATGCAGACTTCGTAAGAGAGAAAACAGGATATGTCATAGGCGGCGTTCCCGCCATAGCCCATAAAGAGGAACCGATAGTTTTTCTGGACGAGACACTCATGGAGTTCTCCGAAATCTGGTCAGCGGCAGGCTCACCCTACTCCATCTATAAAATAACTCCGCAGGAGCTCCTGCGTATTACCGGAGCAAAGGTAATCAGGGTTTGCTGAGAACTAAGGAAGAACCGCCTCATTTCCGCTTCAGGACGGCAGGTGCGCCGTTCTGAACTGAGTGGGTGTTTAGGCGGCTCCGGGTTTTTTATTGATAAGATAAACAGCGCAGAGCGCTATCGCTCCTCCGGTGAAAGTGCTCCATGCCACCTTCTCCCCGAGAAAAGCCATGCTGAAAATAAGTGCGCTCACGGGAACAAGAAAAACAAATGAGCTGGCCTTATCCGAACCCAGCTTGGAAGCGCATATAAAGTAAACAGATGAACCGAAGGTGGTGGCGAAAACTGCCAGAAGGAAAAGATTCAGCCAGAACAGCCCGTCAAAAGAGGCAATGCTTCCCACATCCCCTTTCATATAGGCAAATATGAAAATAGTCGTGAACAGCGAAAGGTAAAAGTTGAACCCTATGGGGGAAAGAATAGTTTTAACCCTTGCGCTGAGGTTGGTGAGCACCGCCCATGTCACTGCGGCAAGAAGAAAAAACACGTTGCCGCTGTGAAACAGGGCATACCAGTCCATCTCCCAGATCCTTAAAATGAATCCGGCGCCCACGGCTCCTATGCAGAGCCCCATGATATCTTTTTTCAGAAACCCGCCTCGGGAAATAAGTTTGTTGATAAAGTATGTTACAGCGGGAATCAGCGTAGTGGTAAGCACTCCGCCTATGCTTGCCAGCCCTTTTTTGAGCCCCATAAAGAAAAAGAAGTTGTAAACAAGGAGAAGCACGGCTCCGCCGAGGGCAGCGAAAAAGCCTGTCCTGCGGAAGCGGAAACCCTCTTTAAGAAGAAGCATAACCGGAATAAGGGTAAGGCTGGTAAGGGCAAAGCGCCAGAAAATAAGCTGATCGGGAGCGGCGTAACGCACGAGTATTTTCGCGTTAACCCATGAGCCCCCCCAGGAGATCATAACCAGAAACATTAAAAACATCAGGAGCATGTTTGACATTGCCTATTCTATTCCGAAATGAGAGGGCTTGGAAAGTAAAAATATAAAAGCAGATGTAAAATAATTTAACAGGGCGGGGGAGTCCCCCGCCCTTATGTGTTTAAGGATTTGTTACAAAAGAAGTTTCAGCCACGGACATATTGCAGCCGTTTGAGGTTATAACATGAAACATGTACCATGTGTTGCGTTTCAGCGTTCCTGCCGGAATTGTGTATGATTCGGCGGAAGAGCTCAAGCTCACGTAGGTTTCCTCGTCAGTGTCTCCGTCAATGATTCTCACCGCGACACCGGTAAATTCATTACTGCCGGAATTTGCGGGCAGAGTCCATGTAAATGTATTTGAAATTTCGGAATCCACATGGGGCGGAAGCGCATCTATAACAGAGGCATCTGTAAATATCTGGTCAGTGAAGAACATTCTGTCCTCAAAGTCTGCCTGTCCAAACATGTTGGTGAAAAATGCACGCGCTATGAACACATCGCCTGTCGTAAGAGTTCCGCTGTAGACCCCTTCAAACCCGCCTTCGGCATCCGCTCCGCTTATCTCAACCGGAGATGAGAAATTGACGGTGTTGACAGGGCCGAAGAAATCAGTGAGGTTGTTATCCGAGATTACATAAAATGAATCCACAGAGTCAGGGTAATTCACAGCCAGACTTGACGCGCCGTTGTACATAGAGCCGACACAGAATGAAGGAATGCTGGACTCGTAAGCGCCGTTTGTGAGTCTCACATAAAGGTCAAGACTGTTGGAACCCGGCTGAACAGTAAGGGAAGCGGAGCCGTAGTAAACTATGCTCTCTTCGGCGTATCCGTAAACCTTGAAGTAATATTTGTCGCCGTCTGTCAGGGCGGAAACAGTAAAGCTGCCGTTTCCTTCATTATAAAGGGGGAGCAGGTCGTAGCTGTCCGGCTCGATGCTCATATCTTCGTTTGCGACAATAAGAAAAAGCGACTCAAGAGCGATGGCAGATCTCTCCTGCGGCTGCTCGAACCTGAGGCTCATAGAAAGATTTCCGTCACTGTCCGAACCGGAAGAACCGCCTCCGCAGGCGGCAAGCACCGCAAGAAGAAGAACCGGAAGGAAAAGTTTAAATATATTTCTCATCTTAACAGCTCCTTAATCCTAGAACCTTGTGTAGACAGATGCGGTGACTCCCACTCCTCTGTCCTCCTCATCGTCAACGCCGTCGCCGTAGCCTGTTGCAACGGGAACAACCAGTCCAAGCTCCAGCCAGTATTTTTTATAGGCTTTATAAGTTCCGGAGAGAATCAGATCCAGAGCGTTCACCGCATCGTCACTGTCTTTCCAGCTTTGTCCGGCAAGGCGTGATTCGCCTTCGCCCACATATGTATATTTCATTTTACCGTTAAGCTTGAGTTTTTCCGTTGCCTGATACTGAAGTCCGCCCATGGCAAAAAACTGATTGCCGCGCCTGAGCTCTTCCGTTGTGTTGAAAATTTTGTATTCAGCATCGGCAAAGTATCTGAAGCCGGCCTCTCCGAGGAGGGAGAAGCGTGACTGGCCTAATCCGTAAATGAGGTTTTGCGAAAGGAAGAGTGAGTAGCCGCCGGAACCGAGAGGCACAGCGTAGCCTCCGTCCTCAGCCTCGGAATCACCCGTGGGAAGAGTCACCGAGAAATTTGTGACCGATTCGGAGTCCTTGCTGCTGAACGCAAGCCAGCCGAAGCCGACAGAAACATCGCCCACGCCTGTTTTGCTGTATTCGTTCCCCTCATGCTCAACAACTCTTCTCACAAGAGGAAATGACGCGGTAAGCTTAAATCTTTCGCTGATTTTATAGCTCACCGGAATTGAATAAATCTGATAATACTCACTGATGAACATTGAGAAGCCTATTACCGAGTTTCCGGCCTCCGTATCCGGCTCGAAGGAGCCGTCGCCGCCTGTTCTGCCTGTTACAAGATCATCCCCGCCGTAGATTATCTGATCTGTTCCGCCGCCGAGCTCATGCTGATTTGACGCCGAGCTTTCGTATCCGATGTTCAGATTCACATCGCCGGCAAAAACAGCTCCGCATGTCAGCATCACCGCCAGAAGCATTAATATTCTGATGCCTGTTCCCATACACACACCTTCCCGAATTGATATGCATTAGTTTAATCTATAAACATCGGGAAATCCAATGAAGTTAACGGAAACTGAGTGTTAAAAACAGGGGCTGGTGCAAAAGAACTTTTCCGCCCGGGAGCGGAAACTCCCTGACGGAAAAGCATCATGAAATGACAGTTATTTTATGAGTTTTGAAACTTCCTTGAATTCAGGGGTTCCGGCCGCGCCCAGAAGCTGGAAAAGAACAGTCTCGGAAACAGTTACGGCCGCTCCGGCCTTCTCCATATACCTCAGGCCTATCTCCCAGTTGAATTTGGCGCGGGAGCAGACGGAATCGGCAACCACATGGACATTGAAACCGTTTGCTATGAGATCCACGGCAGTCTGAAGAACGCATACATGGGTTTCCATTCCGGTGAGGATCACGTTCTTTATGCCCTCATTTTTCAGTTTTTCCACAAAAGTCTTCTCTCCGCAGCATGAAAAGGTTACTTTCTCGAAATAATCCTCTCCCGCTTCATCAGCGATCTCCTTCACTGTGCTGCCCAGCCCTTTGGTGTACTGCTGGGTGACGAGAACAGGGGAACCGATAATTTTGAAGCCTTTTATGAGTTTGATTATGTTGTTTCTGATGCGTTCGTAAACCTTGGGATCCATGGCAGGAACAAGCCTTTCCTGAACATCAACCACCACAAGTGCCGTATCCTGTTTAGAAATTCTGAACATAAGCAACCTCCGTACTAAATTTCCACATATTTTTTCAGTTCATCAGCCGTCTGTTCAAAGGTTTCATACAGCACGGCGTTCATCCCCGCACCGAGAGCACGGGCGATATTTCCCTTATTATCATCAATAAACACCGCTTCCTGCGGAAAAATGTTCAGCTTATTACAGGTTTCTGTAAAATATGAGGGGTTCTGCTTGCTGTTTCCGTCGTGGTACGAATTGAAAACATGCTGAAAGCTTTTAAAAAATCCGTCCCTTTCGTTCAGTTCGTCCAACCAGTGGGTCTGATCGCTCAGGATTGCCGTTCTGTATTTCCTGCCGAGCTTTTCAGCCAGTTCAATCATATACGGACGCACCACAAACCGGGGAAGGATCTCATTCCTCAGTTCCGCGGGGCTCATGGGCAGGCTGACCTGCTTTTTCACCGCTTCCCAATAGCCGTATTCGTCCACTTTACCTATGCAGAAGCCGGTGTCCGTGATTGCCTGAACGCAGAGTCCGAAAAAGCTTTCGGGTTCGTGACCGCATTTTTCTGCGATTATCCTCACCCCTTTTGCCCAGCCTTCCTCGGCTATCACTCCGCCGAAATCGAAAATAACAGTTGAAACTTTCATCAAATCCCTTTTAATACATACTGTTCATAATAATTGCTAACATCCCGTACTCAAAAAGTAAAGAAAGGAAAATAAATGAAAGAAAAAGTTATGGTTGCCATGAGCGGCGGCGTGGACAGCACAACCTGCGCCATGCTTATGCTTGAACAGGGGTATGACGTAACCGGCGTGACCCTGCATTTATTCGACGGACAGGAACAGGCGCTCGCAGATGCGGAAGCCTGCGCAAAGCAGCTCGGCATTAAGTGGTACGCAGCCGATTACCGCAAGTTCTTCGGAGAGGACGTTATATCCTACTTCATCCGCACATATAAACTCGGCAAAACTCCCAACCCCTGCTGCCACTGCAACCACGGGGCAAAGTTCAACTACCTTTTCAGAGAGATGAAGGCCGAAGGATGCACCGCACTCATATCCGGACATTATGCCCGCATAACGGAACACGGCGGCAAAAAACTTGTGGCGAAGGGGCTGGATAAAAACAAGGATCAGTCCTATTACCTGTGCCTTATGGAGCCATATCAGCTTGAGGTAGTACGCTTCCCTCTGGGCGGGATGACAAAGGATCAGACACGGAAGCTCGCCGGGGAGTTCGGTCTTTCCGTTGCGGATAAAAAAGACAGTCAGGAAGTCTGCTTTCTCATGGGCGGAGACTACAGGGATTACCTGCGAGGCAAGCTCAAAGACAAGGACATAAAAAAGGGCAACTTCATACTGGACGGCAAACCGCTGAAAGAACACGACGGAATAGTTTTCTACACTGTCGGACAGAGAAAAGGCCTCGGCATCGGCTATCACGAACCGCTTTATGTCAGCTCCATCGACCCCAAAAGCGGCGATGTGCATCTGGGCATCAAAGAGGAATCCGCCAGACGGGGAGTCAAACTGAAAGACTGCATCTTCGCAGGAACAGACAGCTATATCCGCAGGGCAAAAGCCCGCCTGCGCTACAGAATGACGGAAGCGCCCTGCACTCTTGAAATTCTTCCCGAAGGCAAGGCGGTTCTGCTGTTTGACGAACCTCAGCTTTCACCCGCTCCCGGTCAGGTTGCGGCTGTATATGACGGAGAGGTGCTGCTTGGCGGCGGTTTTATTGAATCGGTATTTTAAGCAGTTTGACAAAGCAGTAGTCGCCTTCAGCGGCGGGGCGGACAGCACGGCGGTGCTTATGCTGGCGGCGGAGCATATCGGCGCGGAGAATGTCGTCGCGGTGACCATGGAATCACCGCATATTTTCTGGTATCAGGTTGAAAATGCCCGCAAAACAGCCTCCCGCCTAGGTGTTCAGTGGATCTCCAAAAAACTCAATATCACAGAGGAGTTTCTGGAAAATAAGCCGAACAGATGCTATGTCTGCAAGCGTGAGATACTGAAATCCATCACCGAAACGGCTATAGAAAAAGGCATAGATCACATCCTTGACGGAACAAATACAGAAGATACCAAAGAATACCGCCCCGGCATGGCGGCAGTGGTGGAATACGGCATAGTCTCCCCCCTGCTGGATAACGAACTGGGCAAGGAATTTGTATATAAAACAATCGAACCGCTCGTAAAAGACGGCTTTGTTTTTCCCGATGATTCCTGCATTGCGACCAGAATCAGCGGAACAATCACAAAAGAGAGGCTGAGAGCTGTAGAAAACGCTGAAAACTGTCTGAGGGATGAATTTGAGGGGATACGTATGCGGCTGTTCGACAGTCCGCCAAAGGTGATGTTCAAGCGTCCCAGAGCGCTCAGCGCGGAGCAGATACGCAGACTCAGCGCGGAGCTTAAAAAGTCTATCCCTTGATCTGTTTAAGCTCTATCTGACGCTTAAAAACATATTTAATAAGCGGATTCCGTTCGGATTCCTTTTTAAAGGAAAACTCAACGCTTATCTGGTTTTTCCCGTCAAGGCGCACAGTGCGTATCACCCTGCCGTGAATAACAGCCCCTTTGCCTATGATTTCGGACAAATCAACGCCCACATGCTGTCCTCTGGCTGTTTCCGCCTCTGAGATAAGCCTGCACCCGCCGCCGGAGAGATCAACAACAATGCACTCTCTGGTGTCATACGCCACACTGGTTTTTTCGCCCGGTGCAAGCGGATGATACATTGATATGTTCCCTTTTATTCTGGTGGACACTCTGAAAAAGTCCCTGAGCTGGTTGCGCTCAAGCTTTGCGGGTCTCTGCAGTTTAAGGAGATATATGGAGCCGTTTTTCACCCTGCCCAGAACCCCGGTTTCAAACCTGTATCTGCTGTCCGGCCCCATAAAGCTTATTTCGGCTTTTGTTCCCGGAATAAGAGGAACCGGCACGCCGCCGCTGGAGGGCATGGCTGCGAGGATGCTTCCGTCACGGTCAAAATCCTCCACTCTGGAATCATAATTTCCCGCGTAGTCACCGCTTGTGACCACCAGCGTTATTTTAGTATTTACAGTAAAAAGCTTATCGAAATCTTCAATCATCTCGGCCATAGCTTTTTTATACAGGACTTTAAGCGGCTATTCAAGATTTTCCTAAGTAGCCATCAGGCAATAATATTTATTATAAACAAATGAGTACGCGTCTTAATTTTCTTCCATTCTCCGCTATTATACGTATAATTGTTTTTCCTATATCCCCGCGTTTTCCGTGGGGATATAATTTTATATGAGGTAGTTAATGGACAAAGCCAGCCTTGAAATCGAAAATTTTGATATTCTAGACGGAGACGTTCTCATGGAGCTTGATGATTTTTCCAAGCTTCTGTGGGTATGGATCAACGAGGACGTGCTGTCGGTTCTGCCTGAAAGACCCTCCGTGGGCTCAGGCTCGCTCCAGACCGACCCTGTCGCGGAATACAAATACATTTTCTTCATTCACTACTTCAATCTGCTTATGGTTCATGTTCTCGGCCACGGTCTGCGCAAATACAGGTCATTTGCCAGAAAGCACTTGTCTGACAAGAATATGAGAGATTTTCTCACCAAAAAACAAAGTATTCAGGATATACTTGCCAAAAATGCAAAAAACATAACCGTGCTCAACGCCATCATCCGTAACTTCATATCAAAACTGATGGAAAACGGAATAAGCACTCAAAGGCTGGACAGCAGTCTTGATATGCATTATCTTAATGCTGTTTCTGTTGTTGTTCCCAACATAAGGAAAAACGCAGCCCTGAGAAGCCATATTATTCCTCTGGTTATTGAAGACGCTTCTCTGGTCGGAAGATTGAAGAGACTTTTCAGCAAGTAGGTAAGATGAACAATATCAAACTCATAAGAGTTAAGCAGAAGATAGGCACGGGCGACCGTGTTTTCGCCTATGTCATGGTGAATGTGCGTACAAAAAAGCACGGCTACTCCGAGACAATCAGCGTGGACGTTACACCTATCATAAAAGACGAACTCCTCAGCGGAGTTCCGGATGACGACCCCTCAAAATCATCCCCTCTTGACGACAAAACAAACAGATTCACCGCCACAGCGGACGCAAACAGAGAAACAGTCACCATAGCCGCAGGTCCGAGGATGATGATAGGCTCCAGCATTCGCGACAAGGGAGTCGGCACATTCGCATTGAACGAAATTATCCGCTGGATGATAGTGAAATACCCTAACTACATGGTGGATGTTATTAATATTTCATCCACGTTCCTTCCTGATGAAGATGACAGAAAAAGAGCTGTGCGCTTTTTCTCAAACTTCGGTTTTGATTTCAAGGGAAGTCAGGGGGCGGATTATGAAGGAACCATGGAGGCGGTGCTCTGCATGAACCTCCACGAACACCTGAACCGCTCAAAAATTGATGAGATAGATATCAGCAAATTTATCCGCGAGCTTCTGCGGGAACGCTACATGATTGAGGAAACCATAAAAAATCAGGGCAGGCTCATACAGGAGCACGAGGTTTTCAGACATAAGGCCGAAAAGGATAAATTCCTGAACGTCCTCATAAATATACTGACTGTGCTCGGCATCCTGTTTCTCCTTTTCTATCTCAGATAATGCCTATTATTCCGTTCTTAGTAAAAAGCTTCTTCATGAGAAGCGCTTTGGAATAAAACTCAAGACCGGAAATGTAGACATAACACTCCTTGAGGGTATCGCCAACCGCAAACACGCCGTGATCCTTCACTATCACTATCTTGTTCATGGAAAGACCCTCGGCAACGTTCTCAGCAAGCTCTTCTGTTCCACTTTTCCCTGTCACGACAGGAACGTATTTAAGGAATGGGAGTATCTCCGCCGCACTGAAACAGGCAGCCTCCTTGAAAAAATCGCCGGCAAGGATAGAAAAAACAGTGTGTGCGTGCATTACCCTTTTAGCTCCGGTGGCTGAGATTATTTTTCTGTGCACGCAAAGCTCAGTGGTGGCGAAACTGTCATTCGGACAGGCCTTGTCAAGAAACACCTCCACGATATTGTCTTCCTCAAGCTCGTCCAGCATGGAGCCTGTTTTAGTTGCATAGAGAATGCCGTTTTCATAAGCTGATATATTTCCGAAAAATGAAGTTGTGAGTCCGTTATCAACAAGCTTTCTGCCGAATTTCGACATCTCGGCCTTCACCGCTGTTCCCATTAACTTACCTGCCGTTCAATGAATTCCGTTCTTTTTTTAAAGCATATGCACTTTACAGAACGGTTTTATATCTGTTACGGGAAGTATAAGCCATTTGAATAAAAGAGCAAATATTATTTTTGACATGCATTTAAGCCATCTTGGTTAGCTAAAACAGTGCCGATGTATAACATTAAAAGATAAAAAAATAAAAGCCGTAAGTTAATGAGGCGCAGGGAGCAGGAGAAGAAAGAATATAAGTTTGACAACTGATTTTATGAGACAGAAAAGATGAAAAAATATTCAGAAACATATAATAAAAGCGAAAAAAAAGGCGGCCTGAAAAGACCGCCTTCTATATATCTTACTCATTAACAAGCTCGATAATCGCCATGTCCGCCTGATCGCCTCTGCGATAGCCGGTTTTGACTATTCTTGTGTAGCCGCCGGGACGTTCTTTGAACTTGGGCGCCACTTCGTCAAAAAGGAGGTTAACTACCTTTTTGTTGGGGAGTCTTTTCAGAACAAGTCTTCTTGCTGAAAGATCTCCGGCCTTGCCGAAAGTTATCAGGGGCTCGACAAAAGAACGAAGAGCTTTTGCTCTGGTTACAGTTGTCTCGATTCTGCCGTGCTCAATCAGGAAACCTGCCATGCTTCTGAGCATAGAGAATCTGTGCGCCGTCGGCCTGCCGAGTTTTTTGCCGCTTTTTCTATGACGCATCTATTCATCCTCCGAATCTGAATTCACATAACCTATAGCCTCAAGATCCATCCCCAGTCCGAGACCGAGTTCGTGGAGAACCTTTTTGATCTCCTCAAGGGATTTACGGCCAAAGTTTTTGGTTTTGAGCATTTCACCGTCCGTCTTTCTGCAAAGTTCTGCCAGTGTTTTGATATTGGCATTCTTCAGGCAGTTATAAGCCCTGACGGAGAGTTCAAGCTCTTCAATGCTCTTATCAAGAAGATCAAAAAGCTGATCATTCTTGTTGGATTCATCGACATCGGAATCTTCAACCTCGGGCTCTTCAAAGTTGATGAACAGGTTCATATGATCCTTCACTATTTTGGCAGCGAAAGCTATCGCGTCCTCAGGAGTGATGGAACCGTCTGTCTCCACTTCGATGATAAGCTTGTCATAGTCGGTACTCTGTCCGACGCGCGCGTTTTCAACAAAGTAGTTTACCCTTTTGATAGGCGAGAAAATCGCATCAACGGGAATCATGTCCACTTCGTCAATATCTTTTTCAAATTCTTCAGCGGGCACATAGCCAAGACCTCTCTGAACCAGAAGCTCCATGTAGAGTTCTGTTTCATTGTCAGTCAGGGTGCAGATGATCTGCTCAGGATTAAGGACTTCAAGCTGTCCCTCGCCTCTGATATCAGCGGCTTTTACGGGGCCTTCGCCTTTTTTCCTGATGTAGAACCTTCTCTGCTCATGTACGCCGAGTTTGAGATCAAGCGCCTTAAGGTTGAGAATTATGTCAACTATATCTTCGTAAACACCCGGAAGTGTACTGAACTCGTTGGTAACGCCCTCGATCTTAACGCCCACCACTGCAGTGCCTTCGATGGAGGAAAGCATCACTCTGCGAAGAGCGTTTCCCACGGTGATACCGAAGCCTTTCTCATAGGGTTCAGCTACATACTTTCCGTATTTGGATGTAACTTCGCCTGCAGGCTCGATTTTCCTGGGCTTTATTATTTCATGAAAGTTCATGATGATCATACGGATGTCCTCCGGTTACATTAAGCTACTTACTACTTAGAGTACAGTTCCACTATAAGGTGTTCATGAATCTCGTAGTTTATGTCAGTCCTCTCAGGGATTCTCACGACCTGAGTTTTCTTCCCGTCTTTGTCAAGGGTAAGCCACTCGGGGATACCTCTTCCTTCAGCGGTTTCAAGGCACTCTTTGACACGGCCGTGATCGCCTGATTTCTCTCTTACTTCAACAACTTCACCGGGCTTCACTATGAAAGAGGGAATGTTGACCTTGCGTCCGTTTACAAGGAAGTGAGAGTGGCGAACCATCTGTCTTGCTTCTTTGCGGCTTCCTGCGAAACCTGCTCTGTAAACTACGTTGTCCAGCCTTCTTTCAAGGAGAGAGAGAAGATTTTCACCGGTAATGCCCTGCATTCTGGCAGCTTTCTCAAAGTAGAGACGGAACTGTGCTTCAAGGATGCCGTAAAGTCTTTTAACTTTCTGTTTTTCCCTGAGCTGCATACCGTAGTCGCTGAGTTTTTTCCTGAGCTGACCGTGCTGTCCGGGAGGGTACGCTTTTTTCTCAATACCGCATTTATCTTTATAGCAACGCTCGCCTTTGAGGTAAAGTTTTGTACCTTCACGCCTGCAGAGCTTGCAAACTGCGCCTGTATACCTAGCCAATTTGAACCTCCAACCTTATACTCTTCTCTTTTTACGGGGTCTGCAGCCGTTGTGGGGAACAGGGGTCACATCTCTGATGAGAGTGATCTTGATTCCCGCAGCCTGGATTGCCCTGATTGCGCTTTCGCGACCGGAACCGGGCCCCTTTACGTTGACTTCCACTTCTCTCATGCCGTTTTCCATTGCTTTTTTAGCAGCAGCCTCAGCGGAAAGCTGAGCGGCGAAAGGAGTGGACTTCCTAGAGTTTTTAAAACCGTTGCAACCGCCGGCGGACCAGCAGATAACATTACCGCCCATATCGGTAAAGGAAACGATTGTATTGTTGAAGGTTGAGTTTATATGCGCGACGCCTTTGGGGACGTTTTTCCTGTCGCGTTTTTTAGCTGTTTTTTTAGCTTTTGCCATTTCGAACTACCCTCTACTTCCTTTTGATACCGCGTTTGCCAGCAAGACCTCTTCTGGTTCTCGCATTGCTTCTGGTTTTCTGACCGCGGCAGGGAAGATGCATTTTGTGCCTCTGTCCTCTGTAACAGTTGATTTCCATGAGCCTTTTAACGTTAAGAGCGATATCTTTTCTGAGATCACCTTCAACTTTAAGGTTGGCTTCAATATAAAGCCTGATCTCTGAAATTTCGGTTTCCGTGAGGTCACCGATTCTTTTCTCAAGCGATATATTGGTCTCTTTAAGTATAGACAACGCCACCTGACGGCCAACGCCGTAGATGTGGGTAAGTCCGATTTCAACTTTTTTGTTGTTGGGAATATCAACACCAGCTATACGTGCCACTTGAAATCCTCCTTAACCCTGTCTCTGTTTGTGTCTGGGGTTTTCACATATCACCCTCACGACACCTTTTCTTTTAACAATTTTGCATTTACTGCAAATAGGCTTAACACTTGCCCTGACCTTCATTTCTGCACCCCGTTACTTCTTGTGACGATAGGTTATCCTGCCCCTTGAAAGGTCATACGGGGATAACTCTACGGTAACTTTGTCTCCGGGCAGAATTCGGATGAAATGCATCCTCATCTTTCCGGAAAGGTGAGCAAGGATAACATGCTTGTTTTCCAGCTCAACTTTGAACATAGCATTGGGCAACGCCTCAACGACTGTACCGACAATCTCGATTACATCGTCCTTCTTGCTCATACGCTCCCTATTGTAAGAATCTCCGGTCCCTTTTCCGTTATAGCAACGGTGTTTTCGTAATGTGCCGCCAAACTGCTGTCCGCGGTGACAGCTGTCCAGCCATCAGAGAGGGTTTTGGTTTCATAAGAACCGGCTGTGACCATCGGCTCAACGGCTAAAACCATACCTTCCTTCAGCCTGAGGCCCCTTCCGGGGCGGCCGAAGTTCGGTATGGTGGGCTCTTCATGCATGTTTCGCCCTATACCGTGACCGAAAAAGTCTCTAACGACAGCAAAACCGTTCTTTTCAACGGTCTGCTGAACTGCGCTGGATATATCGGAAAGCCTGTTTCCGACCCGTGCATATTCTATTCCATTAAAAAAAGATTCCTCAGTGACACGGATAAGCCTTGCGGCTTCTTCGGAGATCTGACCCACAGGGTAAGTTCTCGCAGCGTCACCATGGAAACCTTCTTTGAATGCGCCTACATCTACCGTAATAATATCGCCCTCTTTCAGGATTCTGTCTGACGGTATTCCGTGTACTACCACCTCGTTAACCGAGGCGCAGACACTTGCCGGATACCCGTGATATCCCTTAAAGGACGGAAAGGCAGACCGAGAGTTTATTATATTTTCAGCAAACTTGTCAATATCTTTTGTTGAGATACCGGGCTTGATGAATGAGGAGAGCTTATCAAGAACCTCCCAGACGATTCCGCAGGGGATCCTCATAAGCTCTATCTCTCTCTGTGATTTAAGGAAAACCATTAACCGAGAATTCCTTTTATCTTTTCGTAAACGCCGTCAGGATTCCCTTCACCGTTAACTTCTGAGAATTTACCGCAGCTGCCGTAATATCCTTTAAGAAGTGAAGTGGTTTCATGGTAAACCTTGAGGCGGTTTTTAATCGTGTCTTCCCTGTCATCGTCCCTGTGGCTGAGTGTAGTTCCGCAAAGATCGCACACTCCGCCCACTTTAGGAGGATTATACTTGATGTGGTAGACTTTGCCGTCTTTCGGGCAGCTTCTTCTGCCCACGGCTCTTTCCACAAGAAGCTCATCCGCCACATTAAGGCTGATGATATGGGTGATCTCTGTTTTGAGATCATTTTTAAGCATAGCGTCAAGAGCTTCCGCCTGAGCTATGGTTCTGGGGAAACCGTCAAAGATCACGCCGTTGGCGCAGTCGGGAGAGGCGAGCCTGTCCTTCATGAGGCCTATGATAAGAGCGTCAGGAACAAGCTGCCCTGCGTCCATATACATTTTAGCCTCTTTGCCGAGGGGTGTCTGATCTTTTACAGCCTGACGGAGAAGGTCACCGGTTGAGATCTGCACCAGACCGTAATCACGGATGATGTATGCAGACTGAGTTCCTTTACCTGCTCCAGGAGGCCCGAGAAATATCATATTTATCATATGAGGCTTCTCCCTTTAATTCTGCCCTTTTTAAGGAAGCCGTCGTAGTTGTGAGAAACAAGGTGAGTCTCTATCTTGCTTATTACGTCCATACCCACGCCGATCACGATCAGAAGGCTTGTTCCGCCGAAATAGAAGGGAACATTGAATCCTGATATGAACAGCTGGGGCAGAAGCGCAACCGCAGAAAGATAAATAGCGCCTACGAAAGTCAGCCTTGAAAGAACATAATCTATGAATGCGGCAGTGTGCTCGCCAGGTCTTTTGCCGGGGATAACGCCGCCGCCTTTGTTGATGTTTTCCGCTATGTCAGTCGGGTTGAAGATGATCGAAGTGTAGAAATAGGTGAAGAAAATGATCATTACAAGCGAGAAGACATAATACATTGCCGAGCTGGGAGTGAACCAGAAGCTTATTTTCTGCACTATTTCGTTAGTGGAGAAAGTTGCAAGCGTGCTGGGAACAGCCAGAATCGACATGGCGAAGATTATGGGGATAACGCCTGCGGGGTTCAGCTTGAGGGGAAGATATGAGTTGTTCACATTTCCGTGCTGAGGCCCTGCCGCCGCCCTTTTGACGTGCTGTATAGGCAGACGCCGCTGGGAGGTTTCCATAAAGACTATCGCCGCTGTAACCGCGAGTATTATAGCGAGAACAACGATAAGGGTGATTATCTGAAGTTCGCCTGTCTGCACAAGGGTGAATGTTTTGCTGACAGCAGACGGGAAAGAAGCCACGATACCGGCGAAGATCAGAACGGAAATACCGTTTCCGAGGCCGCGTTCGGTAATTTTTTCACCGAGCCACATAAGGAAGATTGTACCTGTTGTGAGAGTGATTGTGGTGACTATCCTGAAGCCCCAGCCGGGGAACATTACCACATGAGCTCCGCTGGGGGAGGTCATGCTTTCAAGACCGATGGCGATACCCATACCCTGAATGGCACTGATAAGAACCGTGCCGTAGCGGGTATATTTAGTGATTTTTTCCCTGCCTTCGTTCCCCTGCTTTTTGAGCTCCGCCAGATGCGGAACCGCAACTGTAAGGAGCTCAAGTATAATAGCAGCGGATATATAAGGCATAATGCCGAGACCGAATACCGTAAGCTTCGAGAGGGCGCCCCCGGTGAACATGTCGAAGAAACCGAGAAGGTTTCCGGACTGTTGAGCAAAAAACTCGCTGAGTGCGCCGCCGTCAATGCCAGGAGTCGGCACGTGAGCGCCGATCCTGTATATGAAGAGGAAGAGAAGCGTATATAAAATTCTCTTCCTCAGCTCCGGTATCGAGAAAATATCCTCGAATTTCTTCAACATACCTTATTACTCCGGAGTAACAATTTCTCCGCCTGCCGCTTTGATTTTCTCTGCAGCAGCAGCGGATACTTTTTCAACATCAAACTTGAGTTTTTTGCTGAGCTCTCCGTCGCCGAGAACCTTGATGCCGTCTTTATTGCCGCGGGCAAGTCCTTTCTCTTTAAGAGTAAGAATATTTACCTCATCGCCGTCTTTAAAGCGGTTGTTTATATCTTCAAGGTTAACGATCTCATAAACTGTGGCAAACTTGGCGTTGTTGAAGCCTCTTTTGGGGAGTCTTCTTGTAAGGGGCATCTGGCCGCCTTCAAAGCCGGGTCTTACTTTCCCGCCTGAGCGTGCTTTCTGTCCCTTTGTACCTTTGCCTGCACTTGTACCCTGACCGCTGGCAGAACCGCGGCCAAGTCTTTTTCTTTTCTTTCTGGCGCCTTCTGCGGGCCTGAGATCATGAAGTTCCATCACTTATTCTCCCGGTTTGGCTATGATTTCTTCAATCTTTTTGCCCCTAACCTGTGCAACTTCGTTAAGGGTGCGCATTTTGCTGAAACCGTCAAGTATCGCGAAGAGCGAGTTGTAGGGGTTTCTGCTGCGCGTGCTTTTGCAAAGAATGTTCTGCACTCCGGCAAGTTCAAGGAGAGAGCGGGTAACGCTTCCTGCGATGATACCTGTACCGGGCGCCGCGGGTTTCATGATGATTTCGGTGGAAACATATTTTCCCACAGTTGCGTGGGGTATTGTTCCGTTAACCACGGGAACCTCAATGAGGTTCTTCTTTGCATATTCAAGGGCTTTTTTGATAGCGTCCGGCACTTCTCTTGCTTTGCCGTAGCCAATGCCCACACGTCCTTCATAATCACCCACAACAACAGTTGCGGTGAATTTGAAGATGCGGCCGCCCTTAACAACTTTTGTAACTCTGCCTATATGAACAACTTTATCTACAAGTTGACGCTCGGTGTTATTCAAAGCAAACCTCCTAGAACTCAAGGCCGGCTTCACGAGCCGCATCTGCAAGAGCTTTTACTCTACCGTGGTAAAGAAAACCGCCCCTGTCGAAAACCACCTTTTCTATGCCTTTTTCCTTAGCACGCTCGCCGATAGCTTTACCGACTTCCTTAGCAGCTTCAATATTAAGCACGCCTTTGAATTTCTCTTTGAGAATTTTTTCAAGCGAACTAGCGGCAACAAGTGTGTTGCCGGTAGTATCGTCTATTATCTGAGCGTATATGAATCTGTTGGATTTAGTAACCGCAAGTCTGGGAGCGCAGGGTGTGCCTGACACTTTTTTTGCGCACACTTGCGTGCTTCCTTCTTATAGTAGCTTTTTTATTAAATGTGCTCACTATAACGCTCCTTTATCTCTTACCAGTTTTACCGGCTTTTCTGATTATCTTCTCGCCGGCGTATCTGATACCCTTGCCTTTATAGGGCTCGGGCTGCCTGATTTTCCTGATGTTCGCGGCAGTTTGACCTACAAGCTGTTTGTCTATGCCCCTGACAACTATGCCAGTGTTTCCTTCCATCGCAAACTCGATGCCTGCGGGGGGGGTAACAACTACGGGGTGAGAAAACCCTAAGGAGAGGTCGAGGTCCTTTCCCTTAATGGCCGCTCTGTAACCTACGCCGTGAATTTCAAGCTTCTTTTCGAAGCCTTTTGTAACGCCGTCAACCATGTTTGATATAAGCGTACGAGTAAGGCCGTGTACAGAACGGGACAGCTTAGATTCGTCTTTCCTGCTAACTGTGATTGTGTTTGCTTCGACAGCAACCTCGGTGCTGGCGTGCACCGCATGTTCAAGTTTCCCTTTCGGGCCTTCAATGCAGCACACATTGCCGTCGAGAGTGACCTTCACTCCTGCAGGTATTGTAATAGGTTTCTTGCCTATTCTTGACATTTACGCGCTCCCTTACCAAATCTGGCAGATATATTCTCCGCCAACTTTATCCAAAATGCACTGTTTCACTGTTTTCACGCCTTCGGAAGTGGAGATGATACCATTACCAAGGCCGCCGAGAACGGGTTTAAGGTTCTTGTTGTTTACATATACTCTTCTGCCGGGCTTGCTTACTCTTTTGAGGCCCCTTATAACAGGTTCGCCGCCATCAGTGTATTTCAGATACACAACGATTTTTTTAAGGTTTTCTTCGGAAACCACGCGGTAGCTTTTCACGTAGCCTTCCATCCTGAAGTTTTCAATAATCGCCTCTTTGATTTTTGAGTGAGGGATTACCGCTTCGGATTTTTTTACCATATAAGCGTTGCGCAGTCTGGCAAGCATATCAGCAATCGGATCAGTCATGCTCATTCGTATCTCTCCTACCAGCTCGATTTTCTTACGCCGGGGATCTCGCCTTTCAGAGCAAATTTTCTGAAGCAGATCCTGCACATGTTAAATCTTCTCAGGAAAGCCCTGGGACGGCCGCAGATGGGGCAGCGGTTGTATTCCCTGACTTTAAACTTTTTCGTCTTAAAGGCATGGTTATATTTAGCCTTAGTTGCCACTTGCAGCCTCCTCGAAGGGCATACCGAGAGCGCGGAGGAGTTCTCTTGCTTCCTCGTCGGTTTTAGCCGTCGTAGTGATGATGATGTCCATCCCTCTGATTTTGTCGATTTTATCAAACTCTATCTCGGGAAAAACGATCTGCTCTTTAAGACCCATGGCATAGTTGCCGCGTCCGTCGAAGGATTTCGCGCTTACGCCTTTGAAGTCTCTCACCCTGGCAAGGGCGATTCTTGTGAGTCTCTGGAAGAACTCATAAGCCGTGTCGCCTCTGAGAGTAACTTTGCAGCCTATGGGCATCCCCTCTCTGAGTTTGAAAGCGGCTATGGATTTCTTGGCTCTTGTCACGACAGGTTTCTGCCCTGCGATGATAGTCATATCGCTGAGTGCATTGTCAACAACCTTGGAGTTCGTAACAGCTTCGCCGAGACCCATGTTGAGAACTATCTTCTCAATTTTGGGCACCTGCATGATGTTCTCGTAGGAGAATTTTTTCATGAGGGCAGGAACAACTTCCTTGAGGTATTTTTCTTTAAGCTCTGCCATTGTTAATCCTTATCGATGACTTCACCGTCGCACTTGGCGAAGCGGGCTTTTTTACCGTTATCAAGAGTTTTGATGCCGAGTCTTGTGCCTTTTTTGCTTTTCTGGCTGTAGTACATAACGTTTGATATGTCTACAGGCATCTCTTTCTCAACGATTCCGCCTTCGGGGTTCAGGGGTCCGGGCTTAGTGTGTCTTTTAACAACGTTTGTGTTCTCAAGGATCACTTTGCCGTTTTTCCTGTCTACCTTGAGAATCTTGGCTATTTTGCCCTTATCCTTTCCGGTGGTGACGATTACGGTGTCGTCTTTTTTAAGTTTATACTTTGCCTGCATATTCTCGTCTCCTTAAAGCACTTCGGGAGCCATGGAGCAGATTTTAAGGAAGCCTTTTGATCTGAGGTCCCTTGAAACCGGTCCGAATACCCTTGTTGCGATGGGCTCCAGATTGTTTTTGTTAAGAAGAACGGCTGCATTGTCATCAAATCTGATGTATGTACCGTCTTTACGGCGGCTTTCTTTGGCAGTACGAACGATAACTGCTTTAACAACAGCACCCTTCTTAACGTTGCCATCGGGAGCGGCCTCTTTAACGCTGGCAACGATGATGTCGCCCACATAGCCGTATCTGATTTTTGATCCTCCGAGAACTTTTATGCAAAGAATCTCTTTGGCTCCTGAGTTGTCGGCTACTCTGAGACGTGATTCAACCTGTATCATTACTGTAACCTCTTACTCTGAAATAACTTCAACGGAACGCTCGATAATGCGCTTAACCATCCAGCACTTATCTTTGCTGAGGGGACGTGTTTCAGAGATTTCGACAGTGTCGCCTATTCTGCATTCGTTCGCCTCATCATGCGCCTTGAACTTTTTGCTCTGTTTAACGAATTTGTGGTATCTGCTGTGAAGCCTGAGGTTCTCAACCTTTACGACAACGGTTTTATCCATTTTATCGCTTACCACAACTCCTCTTCTAACTTTTCTAGCTGCTTTTTCGCTCATTACAGACCTCTTACTGCTCTGCGCCTTCAGCCATACGCTGGCTGAGAACGGTTTTGATCCTCGCGATGTCTTTCTTCATCTTTCTGATGGAGGAAGTATCTTCAAGGTCGCCTGTCGCAAGTTTGAAGCGGGTTCTGAAAACATCTTCACGAAGCTGTTTTTCTTTTTCAACGAGGTCTTTCACGCTCATATCTTTGAATTCGCTCATTCTGCAGCCTCCGTTTCCCTGAATACGAACTTGCATCTGACGGGAAGTTTGTGCGCAGCAAGCCTGAAAGCCTCTCTCGCCTGCTCTTCCGTAACACCGGCTATCTCGTAGAGGACAGTGCCGTTTTTAACTTCGGCAACATAGTACTCAACCGCGCCTTTACCTTTACCCTGTCTTACTTCGAGGGGTTTTTTGGTAACGGGTTTGTGGGGGAAGATACGGATAGTCACCGTACCGCCTCTTTTTACATACCTGTTGATCGCGATCCTTGCGGATTCGATCTGGCGGCTTGTTATGCGTCCGTTATCAAGAGACTGAAGACCGAAGTCCCCGAAAGCCACTTTATGGCCTTTGTTGGCCTTGCCTTCGTTGCGTCCCTTGAACTGTTTTCTGTATTTCATTCTTTTCGGCATCAACATTTACTCAACTCCTGCTGCTGCCCTGTTTCTCTCTTCAACTATCTCACCGGTGAAAACCCACACTTTAATGCCGGTTATGCCGTAAGTAGTGAGAGCTTCAGTCGTGCCGTAGTCTATGTCGGCTCTGAGAGTCTGAAGGGGCACTCTGCCTTTGATGTACCACTCAGTTCTTGCCATGTCAGCGCCTGCAAGACGTCCGCTGCACGCAACTTTAATGCCGAGTGCGCCGGATTTCATAGCCTGAAGAACCGCTTTTTTCATCGCTCTTCTGAAGGCTATACGTCTCTGAAGCTGCATAGCTATGTTTTCAGCGACGAGCTGAGCGTTTATCTCAGGTTTCTTGATCTCGCGGATTACAAGAAGAACCTCAGCTTTTGTTATTTTTTTAAGCTCGACTTTAAGCTTTTCGATCTCAGCGCCTTTTTTGCCGATCACGATTCCGGGTCTGCTTGTATTGAGGGTAACGCGCACTTTAGCGCCCATGCGCTCAATGCCGATGCCCGCTATGCCGGCCTGGAAAAGCCTTTTTTTAAGGAATTCGCGTATTTTAATGTCTTCAAGAAGGTTAGTTCTGTACTCCTTCTTGCCGGCATACCATACTGAAACCCAAGGCTTGTTAACACCTAATCTATACCCGTAAGGGTGAACTTTGTGTCCCACTAAAACCTCCGTTAATCCGAGAGTACGACAGTAATGTGGCTTGTCTTCTTACGAATAAGAGAAGCTCTGCCGTATGCTCTGGGAGTGTACCTTTTCCACGCCGGGCCTTCATCAATCCTGATCTCTTTGACGTAGAGCTTGCTCACGTCTCTGTAGTCCTGATTTTCCTCGGCATTGGCGGCAGCGGATTTTATCGTTTTGTAGATATACTCAGCAGCCTTTTTGGGCGTGAACTTCAGCATAGCAAGAGCCTCGTCAACCTTTTTGCCTCTTACGAGATCAGCGACGGGGCGTGCTTTTCTGGGTACTAATCTTACGAATCTTGCACGTGCTACTGCTTCCATCTTATCTACCCTTGACCTTTTTATCATCCTTTTTGTGCCCTTTGAAAGTTCTCGTAAGTGCGAACTCGCCGAGCTTGTGTCCGACCATGTTTTCTGTCACATAGACGGGGATGAATTTATTACCGTTATGAACCGCGAGAGTGAGACCGATCATATCAGGCGTCACTGTGCTTCTTCTTGACCAGGTTTTGATGACTTTCTTGTCGCCTGTTTCTTTAGCAGCAGTGACCTTCTTGATAAGATGGTCGTCTATGAACGGTCCTTTTTTCAATGATCTAGGCACATCTTCCTCCTATCACTTCTTCCTAGCGGAAACAATGTACTTGTTCGAAGGTTTCTTTTTCGAACGAGTTTTGTAACCTTTAGTGGGTTTACCCCAGGGTGTAACAGGGTGACGGCCACCGCTTGTACGGCCTTCACCACCGCCGTGCGGGTGATCCACAGGGTTCATAGCAACCCCTCTTACAGTAGGTCTTATGCCCAGCCAGCGTGAACGTCCGGCTTTACCGAGGCTCACGTTTTCGTGATCCTGGTTGCTGACCTGTCCTATCGAGGCTTTGCACTCGGCTTTAACAAGCCTGATCTCGCCTGAAGGAAGTCTGAGGTGGCAGTATGCGCCCTCTTTTGAAAGAAGCTGTGCATATGTTCCGGCGGAACGGGCAAGCTGTCCGCCTTTTCCGGGTCTGAGCTCAACGTTGTGAACTACAGTACCGACGGGTATATCTTTCAGCGCTTTCGCGTTTCCGGGTTTGATATCCGCAGACTGACCGCTGTGGATAACATCACCGACATTCATTCCGATGGGAGCAAGGATATATCTTTTTTCACCGTCCTCGTATGCAACGAGAGCGATTCTTGCGCTTCTGTTAGGGTCATATTCTATTGTCTTGACCCTAGCGGCTATTTCATCCTTGTTCCTCTTGAAGTCGATCAGACGGTATTTTCTTTTCTCACCGCCGCCTTTATGTCTTGTAGTAATTCTACCGTGGTTGTTACGTCCGCCGGTTTTTTTAAGTGCTACGACCAGACTCTTCTCAGGCTTGTCCGCGGTTACCTCTGCAAAGTCAGAATTTGATCTGAACCTTACACCGTCCGAGGTAGGTTTATACTTCTTGATTCCCATTTAAGCCTCTCTCACACGAACTCGAGTTTCTCACCTTCGGCCAGAACAATGATGGCTTTCTTCCAGTCTTTACGTTTACCCATCATGCGTCCGAACCTTTTCTTCTTCCCTTTGCAGTTTAATGTGCGCACGGAAGCAACTTTGACGCTGAAAAGAGTCTCAACAGCCTCTTTAATGAGGAACTTGTTGGCTCTGGGGTCAACTGCGAAAGTCACCTTGTTCTCCTCTTCTTTGAGGTTAACGGCTTTCTCGGTGATAAGAGGTTTCTTGATTACGTCATAAACTGTCAACATTATCCTAAAACCTCCTCAATTCTCGCTATGCTGTCCTGAAGGACAAGTATTTTACGTGAATTGATGATATCGTAAACGTTGAGTCCGTTTACATTAAGCAAGTCTACGTAAGGTATATTGCGGAATGCTCTTGCAACCTTTTCGTCAAGCTCTTTAAAGACAACCAGCACTTTTCTGTCCGCGTTGAAATTTTTAAGAATAGCAACAGCTTCTTTTGTTTTTCCTTCCTCAACTTTGAGGGCATCTACAAAAACAAGGCTGCCGTCTTCATATTTTGCTCTGAGAGCAGATTTCATCGCGTTCTTGATCTTTTTCTTAGGCATAGAGAAAGAGTAATCCCTAGGTTGCGGACCGAAAATAGTCGCACCGCCTCGCCACAAGGGGGATTTTATGGAGCCGGCTCTGGCGCGTCCGGTTCCTTTCTGTTTGTAGGGCTTCTTACCGCCGCCCTCTATTTTTGCTCTGTTGAGAGTGGCATGAGTACCCGCCCTTTTACCCGCAAGCTGCATTACTACAACTTCATGCATAAGCGAGGTTTTTACAGGGTAGGTAATGATGGAATCATTTATCTCCACCGTGCCGACCTTCTCATTTTTTGCATTCACAAGTTCGAATGATGCCATTATTGCCTCTACTTCTTAACCGTTTCTTTGATGAAAACGATTCCGTTGTCATGTCCCGGAATAGCACCTTTCACAAGGATAAGGTTTGTCTCAGGGATTACTTTCACTACGGAAAGTTTCTGAACGGTTATTTTGTCGCCGCCCATTCTTCCGGGCATAGGCCTGCCTTTCTCAGTCTCGCCGGGGAACTCGCACATCCCGATAGAACCGGGTTCACGATGGAAGTGCGAACCGTGGGTTTTAGGACCGCCTGCGAAGCCGAAACGCTTCACAACGCCCTGAAAACCTTTACCGATAGAAGTTCCCTGAACATCCACAACATCGCCTTCGGCGAAGAGTGTGGCGTTCACTTCCTGACCTACTTCAAAAGCCGCGTCATCAGCCACGCGGAACTCTTTGAGAACCTTGTGAGCGTCAACGCCCTGCTTTTTGAAATAGCCTTTAGAAGGGTTGTTGACCTTTTTCTCTTTGAGAATTTTGTCAAAACCGAGCTGAACGGCGCTGTAACCGTTTTTATCAACGGTTCTTTTGTTAACAACTACACATGGTCCAGCCTGGACCACTGTAACGGGGATGAGAGTTCCGTCTTCGGTAAATACCTGCGTCATCCCTACTTTTCTTCCGATTATTGCTCTAGCCATCTGCACTATCCTTCAACTAAAGTTTTATCTCGACGTCGACGCCGGCAGAAAGTTCGAGCTTCATAAGAGCATCGATAGTCTGGGGGTTGTGTTCAAAAATGTCGATCAGACGTTTGTGGGTTCTGATCTCGAACTGCTCCCTTCCTTTCTTGTCAACGTGGGGAGAACGGAGAACCGTAAATTTCTCTGTACGGGTGGGAAGCGGCACGGGGCCTACTACCCTTGCTCCAGTTCTCATGGCAGTGTTAACGATATCCCTCACTGCCTTGTCGAGAATTCTAAAATCGAATGCCTTAAGCTTGATACGAATTTTTTGACTTTCCATTCGTCTACCTTTGGTTACTCGATAATCTCGGTAACAACACCTGCACCGACTGTTCTACCACCCTCACGAATAGCGAAACGAAGTCCCGCATCCATTGCGATGGGTGTAATAAGCTCTACCACGCAGCTGATGTTATCGCCG
>JBFWJG010000036.1:0-27968 GCA_050253335.1 Deferribacterales bacterium | reverse complement strand
CTCTCTCCTCAAACACCTTGGACTTGTCCCGCCCGAAAGAGAAAAGGTTTCTTGTCTGGCTTATCAAATCATCAATGGCGTTTCTCCCGAAGAGAGCCGCAGGCATCATAAGACTGCCCTTCACCTTCGATTTGTCGCCCTTAAAGCGGCGTATTATATATTCAATGGGCTCGGCAACCTCATAAAGGTCGTCATAGCCGCTGAAAATCCCCGTACAGTCAATTATAGAGCCGTCCAGCTTCCGTATAGCATCCGCGTGAACACCCGGATCGCCCAGAACAACAGCTATCTCCTCGTCATCAAGCTCGCTGATGTTTTTAACTCCGTAAGCCGGTTTTTCCGCGGCTATGGAGGGCAGATAGTCCTCAGAGGAGTAGATGCTGACTTCAAGAAGGGGAAATTCCTCTTCTATCCTGCCCAGAATTTCGCCGAGCAGAAGGGAATCGTTAGCGTAAACGGCAGTCCGTATGCCTTTCATATTATTCGCACCATTAATGTCTCTTTTAGAATAAGTTTGCAGATACTAAATTGCAAGGATTAATTCTGCTTCTGATAAATAAGCTTTCCTGACGCATCGTATGAGAATCTCAGGTTTTTTACAGGTTTTCTGTACTCGCCGAATCCCCTGTAGCGGGTGGTTTTGTCATGAACTTCCGCCACGGCGGCGTTGCCGAGATTAAGTATGAAATAATCCTTGAACTCAACGGTTCTTTCAATACCTTTTTCCGCTATAAAGTCATAGACAGTTCCGTTGTCCACTTCGATATTCACCCAGCAGACATCGCTGAAAGTGAGCACAACGGCTTTCATTCCGGGTGCGGGTGCAGGCATATTCACAGGAAGAGGCTGCGTCTGCACTGTCTGCGCCGGCTTAACCTCTGCTGTTTTATTGTCTGCGGGTGCTGTTTCCTGCTTCGCTTCGGGGCTCTCAACAACATCAGCGGCGGCGTTCGTGCCGTTGTCGGCCGGTTCTGCCTGCGGGATCACATCCTGAGGCTCGGATTCATTACGGGCAGGCTCTGTTTCGGTTATGCTGATTTTTGTCTCTTTTTTCTCCATGGCGTTGTTGTTTTTCATGGACATGAAGAAATAAACGCCGGCAATGACGATTACTATAACAACTATCAGAGCGGCCACAAAGCCGACCGGACTTTTTCTGTCTATGGGTTCATGGGTTATGGGAGACGCGACATAATGTATCTCCCTGTTGAATGCCTCTTTTGTGCATTCTTCCTCGAAAAGCGCATCAACCTGCTCAGGCTCAAGCTTGAGGAAATTCGCGTAGGTTTTCACAAAGTTTCTTGCGTGGACATAGCTGGGAAGTTTGCTGAAATCCCCTGCCTCAAGGCGGAGAAGCACTTCCTCGCTTATTCTGGTTTTTTCCGTGACTGTGTCAAAATCTATATGTTTTTTTATTCTTTCGCTTTTAAGAAGTTCACCGAGCTTACTCATTCATCAACCCCAATCTTTTCATTAATTCGCCAGCCCTTGACGCCTGAGGCGTGTCGGGAAAAGCCTCAAGCAGATGCTCAAGGAACGGAACGGCTTTGGAATATTGCCTGCTGTCAAAATAAAACTCCGCCGCGGTGAGGTGGTTCTCCGGATCATCGGGAATCATCTCCGCCGTTCTCAGCATTGTTTTCTCGGCCTTCGCTTTGTCGCCGAGCTTGATGTACGTGTTAAAAAGAAGCCTGTATGCGTCGGCATACCTTCTGTTTATGTTCAGAGCCCTGTCCAGATAAGAGGGGACACGGCTGTATCTGCCTGCGTCATACAGAGCGCCTGCCGCGTTGTAAAGCGCCATAATCTGATATGGATAGCCCGGATCGGAAATAACCCTGTCCCAGTAGTCAACAGCCTCGTTCAGCCTGCCTGTTCCTGCAAGAACAGCCGCGTAAGCGTTCATGTATTCGGAATCTTCCGGCTTTTTCTCAAGAGCGCTTTTCAGAAACGGCTCCGCCTCTGAATAACGCTCTTTTTTCATGAAGAAAAGCCCCATGGTATAAAGATATTTATCGTTGCCGGGAGCAAGCTCCAAAGCGCTTTTAAGCTCCTGATACGCCTTGTAGTCCGTAGCTGTGTTAAGATACGCCACGCCCATTTTATAGCGTGATTCGGCCAGCGCCGCCTTATCCGGCGAGGGGGTTTCAGGCCCTCTGGCGGCACAGCCGGCGACTGCCACAGCAATTAACAGACTAAAGGTTTTTCTCATATATCAGCCTCAGTCCCGTCAGGGTAAGATCGGGATCATAGTGTTCGATATATTTCGAATCTCTCGAAAAAATACTGCCCAGTCCTCCGGTGGCCACCACTTTGATGTCGCACCGTCCGAACTCTTCCTTCATGATCCGCTCCAGAAGCCCGTCCAGCATGGACAGATAGCCGTAATATATCCCCGACTGGAGTGAATGTATAGTATTTTTTCCAACCACTTTTTCCACTTTTTCTATTTCAATTTCAGGGAGTTTCGCTGTTTTTGAGTGCAGTATGCCGGCGGAAAGCTTTACCCCCGGGCATATAACCCCGCCGACATATTCGCCCTTGGCGTTCACAACATCAAAGGTTGTGGCCGTTCCGAAATCGACAACTATCAAAGGCGCTCCGAATTTTTCCCTGCCCGCCACGGAGTTGACTATTCTGTCCGCTCCCACTTCCTTGGGGTTTTCATAGCGTATCGGCATTCCGGTTTTGACGCCAGGCGCGATCACCATCGGCTCAAGGCTCATATATTTCATGGAAAATTTTGTGAAAGAATAGATAAGCTGAGGAACAACACTGGAGATGATGACTCCTCTGATGTCTTTTATCTCAATGCCCTTATTTTTGAGAAGAAGCATGATGGTGGACGCGTATTCGTCTGTGGTGCGCTGAGTGTCGGTGTGGAGGCGGAAACTGCACCTTATCCGCTCCCCCTCGAAAATCCCTAAGACTATGTTTGTGTTGCCTATATCAACCGCTAAAATCATATCCCACATCACCGGTAACTATTTCGGTCAGAGCACCCTTTTCATCTTCCGCTATGAGAAAGCCGGAAGGAGTGATCCCCCTTTCCGTAAAAACGGTTTTCACCCCATTCTTGTGCACCGCTATCTTTTTGTCAAGGGAAGCCGAATATTTTTCCCAT
The DNA here is from genome assembly GCA_050253335.1 of Deferribacterales bacterium. Lineage (GTDB taxonomy): Bacteria > Chrysiogenota > Deferribacteres > Deferribacterales > Geovibrionaceae > Geovibrio. The sequence continues at coordinate 24,844 of JBFWJG010000036.1, read as the reverse complement.
TCACGGACGATATTTATCCCGCCGCTGAAGAATGAAGCATAGAAGGATTCAAACCTGTTCATGATACGAGCCAGAAGCTCCTCTCTGGAGTAGTTCTTGCCCGTGAGGGCTTTCAGTGATGTGGCTGTGTTTTCTATCTCCGCAGGAAAATCCGTCATATTCACATTAATGCCGATGCCAAGAACAACCTTCTCCGTGACAGAGCCGCTGATTGAGGTTTCGAAAAGGATTCCGCCGAGCTTTTTCCCATCCGCCATGAGATCATTAGGCCACTTCAGCCTGACATCCGCCAGTTCCCGCAGAACATCGCAGACAGCAAACCCTATGGCGATATTAAGCGGGAGAAGCTTTTCAATCTTCATGGGGGGAAGATTAACGGAGAAGTAAAGGTTCACCCCTTTTTCGGAAACCCATTTTCTCCCGCTGCGCCCCCTGCCCGCTGTCTGGCTTTCCGCCGAGGCAGTGGTAAAATAAGGGGAATCCGTTTCCATCAGGCGAGCCGTCGTGGAGTCAGTCTCATCAAAAACAAGTATGTTTCTGCCGAAATTTTCTGCCGTAAGGAATTTGCGGTACAGTCTTTCGTCAAACATGGGCAAGCTTCTGCGAACGCTCCATAAGCTCTTCAACGTCGGTGGACTTGAGTATTACTTCAACATGGACAAGGTCGTCCGTGTAAAAAATCATATCGGGATTTGCGGTGTAAATAATCACGGGGATATCCGGAGACTGCGCCTTGAGATGCTCCAGCACCTCTCTTCCGTTTATCTTGGGGAGGTTGAGATCAAGGATAACCAGATCAACATTCTCCTCATTGAAGCTGACCAGCCCCTCCTCGCCGTCACCCGCGGTGACAACATTGAAGTTTCTGTCAGTGAACTCATCTCTAAGAAGGAGCCTCAGGCTCTCATCATCATCAATTACCAGTACGGTTTTCAAGTATTCCTCCTGTATCTCTCCCGAACGGGAGGGAGATCTCAGAATCTTTTGTATATTTCTTTGGTTACAAAAAAGTTAACTATTTTCGCATCAAGAGCGCCGTTTTCCGCTTCAGTCCTGAGCGCCCTGACAGCTTCGTCCGGCATCATGGACTGCCCGAAGGCTCTGGGCTCCGCTGTGTAGTGGTCATAGCTTTCGGCAACAGCCATTATTCTGGAGAAAATATGCAGATCCGCACCCGCCGTGCCGAATGGATATCCCCCGCCGTCCTGCCTTTCGTGGTGGCTGGCGGCTATCAGAGGCACATCGCGCAGTTCTGATGTCCAGGGGATATTCCGCAGGAACTCATAGGTTCCAAGGGCGTGAAATCGCATGGCTTTCAGCTCCTCTTCGGTGTAGATCCCCTCGCGGACACTGAGCAGTCCGTACTCCTCTTCGGTAAGAAGGCTGACTTCATCTCCGTCTGAATCCTCAAAGATGTAGCCGGCGCATTTTTCCAGATCCTCAGATATTTTATCATCAATATCCGAAACGTTCGCATTTTTTATAACGGAAAGAAGCCTGTCCAGTTCGTCCGTCAGTTCCTTAGGTCTTCCGTTAAGCCTTGCGCAGGCTTTTGCAAGCCTGAATCTGTTTTCTATATTTTCAGTCATGCCGGGGTAAAGCTTTTCATTTTTCGCATAAATTTTTTCAGGGACAAAAAGCTTGCCTATGTCATGGAGGCGGCAGGAATACCGGAGGATTTTCTCCTTGAGCCTGCTCATGAAAAAATCGGGAAAATCATCCAGATCCCTGTGCATCTCAGCGGCAAGGGTTTCGCAGATTGCGCTTATCCTGTTTACATGCCCTCTGCGGAAGGGTTCCCTGCTTTCCAGAGCCTTTGAGAGCTCGGTTATGAAGGTTTCGTTCATTTTTTCCAGATTGTCGTACAGCACGCCGTTTTCAAGGGCGAGACTGATCACCCCTGTAAGTGATTCGGCAACCATTTCATCATTGTCGTTAAACGGCAGAACAATCCTGTTCACATTCTCGAGTGTGAGCGGCACTTCATACCGTTTTTTGTTTATTATCTGCAGAACGCCGGTGAGCTGGTCGTTAAGGTCGGTAATAGGAAAGGCGAGAACGGATTTTGTTCTGTAGCCGGACATTTTATCAAAGCTGACATTGAAGCCGAAAGGGTACTCCTCCTCAAGATGATAAACATCCCTGAGCCTCAGAGTGTTCCTTGTTTTCGCGACATACCCGGCTATGCTCTCTTCGTTTGCGGGGATTGCAAACTCCTTGAAGGGGAGCTGAACGGAATCGTTCTGAGTATATTTAAAAATAAGCTCGTCCTTTTCCTCATCATATATAAAGATGCTTCCCGCATCGGCCCCGAGCATAGCCCTTATTCTTTTGAGAATAGTTTCCAGAAGGACATCCAGATCGCGTATCCTCACAAGTGTATATGCCAGCTCAAGAAAACTTTCGCCTGTAATCTTCAATTCGGACTCCGTAAAAAGAATCATTATGCGCCTGAGCAATTATAGCAACAATCACCGAAGCGGAAAACAGAAGTTATAATAAAAAAACTTAAATTCCGCCAGATTTAATAGTGATAAGAACAGTTGTACAGCAGTTTTTACCCTTGCGGACAGAGGCGTATATATGTTAACTTTCTGCGGATCAGGCGGGCACCTGTCCCGTCTTTATTTTTATGCCGGAGGAATAAGGAAATGAAATACAATCCCGCTGAAATTGAGCATAAATGGCAGATGAAATGGGAGGATGGCAAGCTTTTCAAAGTAGAAGCTGATACTTCCCGTGAAAAGTTCTACTGCCTTGAGATGTTCCCCTATCCCTCAGGCAAAATACACATGGGGCACGTTCGCAACTATGCCATCGGCGATGTCATATCCCGCTTTAAATTCATGAAAGGCTTCAACGTGATACACCCCATGGGATGGGACGCTTTCGGGATGCCCGCTGAAAACGCCGCGATTGAGAATAAATCCCACCCCGCCATATGGACAAAAAGCAACATAGCATACATGAAAGCCCAGCTCAAAAAGCTCGGCCTCTCCTACGACTGGGACAGGGAAATTGCCACCTGCGATCCTGAATACTATAAGTGGGAACAGCTTATGGTAATCAAAATGTTCGAGAAAGGGCTTGTTTACAAAAGGACATCCCACCTTAACTGGTGCGAATCCTGCCAGACGGTTCTTGCAAACGAACAGGTTGAGGACGGCAAATGCTGGCGCTGTGACGGAGAGGTAAGAATCAAGGAGCTGGACGGCTGGTACTTCAAAATTACCGACTACGCGGAAGAGCTTCTCGCCTGCACTGAGCACATGGACGGATGGCCCAAAAAGGTTCTCACCATGCAGCAGAACTGGATAGGCAAGTCATTCGGCGCCGAGATCGACTTCACCATAGAAAATACCGATGAAAAGATAACCGTCTTCACCACAAGGGCGGACACCCTCTTCGGAGCGACTTTCATGTCCGTTGCGCCGGAACATCCCGCCGCTAAGAGGCTTCTCGCCGGAACAGCGCAGGAGAAGGACGGTCACGCCTTCATTGAGGACATACTCAAAGAGGACAAAATAAACCGCATGGCGGATGACAAAGAAAAGAAAGGCTTTTTCACCGGAAAATATGTCATCAACCCCCTGAACGGCCGCAGAATGCCCGTTTATATCGCCAATTTTGTCCTTATGGATTACGGAACAGGCGCTGTCATGGCTGTTCCCGCCCACGACCAGAGAGACTTTGAATTTGCAAAAAAATACAGCCTGAATATAGAAATCGCAATCATGCCCGATGATCAGGTTCTTGATCCTGCGCAGATGACGGAAGCGTACACAGGCCCCGGAAAGCTTGTTGACGCCGCACAGTTTGAAGGAATGCCCAACGAGCAGGCGAAAACTGCCGTGGTTGAATATCTCGCCGGAAAAGGGGCAGCGAAAAGCACAGTCAACTTCCGCCTGCGTGACTGGCAGATTTCACGCCAGAGATACTGGGGAGCACCCATCCCCTTCATAAACTGTCCCAAATGCGGAACAGTGCCCGTTCCCGAAGACCAGCTTCCCGTGAGGCTGCCTGAGGATGTGGAGCTTTCCGGAACAGGAGGAAGCCCCCTGAGAAAATCTGCCGCATTCCTCAACACAACCTGCCCGAAATGCGGCGGTGCGGCGGAAAGAGAGACAGACACCATGGACACCTTTGTGGAATCATCATGGTATTTCCTCCGCTACTGCTCACCCAAGTGCGAAACTGCTCCCTTTGACAAAACGGAAGCGAACTACTGGATGCCCGTTGATCAGTACATAGGCGGAATCGAACACGCTATCCTCCACCTGCTTTACTCCAGATTCTTCACCAAGGTTCTGCGGGATCTCGGCTATATAAACTTTGACGAACCCTTCAAAAGACTGCTCACTCAGGGCATGGTCTGCAAGGAAACCTACAAATGCGAGGAGCACGGATGGCTCTTCCCCGAAGAGGCGGAAGGCGGAAAATGCGCCAAATGCGGAAAGCCCGCCACAATAGGCCGTGTCGAGAAGATGAGCAAATCCAAAAAGAATGTCGTAGACCCCAACAAGCTCATTGAGCAGTACGGAGCGGACACGGCAAGACTTTTCATCATCTTCGCCGCTCCTCCGGAAAACGAGCTTGAGTGGAGCGATCAGGGCGTGGAAGGCTCATTCCGCTTCCTCGGCAGGGTGTGGAGGCTTGTTAAAAACAACCTTGAGCTCATGCAGAAGGATTTCGGCACAGGCGGGGATGAGGCTCTCATAAAAGAGATACAGTATCACACTCACTCAACGATAAAAAAAGTTACTCAGGATATAGATAAATACCACCTCAACACTGCGGTTGCCGCGCTTATGGAGTTTGTGAACTTCCTCTACAAGGCAGAACCGAGGCTCAAGGAGGACGGAGAGAAAAAGGCTTTCAGCGAGGCTCTGTCATCTCTTCTTAAACTTCTCAACCCCTTCACCCCTCATATAACTGAGGAGCTCTGGGAAGAGGCGGAAATGAAAGAGGTTCTCTCCCGCAGCGAATGGCCGTCATACATTGAAGAATACACCAAAACAGACGAAGTCACAGTTGTTGTGCAGATAAACGGCAAGGTGCGCTCACAGCTTTCGCTCCCCCGTGACTGCCCTCAGGATGATGCCTTCTCTGCCGCCTTCGATGATGAAAAAGTGAAGGGCTACACCGACGGCAAAGAGATCGTAAAGAAGATCTTTGTCCCTAACAAACTGATAAACATCGTGGTGAAATAAATGCTGAAAGGCTTAAAGGGCGGAATTTCCGCCCTTGTCCTCATACTTCTTTTTGCAGGCGGATGCGGATACAGAATGGTCGGTCTGGAAGAGCGGGCAAACTATACCCTCACCATAGCCAGCGTCTATAATATGTCCTCCGAACCTGATCTCGAAAGGGAGATAGAGGACGTGGCAGTCAACTTTTTCAGCAGTCGAGGCGCACTGGGAGACAACGGGAAGAGCAGATACGTGGCTGATCTCCGCCTGAGAAAGCTTAATTTTGAATCCAAAATCGTAACCAAAACAGGGCAGACAGGCACATCTTCCGTTGCCTGCGAACTGGAAGTGATAATACACGACAGAACGGGAAAGGAGATCTTTTCCGACAGCTTTAACGGAAGAACTGTTTACGACCTCACAAGCGATCTCGGTAAAAACAAAAGAAACAGGACTGATGCCATCAGCTACGTTATCAGACAGGCTTTAACGGATTTTTACCATGACTTCAGACCATGATTCCAAACTGATAATCCTCGGCTCTGCGGGATTTATTGACGAGGAAACGGAAAAAGCGCGCGCATCTCTGGACGATCCGGAAGATACTGTCTGGTTCGGCGATGAAATGAACCTTTCCGACTTTTTCAGCTTTGTTTCCTCCCCTTCACTGTTTAATCCTGTAAAACTTGCCGTTGTGCATAACGCAGACAAAATCAAAGATCTTGAAACCTTCATGAATCAGGCGCACAGATGCCCCGAGGCTGTGATAATCCTCACTGCGAATGCTGACGCTGAGAAAAAACTGGGCGGTTTTCAGGGCTTCAGAACAATAATAGAAAAGAAGAAAACCCGCCGTGACAGCGTCATGGAAGTAAAAGCGGCGTTTGAGAAGCACTCCCTCCCCTGCGACTACGGATGCGCAGATGAAATATACGATATTTTCGCCGGAGACATAAAACAGATAAGAAGCGAGGCGGACAAGCTCTCTCTTTATTACGCTCACAAAAAACCGGCATCCTCAGACGATATACTCAAACTCATCACAGCGGAAAAGCAGGAAAACATATTCGCCTTCATAGACAGCTTCGCAGGAAGAGACCGCAAAGGATGCATACGCATACTGGACAATCTTCTGAAAGGGGACGAGGCGGTGACCATAATCTTTGTCCTCCTCGCCCGCAGAATGAAGCAGATATATTTACAGAAAAAAGTGCCTTCCGCTCTTCAGGAGCGGATGTTCATACTCAATAAAATCAAATCAGACGCTTCCAAGTGGAAGCCCGGTGAGCTCGCCTCCCTCGCAGGCCGCTTCGCCGAGCTGGACTGGAAAATCAAAACCGGCCAGATAAGAGACACTGACGCAATGTATGCACTAATTGGGTATATGTGAGGATGCAAGGCAGGCACTAGGATGTGCCCGCGGAGTACCAAACAGTCATCAAATAGCTTTAGTCATTACAAGTGACTTCATACCCATTATTCCAGTTTGTTACTTCAGCAGAGGTGAACACTCTTTTATCTGCGCAGACACCGCTAACAGCAGTGTCGGAACGATAAGTAATATTGCCCCATAGTCTGCCGTTATTCTCATAGTAGACTATAGTAATACCTTCTCTTTGTCCACCTTTGTAAGGAGATTCCTGTTTGAGCCTGCCGCTCTCTGTGTAAAACTTTACAATCCCTTCTTTTCGTCCTGCTCTATTAGGCTCTTCAGATTCAAGTTTGCCACTCTCGTAGTAGAATCTCGCAACACCTTCAGTTTGATCGACTTTAAAAGGAATCTCCGCTTTTAGTTTACCACTTTCATAGTAGATCTTTTTAAGACCTTCCCTTTGTCCTGCTACATATGGCTCTTCCACTTCCAGATTGCCACTTTGGTAGTAAAACTTAGCAACGCCATCTGTTTGTCCTAGTTTAAAAGGAATCTCCGCAGTTAGTTTGCCGTTTTCATAGTAGATCTTTTTAAGACCTTCCCTTTGTCCTGCTACATATGGCTCTTCTACTTCCAGATTGCCACTTTGGTAGTAAGACTTAGCAATGCCGTCTGTTTGTCCTACTTTAAAAGGAATCTCCGCTTTTAGTTTACCGTTTTCATAGTAGATTTTTTTAAAACCTTCCCTTTGTCCTGCAACATACGGCTCTTCCACTTCCAGATTGCCACTATGGTAGTAAGACTTAGCAATGCCGTCTGTTTGTCCTGCTTTAAAAGGAATCTCCGCTTTTAGTTTGCCGTTTTCATAGTAGATTCTTTTAAAACCTTCCCTTTGTCCTGATTTATAAGGTTCTTCTGCTTCTAGTTTGCCGTTTTCATAGTAAGATTTAACAATACCTTCTGCTTGATCGACTTTAAAAGGAATCTCCGCTTTTAGTTTACCACTTTCATAGTAGATCTTTTTAAGACCTTCCCTTTGTCCTGCTACATATGGCTCTTCCACATATAGCTTACCGCTCTCGTTGTAGTACTTAGCAATGCCATCTATTTGTCCGGATTTATAAGGTTCTTCAAATTTCAACTTACCGTCCCCATAGTATCCGCAAACTGTCCCAGTGATTAACTGTCCGTTACTGCGTGCTAATGAGTCGTCACCAATGATATAGTCATTAATAGTATAATCACATTGTACCGATGCGTAGGAGTACCCGTTAATAAACACCAAATATAAAAATATAAATTTAATAATGAGTATTTTTTTCATACATTCCCCTAAACACTAAGTTTTCACACAATTCACTTATTGTACACGATTTAAGGATTCTTGTATATTTATAATATGAGACGGAGCGATCCGAGGGGGAAAACTAAATCATCTTCCTCAGCCTGACTGTCCCCTCTTCCGGATCAAAGTCAGTGTAATAAACCAGAATTTTCACTCCGGCGGCCTTTGCCCGCTCAAACTCGGCGGCGTAAGCGGGATCAATCTCATGTGCGGGACGGAAAGAGCCCCGTTTCACCTGACACATATACAGCATATATGCGCCGTATCCGTCTTTGACTGCTCTCTGAAGCACTTCCAGATGCTTTTTGCCTCTCGTTGTCACCGCATCGGGAAACATCACTGTTTCGTCATCGTACAGGGTGCAGTTTTTCACCTCTATCAGGAGCTTTCCCCTGTCCGACTCCACATAGAAATCCAACCGCGCCTCATCATATGGATATTCCCTGCGGCACAGGCTGACACAGCCCAACTCCTCAATCTCGCCTTCGTTTATTGCGCTCTCGGCTATACGGTTCACAACCATGGTGTTAACCACAAGCCACTCGCCGTTAACGCACATAGCCTCAAGGGTGCAGGGCAGCTTTCGGGCAGGGTTATCTGAAACAGAGCACAGGACGGGATTTCCGGGGGTGAGGAGGTTTTTCATCGAGCCGGTATTGGGATTATGAACAGTTGTTACTATGCCGTCTTTCAGCACATCCGTGAAAAACCTTTTATATCGTTTTATAAATTCTGCTTTGAAAAGCGGAGGGAAACGGAACATAAAAATTGAATTTTTTTCCTTTATCCTGTCAGTATTTTTGAGCGAAGTGTAATTTTTTCACTTTACACTTCATACTCCATGGACTATTTTTTCGCAATAAGAAGCATGATGATACCAAAATTAAGGTTTTGTAATCTGAATTTTTCAGTGAATGATTTGTCCGTTAATAGGACCGGTAAAAACCTAATTTACGCAAGGAGCGTCATTTAAAGAATGAAAGCTATCGAAATGCAGGCTAGACCTATAGCGCTGATGCTGTCAGTGTTTATATTCTTCCTGCTCGCCGTGAACTTCTTCTTCCTTAACATCGTAAACTACAATCTCGGCGGTATGGAAGAAAAAGCGCAGGAACAGCAAAGCAAAATGGTCAGCGTATCAGAGAAACTGAACGCTGAAAGGGAAAAAATGACATTCGCAACACAGGTTCTGGATGTCAGGGATATTTTATCAACATTCAGCCGCTCCCAGGGCGGTCTGTCAACAATGGATCTTGCATACCTCATAGTAAGCGAATCCCGCAAACACAGCATAGACCCCTATCTGGTGCTTGCTGTAATCAAGACGGAAAGCTCGTTTAACAGAAAATCAGTATCTAACAAAGGCGCTATGGGGCTGATGCAGCTTCTGCCCGGAACAGCCCGCTACATATCCGATCAGAAGCCTGATGTGGACATACGAAAGGCTGATGAGCTTTTTGACCCCGTCACAAACATCAAACTCGGCATAGGCTACCTCTCCTACCTCATGAATAAATATGACAACCAGAAACACGCCATAATCGCCTATAACCTCGGGCCGGGAAACCTGCGCAAAAAGCTCCAGAGCGGAAGCGGTCTTCCGCAGGTTTACTACAGCAAGGTAATGAAGAACTACCGTCTTATGCTGAGCCTCAGCAACAAAGCCTGAATGCTGAACCCGAAAGAAAGAATCACTGTACTTCTGTCTGAACCTGAAGGAGCGGCCAATCTGGGCTACATAGCCCGGATAATGGCGAATACCGGATTTGAAAGACTGAAGCTCACAGGCCCCCTTTCCGGAAGGGAGCAGGCGGCGTCAAGGTATGCGGTTCATGCTTCCCGCATTCTTGACAATGCCCTCAAGAAAACATCCTTTGAAGAACTCACAGCCGGAACAGACATACTGATAGGCTTCAGCCCCAGAAACCCGTGGGACAGCGCCCTTCCTTATTCCTCACTTGCCGAAACCGTAAAAACCGAAATAGCCGCAGGAAAAACGATAGGACTTCTCTTCGGCAACGAAGCCAGAGGACTCTCCAACGAACACCTCTCTGCGTGCCGCTACAGGGTCTCCCTGCCCACGGAGGACACCTGCCCCAGCATGAACCTTTCCCATGCGGTTCTGGTTGTTCTGTGGGGACTTAGGCAGGCATTTTCCGAAACAGAAATACAAATAGACAGACAGGACTTCGCTTCAGCGGAAGAGAAACGCATTTTCCGTGATAAGTTCGCAGAACTGCTCAGTGTGTCGGGCTATCTCAACGGGGTTAACAACGAGCTGAAGCTTAGGGAAATAAACATGATGTTTGACTCAAAGGAATGGTCGGCAAGGGAGATGAGTCTTCTCACCTCCGTAGCCGGAAAACTGCTCAGGGAGATAACCGCCCTGAAAAAATAAAGGCAGCCGTTTCAGGGCTGCCCGCGTTGTTGCTAGTCTGTTCCGTCAAGGTATTTTTTAAATTCCTGAGAAATGTTCTCTCTCTCCAGAAACTCCACAAGCTTATTGATCCTGCTGATAACATCCATGTCCATTACATGTTCCATACGGCAGGCGTTCTCCTCCGCATGATCTTCGCTCAGTCCCACAACAGTTTTGAGGAATTTTTTAAGAACCTCATGGCGGAGAAAAATGTTTTCAGCGTACTTCTCCCCTTCCTTGGTGAGGGTAATGAAGCTGTAGCGGTCGTAGTTAATGAAGCCTTTTTCGGAAAGGTGCTTGAGTGCGTTTGTTACCGACGACATCTTGACGCCGAGCTTTTCCGAAATCTCTTTCGCTCTGGCAACGGGGTTCTCCTTTTGAAGCAGAAGAATAGTCTCAAGGTAATCTTCCATGCTTCCGGAAAGCGCTCTGTCTCTCATAAACACTCCTGCGTTTTTGTCTAACAAAGTTTAATACAGTCTAAAATAAATTGAAAGGTAAATTATGTATATATGTTCAAAAAAGTTTACCCCGTAAGGAAAAATGAATTAATTAACATCTATTTGACATTTATCTCACATTGGCGTCACAGAATTGAAATATGTTAAATTGTTTTTCAAAATGAGCTCCAAACTCATGTTAATAAAAGTGCGCGTTTGATATAATGAATAAAAGTATTCTCCACAGGCAATATGTACAGACTTCAAAACCTGCATATGCGGATGAATATAACATTTATGTTTGATGAAGGGGTGTTATATGTCACAGCAGCATGAAACTGATTATATCAGGCTTAAAGCTCTGATAGCGGAAATGGCAAAGGAATGCGAGACAATGATCGAAGGCTCGGTAAGAAGCCTTGTTGAGCGCAACAGCGACCTCGCAAGAGAGATTATCGCCTGGGATGACAAGGTGGACAATCTTGACATAGAGGTGGACGCGCTCTGCCGCAAGATCCTTGCCCTTTATGAGCCGAAGGCGGTGGATCTCCGCTTTGTTCTCACAGCGTCCAGAATCATTGTGGATCTTGAACGCATAGGCGATTATAGCGTGGATATCGCCAAGGAAGTGCTCAAGCTGAACGAAATTCCGCAGATAAAGCCCTACATAGACCTGCCGAAAATGGGCGAGGCATCGGCGGTCATGCTGAATGACGCAGTCAACGCTTACTTCAACAAAGACACAGGCGCGGCATACCATGTAATCAAAAGAGATGACATAATAGACGGCCTGCACTCGCAGATTATACGTGAGCTTCTCACATACATCGCAGAGGACATCAAAAAAACAGCGGGGGTGATCTCCCTGATGCAGATAACAAGATGCATAGAGCGGATAGCCGACCACGCAACCAATATTGCCGAGCTTGTCTACTTCATGGTGGAAGGAAAGGTTGTGCGCCACCAGAAGCTGGACTGACGGCCTCAGCGCGCCTGAAAAAGCCTTCGGGCGCGCAGGAAAGGAGTCGATATGATAAAAATACTGGTTATTGAAGACCACGAGGAAATGAGCGATCTGATCAAGTTTAATATGGAGCAGAAAAACTACGAAGTAATATGCTCCGCAGATGCCAATGACGGGCTAATCCACCTCGAAAACTTCAGTCCCGATGTAATACTGCTTGATCTCATGCTTCCCGGACTGAAAGGAATGGATTTCCTCAGCATAGTGCGCCACAATCAGAAATACGTCCACATCCCCGTGATAATCATATCCGCCAAGAACACGGAGAACGACATAATCAAGGGGCTTGAAAACGGCGCGGACGACTATCTCACCAAGCCTTTCAGTATGAACATACTTGCCGCCAAGGTAAAAGCGATCCTCCGCCGCACACCCGCTATGGAAAACAAGATTATCTCCGAATCCGGCATAACAATTGACACCGTGAACTACACAGTCAAAGCCGACGGAGATGAAATCGTGCTCACCAACAAGGAATATGAACTGCTTGTGACCTTCCTCAGGAACCCGAAAAGAGTCTTCACCAGAAACCAGCTCCTAAACGCCGTGTGGGGATATGACACTGATGTGTACTCCAGAACGGTTGACACCCACATCTCCTCCCTGAGAAAGAAACTCGGCGATAAAGGAAAAATCATCAAATCAGTACCGAAAATAGGATACCGCGCCGATACATGAGACTTTTCACCGGCATTTTCTTCACCATCTTTGTTCCGGTCACCCTTGTGCTGATGCTTACCCTTCACTACTCCGGCAGACTGGCGGAAGATGCTGAGCTGCGCAGCCGCGAGGCCGCCGGAAGAAGCCCTGCTTTTTCCCAGAAATCAGACAGCGCAGACACGGAACACAACAGAAAGGCGCTTGACTACAACTTCCGCCTTCTGCTTCTCTCTGTTGCCACCTCCGGTCTTATCTCCTTTCTTCTGGCGGGCAGAATTTCTGTTCCGATGCGGAAGCTTGCAGATATAGCGGACAGGATTGAAGCCGGCGATAAAAACATCAGCTTTCCCGTCTTCGGGGATAAAACCATGTCCAAAGTGTCGGACATATTCCACCGCATGTACAGTTCAATGACAAAAAAGCAGAACGAGCTTGAGAACGAACGCCATAAGCTTCAGCATGTCTTCAGCATACTCAATGAAGGCATCATCCTTCTGGACACATCGCACAGGATAAAACACTTCAACAGCAAAGCGGCGGAGCATCTCGGCAGTGAGCTCACCCACGGCAGAAACATAGTCGACTCACTCAACAGTATGGACACTATCAACTTCATCAGCAGGGTTCTGGAGTGGCAGGAGGACGGTATTCACCACCTCGAACTGCGGCAGAAGATGTTTGATGTCCACGTGCGCTATCTTGATAAAGAGATACTCATTGTCCTCTACAATATAACCGAGCGCACCCAGTATGAGGACTTCAAGACGGAACTCATCGGCAATATAACCCATGAACTCAAAACCCCTCTCGCCATGATTATGGGCTATGCCGAGACGCTTCTTTCCAATACTTCCGTTGACAGAAAGAATCTTGAGAAGTTTCTCACCATAATCCACAGCAACTCAAAGCGGCTTAACAATATCATAAACGATATTCTGGAGCTCCACAGACTTGAGCACATACCGGACGGCTTCAGCGTGGACGAGCCTCTTCAGCTTGATTCTGCTCTGGCGGAGCTGAACGAGCGCTATGAAGGCTTTGAGACAAAAACTGTTTTCAAGGCAGACTGCACTGAAATTCCCGTTCTCAGGGAGCATTTCATGACCCTGCTTACAAACCTCACAGACAATGCCCACAAGTACAGCATAAGCAGTGTTATAGAGATAAGCATCAGCAGGAAGGATGACGAAACTGTTATTCAGGTGGCGGATGAAGGCCCCGTTATTCCGGATGAGGACAGGGAAAGAATATTCGAGCGTTTTTACACAGTGAACAAATCCAAAAACAGAAAACAGACGGGAACCGGTCTCGGTCTCTCAATCGTTAAGCATATCACAGGGCTCTATGACGGCTCCATAACGCTGGAAAAGAACAAAAAAGGGGGCAACACATTCGTCGCCGCCCTGTTTGAAAGACCCGAAAGAAAATCAGAAGAGGAAGAAGCCTAGGCTTTTTTATCCTCCCCTTTCACAAGAGAAAAACCTATTCCCGCCGCAAGTATGGCGAGAGTCACACTCAGGCTCACCGCAGGCGGAATCTTCACCAGATGCAGCATCTCGGAAACAAATATCTTGGAACCTATGAATATCAGCACTAAAGAAAGAGCGTATTTCAGGTAATAAAACTTTGAAATCACTGCTGAAAGAGCAAAGTAAAGCGATCTTAAGCCCAGAATCGCAAATATGTTGCTGGTGTAAACAATGTAAGCGTCTGTAGTGATGCTGAACACTGCCGGAACCGAATCCACAGCGAAGATAATATCCGCTATCTCGATAAAAACAAGCGCCAGAAGAAGCGGAGTTGCATAGAGAAACTTATGCCCTGTTCTGGGGTTTGTGCGGTAAACAAGAAAGCTGTGTCCGTGGAAATCTCTTGTCACCCTTATTTTTTTACGGATAAATCTCAGCACAGGGTTTGCGCTCAGATCTTCCTCATCATCCCCCTTGAAAAGCATCTTCACTCCGGAGTAAATAAGGAACGCGGCGAACAGATAAAGCACCCACTCAAACTCGCTGACAAGCTTCGCACCCACACCTATCATTATACCGCGGAGAACGATTACTCCCAGAATGCCCCAGAAAAGCACCCTGTGCTGGTATATCCTCGGCACGCAGAAGTAAGAGAAAATCATTGCTATGACAAATATGTTGTCCATAGCAAGAGTCTTTTCCACCACAAATCCGGTGAGGTACTCAAAGGCTTTTTCACTACCGAGTATTTTACCTACCCAGAGGCTGAAAAGCAGGCCTATGCCGATGTAGAAAGCAGACATAAGAAGGCTTTCCTTAACACCTATCTCGTGATCCTTACGGTTGAAAACACCCAGATCAAGCACAAGCAGGAACAAAACAACGGCCAGAAAAACAAGCCACATCCACACGGGTTTGTGAAGAAAGTCCGAAAAAAGGAACGCATGAAAGGTATTCATAGAACATCTCAGCCCCATATTTGGGTTCCGCACGGAACATACCGACATCGCATTTCGGGGACAAAATGCCAGAGGGGCCCGGTACGCTGATTATTATAATATGAATTTTTTAGAACGCAAGGAGTGCTCAGCAAAAAAAATTTAAGATCTATCCCATGATAATTGATCACTATGTTATTTTAAGTTACAATTTGAGAATAAAAGGAGGCACGTTATGGCACATTATTATGTAAATAAAAACGCACAGGCAAACGGAGATCATGAAGTCCATAAGGATGGGTGTTCATGGATGCCTGAACCGCAGAACAGAGAATATCTGGGAGATTTCCCTTCATGTCATGGAGCAGTTTTTGAAGCAAAAAAGAAATACCCAAGAGCGAACGGCTGCTTTCACTGTTCCAGGGAGTGCCACACAAGCTGATTAGTTCCCGTCAATAATATTCACATGCCTGCCGCCCGTGGGGCGCCATGCGGGGGAGATAACGCTTGAGCCTTTGCGGCGGCAGTTCAGCACGGAGCCGAACAGAAGAGTGCGCTCGCCGTATTTGGAATTTATCTCATCCATTGCGGAGTACAGCCCTTCCCAGTTTTTGCCGCTGTCCTCTATGTTGTAAAGGGTCACGCAGTCCGGCACAAGGCTTGAGAGGCACACGCCCAGAAGTCTTATGTCACTGCCGTTCCAGAGCTTATCAAACACATCCAGCGCTTCGGCGTATATGTGGTGCGTGGCGGAGGTGAAAAAAGGGATGGTATGAGCCTGCGAGAAGGTTCCCATATCAGGATAGCGTATCGTCACACTTATTGTTTTGCCGGAATAGCGAAGCCGCCTCGCCCTCGATGAAACCATGTCCGAAAGCTGGAGCAGATAGCCTGCCGCCTCTTCCCTTGATGAAATATTCTCAGGCAGGGTCAGGCTGTGCCCGATGGACTTCATGGGCTCCTCTTCGGTTTTCACTCCGGAGGCGTACTCACCGCAGGCAAGGCCGTACAGAAAATCCCCGTTGACACCGAACATCTCCACAAGACGCTCCCTGCCCAGCGCCCTGAGATCCGCAGGGGAGAAAACCCCCATATCCGCAAAGCGTCTGCTCAGCCTGCGCCCGATTCCCCAGAAGCTTTTCAGAGGAAACCTGTCCAGAAAGCCGATCACATTGTCTTTTTCCACACAGTAATAGCCATCCGGCTTTTTGACACCGCTTGCCATCTTCGCTATGAATTTGTTCGGTCCGGCGCCGATTGAGCAGGTTATGCCGAAGTTTTTCTTAACAAAGCTTTTTATCATGTAGGCCGCATCCTGCGGAGCTATGCCTGTGCCGCTGATGTCAAGAAATGCCTCATCAATGGAATAAGGCTCCACATGGGGGGTGATTCTGAACAAAAAAGCGGTTATTTCCTTTGATACATAAGTATATTTTCTGTTACGCGCATTCACAACAGTCAGAAAAGGGCAGACCTTCAGCGCTTCGTATTTGCTCATGCCTGTTTTAACGCCGTATTTGCGGGCTTCGTAAGACGAAGTGACAACAACAGTGCGCTCCTTCGCCCCCACAACAGCTATGGGCTTTCCTCGCAAAGACGGATTGGAGGCCTGTTCAACCGATGCGAAAAAAGCGTCCATATCCATGCAGAGAATCATGACGCCTGATCCATCGCAACCAGATACCAGCAGACTTCCATACTGCTGAACATTATCTCGAAGATATTGAACCCGTCTGTCACAGTAAATTTATATATAACATCAGTGCCTTCACGTTCCTTCCACTTGTAGCAGACTTCCTTGATCAGCACCTTTTCACCGTGCAGACCGAACCATACGGGCTTTGGAAATCCGCCGTCAAAAACAGCGCCGACACGGATTTTCTCATGAATATTTAATATCATAACTGCCTTTGAAGAAGCGGAGAACCATGTCCAGAATGCCGATAACCTCAAAGTCGTCCCCGTCGTGCACAGGGATAATGGGGTAGTCGTCATTCTCAGGTACAAGGAACATTCCTTCCCTGTTTCTGCGGAAGGTTTTCAGTGTTATCTCTCCGTTCAGGCGGAAGGCGCCTATCTTTCCGTTGTCAATAACGGGACTGGGGCGGAGAAGAGCGAAATCACCGTCCAGAATGCCCTTATTTTTCATACTGTCCCCTTCCACACGGAGGAAGAACGAATCGGATCTTACCAGATCCTTCACAGAGATATAGCCCTCAAGGTTTTCCTCGGACATAACAGGCATCCCCGCCTTGATCCTTCCTATAACAGGGATGGAGCGCTTCCTCATCAGCTCTATCCCCCTAGCGGAGGATGACGCACGGCGGATGAATCCGCTTTCCGCCAGCCTGTCCAGCATCTTTTTCACACTGGCAGTGGAGGAGAGATTGAGCCCTTCGCCGATGTCGCGGAGTGAAGGCGAATATCCGTTCGCCTCCGTGAATTCTTCGATAAAATCCAGAAACTGCTTCTGCCTTTTTGTGGGTTCAGACATGTTACAACCTCCCTTTATTGATAATAAAAAATTCTCCATCCATGGAAAACCGCCGCTTAGGTTCCGGCGGTTTCTGCACCAAGCCTGCTGACAATTTTTTATACACGCTCGCGGGCGGATAAACCGCCCTTCGCTCGCAGTGACACAGCACACAACCGCAACAAAAGCAAACAAATGTTCGCCTTATAGATTAAGAATAGATCTTCATCGGGAAAAAGTCAAAAAAAATTATCAGTTTTTCTGAATTAAAAAGGAAAGGGCAAAGCTCAGCCTCACCCTGCGGGAACAGTTACGGATCAGTTCTGCTTGCTGACGGGGGTGCAGTTCCAGTTTACAAAGGCGAACTCCACATCAGCGGGGATCTGTCTTTTTTCCTTATAAAGCCTTGCGGTTTCGGCGGCGGCAGTTTTCAGCGATTCCGGGGAAAAGTCCTTCAGCGGGCTGAGCGCCTGCGGAGCGTAATTGAGAATATCGTATCTGTATTTCATTATCATTTTGGCTGATTCATCATCTGCGGTTTTCGCCGTCATGTCGCCCGTGCATACATAAGAAAGCCCTGAACCGTTTGTAAACAGCTTCATGCCCCTGAAAAGAACCGTACTTACGCCGTCCTCCTTGCTTTTTTCAACGGAGGCGAAGCTGCCCTTCCCTGTGGACTGCTGAAAGGAATCAAAGTCAGACTCTGAACCCATAAACCTGCTTATATAGTAGATCATCCCGAACGCCACGATAAACAGCGTGAGTGACATTATCATGTAACGTACTGATTTCATAAAAACCTGCCTTAAAAAAATTTCTGAGATCCTTCACCCTTCGGGTTCAGGATGACGTATCAGGAAAAAACATTCCAAAACCGTCATTCTGAGCAGAGCGAAGAATCTGTCCATAATAATAAAAAATTCTCCTTCCATGGGAATTTTTTATACACGCTCGCGGGCGGATAAACCGCCCTTCGCTGCGCACGGCGAAATCCCTTCCGTGGGATTTATATAAGTCATTCTGAGCAGAGCGAAGAATCTGATATAATAATAAAAAATTCTCCTTCCATGGAAAACCGCCGCTTAGGTTCCGGCGGTTTCTGCACCAAGCCTGCTGACAATTTTTTATACACGCTCGCGGGCGGATAAACCGCCCTTCGCTGCGCACGGCGAAATCCCATCCGTGGGATTTATCTAAGTCATTCTGAGCAGAGCGAAGAATCTCTTATAATAATAAAAAATTCTCCTTCCATGGGATTCTTTCAGCTTTTCAGCGCGTCCACAGGCTTGACTTTGGCGGCCATCGACGCAGGGTAAGCTCCGGCTACCACACCTATGAACAATGATGACACAAACGCCGCGATGCCACCTGACGAACTGAAGGCAAAAGGAAGCTTCCCAGTAGCGAAAACCGCATAACACACAAGAAAACCTAAAGCCCCGCCAAGAAATCCGCCGCTGAGGCCGATGAACGCGGACTCGCCCAGAAACTGGCGCATTATATCCCGCCTGCGGGCGCCCACTGCTCTGCGTATGCCTACCTCCTGCCTGCGCTGGCCGACGATAAGCAGCATTATGGAGAATATCCCCAGCCCGCCTATGAGATAACTGACTGCGGCGGTGATATTGCCGAGAAAGCTCACAATGTTAAGCGCCTTGGTGCGCATCTCCATCATATCAGAAGGTGAGATAATGTCAAAATCATCTTCCTTCCCTTTCGTGATTTTGTGGTTTCGTCTCAATACGTTCTGAGTTCCGGCGGTTACCTGCGCCTCGTCCTCGTATCTGTACATCTGCACCATTATGCCGTCCACATAGTCCACATTGGTTATGCGCTTCATGTGGGTGTTCAGCGGCATCACCAGAACATCATCAAGGCTTGCCCCCGTGAGATCCGTCCCCATCGGTTCCAGAACTCCGGTGACGATAAACGGAACACGGTATATCAGGATTGTTCTGCCCACCGGATCGGTATTCCCGAAAAGTTTTGTCTTCACCTCGGAACCTATTACGCAGACCCGAGCCATATTTCTGTTGTCCGCATCGGTGAACATGCCGCCGTTCTCTATTACAAGGTTTTTCAGCCTGAATCCGTCCGGCGTGACGCCTGTTGCGCTGGTGCTTATGGTTGTGCCGCTGTAGGTGACAAGAGCAGTGCGCATGGTGAAGGCTTCCGCCGCCTTCACTCCGTTCACTTCATCACGAATATCCCTGAGGTCGGACGGTTTAAGGGATGTGGACTGATATATCACCTGTGCGGAGGCTCTCCTGCGCACCTTGCCCGCAACAACTGTGAGCGTGTTTTCGCCGAATTTGTCTATCTCCTCGCGCACCTTTTTTTCCAGCGATGCCGTGAGGCTTGTCACCAGAATCACGGCGAATGTGCCGAGCAGAACTCCGGTAACCGCCAGAGCGGTTCTCACCTTATATGCACGCAGAACGTCTATAACTATCTTAAAGGTAAGCAGGTATCTCAATTCATCTGCTCCTTATGGCGTCAATGGGGTTAACGGAGGCCGCCCTGCCCGCAGGCGCAGTGCCGAACACCGCCGCAATAAGCACGGAAACAGCCAGAGCCGCAAAAAACACGCCGAGAGAGATCTCCGCTGTGAATATGCCGAAACCGGAAACCGCCTTAGCCCCAAGCGCGCCGAGAACAAAACCAAGCAGAGCTCCCAGAACCGTTATTATGCCGAACTCAAGGATGAACTGCCTGAAAATGTCGGACTTTGTGGCTCCGAAGGCACGCCTTATGCCTATCTCCTTTGTGCGCTCCTGAACGGAGATGAGAAACATGTTCGCCATGACAAAGCCGCCCACGGAAACAGTGAGCAGGGTCATTATACCGATGAAGACCATTATCGCCCCGCTGATTGCGAAGAAAAACTTCATTATCATATCCGGACTGATTATCATAAAGTCGCTGTCCTGATCGTCAGCAAGGTTATGCCGCATCCGCAGGAAGCTTTCCAGCTCCGCCGCTCTCTGCTTGAGGTTTTCCATATCCTCAAAGCTCACCCTCAGCATCATTATATGCTTGTACTGGCCGGAGATACGCTTCATCACGGCGGACATGGGCATTATGAACCTGTCATTCATATCGCCCCGCATCCCCATGAAGGAGACAGGCTTCAGAACTCCTATGACCTGACAGTAAAAGCTGTTTACCTTCACATATTTCCCTATGGGGTCTTCGGACTCGCTAAAAAGGGTTTTCTTCACTGTGTCGCCAAGAATACAGACGTTCGCCGCGGATTCCTGATCAATGGGCAGAATATCCCTTCCCGAGGTAAGCTCCCATGATTCCATGGCAGTGTATGCCGTGGGGGTTCCTATGACAAAAGCTCTGTGGTGCTTGTCTCTGTAGGATATCCTTGTACCAGCGTTGGGCAGAAAAGGGTGAACGCTGTAGGCTGTGGGGAAGGCATCCTTAACCGCCTGCACATCGTCCACGGTGATTGTCATGGAGCGGAAGCCGTGTCCCGCCACATTTCTGCCGCCCCCGAAGACCATGACGGTATCAGGCCCGAAGGTGCTTATGAGTTCGGTTACGGATTTATAGGCTCCGTTGACCACGGCGACAACAAGGGTCACCGCCGCAATCCCCAGACCTATGGCGAAAACGGAAAGAAAGGTTCTGAGCCTGTAGGAGATGACCCCCTGAACAGCCTCAAAAAAAATGTTTATAAGTTTTTTCACTCAGCCGCCGTTTTTGTCTTTGTCCAAATCGTACTGCTTTATCTTCCTGTGAAGATAGGTTCTCTCGATGTCCAGAGTCTTAGCCGATTTGCTTATGTTCCATGCGTTATTCTTTAGAACATTCTGGATGTAATATTTCTCAAAATTTTCTTTGGCGTGCTTCAAAGTGTAGCTGAATTCTATGTCATACTTAACAGGTTTTTCCGGCGCACCCAGAAGAAACGAAGGCGCATCCTCGACCGTGAGCGTGTCCTCATCCGCCAGAACCACCATCCGCTCCACGATATTTTTAAGCTGGCGGACGTTGCCCGGCCACGCAAAGCGGGTGAAGGCGATCATAAGCTCGTCATCTATCTTCCTAAGCGGCATTCCGTTCATGGAACAGGCTTCACGCACAAAAAAGTTCACAAGGGAGGGTATATCCTCGCTGCGCTCACGAAGCGGGGGAACAACGAAGGGAACAACATTTATGCGGTAATAGAGATCCTCGCGGAAGTTGCCCGCTTTTATCTCCTCCTCAAGGTTTTTGTTGGTGGCGCAGATGAGCCTGAAATCAGAACTGATCAGCTCATTCCCGCCCACACGGGTAAACTGGCTGGTTTCAAGCACACGGAGCAGCTTTGCCTGCGCCGCAAGCTCCATATCCCCTATTTCATCCAGAAAAACGGTTCCGCCGTCCGCCATCTCAAACTTGCCTTTTGTGGTGGCGTGGGCTCCTGTGTATGAGCCTTTTTCATGACCGAACATCTCGCTCTCTATAAGGTCGGACGGTATGGCGGCGCAGTTTATCTCCACAAAGTTTTTCTTGTCCCGCTTGCTGAGCATATGCACAAGTCTGGCGACATGCTCCTTGCCTGTTCCGTTTTCCCCTGTAATCATCACCCATGCGTTTGTGGGGGCTATTTTCTCTATCTTCTTTTTCAGCTCCGACATGCGGGAGGAAGTGCCGATAAGATCATATCTTTTAAGGGTGTTGAACTTGTATTCACGCAGGTCGTGTATCAGCTTTAGCTTGTCCTCAAGGTGCTTGACTATGAGAACTATGCGCTCAAGGGAAAGCGGCTTCTCAAGGAAGTCCCAAGCACCGAAGCGTATGGCCTCCACGGCGTTTTCTATGTTGCCGTGGCCGCTTATCATAACCACCTCAATTTCGGGGTAGTAGCGCTTTATCTCCTTCAGCCCCTCTATTCCGTCCTTGTCCGGCAGCCATATATCCAGAAAGAGGAAGTCATACATCTGGCTCTTGAGCTTTTCATAGCCTTCGGAGAAGGTCAGTGCGTAATCCACCTCATAGCCTTCATCCTCAAGGATTCCCTGTATCGTGGTGCATATATTTTTTTCATCATCAATAATGAGCGTCTTCATGTCACACCCCTTTGGGCAGTTCAAGGCTGAATCTGGTGTATTCGCCCTGCCTGCTCTCCACTGTAATTGTTCCGTTGTGCTCGTCAACAATCTTCTTGACTATGGCAAGCCCAAGCCCCGTTCCTTCTGCTTTTTTGCTGAAATAAGGCACAAACACCCTGCCGATGTCCTCCGGCGCTATCCCCGCTCCGTTGTCCTCAACGGTTATGCAGTACAGCTCTTCCGTTTCAGTTACGGAAAGGATTATTCTGCCGTTTTTCTCCATCGCATGTATGGCGTTGTTCAGAAGATTGTAGAAAACACGCTTCAGCTGATTTCTGTCGGCATTAATCCGGCAGTCGCGGCTTTCATAAACAAATTCGATGTCCGGGTGGGACTGACGGTAGAAATCGGTCACCTCATCCAGCAGTTCACGCAGGTTGAAAATGCCTTTGGTCAGATCCGGCAGACGGGAGAATGAGTTAAACTCGTTCACCATGTTCTGGAGCTCGTTCACCTCGGTTATAATTGTGTCCATACTGCTGTTCACAAGCTCTTTTTCGGAGCCCTCAAGGGTTTTTCCGAGACGCTTTTTCACCCTCTCGGCGGTAAGCTTTATGGGGGTGAGGGGGTTCTTTATCTCATGGGCGATTCTGGTTGCTATCTCGCGCCAGATGTTCATTCGCTGGTTCTGGATAATATCCGTAAGGTCGTCAAGCACCATAACCACATTTTCCACGCTGTTGTCCGCACCGTAAAGCTTCGTTATGGTCACGGCAAAGGTACGCAGGTCATCTCCGGCGGTGAGCTCGGTCTGAAAATGCTTCGAGGCCTTGGTGCTCAGCATGAACTCACGGAGTTCGTTTATAACATTGCTCTCAAATGAGTCAGGGTTGTTTATCCTCAGCGCTTCCGCCGGATCGTTATATTTCAGCGGATGCAGGGTTTCGTCATAAAGCACAATGGCGGACTTAACATTCTTGAAAACCGTGTCGATATACTGGTTGTCCTTTGCTATCTGCATGAACATTTCAGCCAGTTTTTCATTTTTGAGGTTAAGCTCCTCGTTGTGCTCCTTGAGCCTTTTTACCATGTCATTGAAGGCTCCGGTGAGAACCCCCACCTCATCCTCGCCCACGGATTCAAGCTTGACATCAAGATTGCCTCTGGACACGTTGAGGGAGGCCTCGGCAAGCTTTTCCAGCGGCTGGGTTATCCCCTTTGAGAAGATAAGACTGCCCCATATCCCCGCAAAAACCACAAGGAGAGTCATGAGCACAAGAAGCAGCTTGTATGAGTTTTTCACAGGCTCTGCGAAAAACTGCGTCTGGCTGTAGTTATTGTATGAATCGAGAATCTTGGAGACTTTTTCCGCCTCGTTGGCCGGAACCTTGCGGTAAATGAAAACAGCGCCGAGAACAAGATTATCGTTGCTTTTGGAAACAACAGGATGCCCGACCCAGTAGATCTGCTCATAGCCGAAGAACTCGTAGCGGGCGACTCTCTGCTTGCTGAGAATCTCATTAACCACATCCCCGTTAACAAAGGAGAAGAAGAAGAATCCCCCCTTCTCTTCGGAGCTTATCTTCGCTTCCTGATTGTTGTACACGGCTATGCCGTCGAGCTGGTTTTTGGCAGAATATTCCTTGATAAAGGCGTCCAACTCTTTTTTGTACCTCACCTGCATAAAGTCGCGGCTTGATATAATCTGGGACAGGTTGCTGCTTTGCTCGATAATATCCTGTTCAAGCCTGTTCTGGTATTTCTGCATGAGGTCTATGGAGCTTTTCAGCGCCTGCTCTATCTGCGCGTCAAACCATTTGTCTATGCTTTTGTTGATGACCGTGCTTGAAAACGCGAAAACAATGAAGACAGGGATAACGGTAAGTATTACGGAAAACATAACCAGCTTGCTTTGCAGGCGTGCGCCGAAGATGTTTTTCCGCCGTTCCGCCAGCATTTTCCCGAGGTTGCGGAAAATCAGGATGAAAACCACAAGAAGCAGGATGATGTTTATGTTTATAAGAAGAAAGATTGATACGTTGGAGTACCAGGGGAATCCGGTGTTGACTATGTTTGAGCCGGCGGCAAGATTAACCGCCGCAAGAGCGGCAAGCAGAAGAGCATAAAGCCCTATCCGCTTGAGAGTAAACTTTCCTTTAAGCAGCATCAGTTTTTTTTTGCGCTCAGTTAATCCGAACATCCCGCTCTATTTTTCCAGAAGCTCATCAAGAGCGCCGGAGGTTATTGACGGTGCTCTTTCCTGTTTTTTTGCAGGTTCGGCTCCGCCTGAGGGTTTTGTGCCTCCGTCAAAATCAAAAGTCAGGTCATCAAGGCTGATCTCGCCTGCTTCCGGAACATCTTTTTTCGGAGCTTCCTCTTTTTCCACGACAATTTCCAGATCATCAAAAAGATCATCCAGACCCGTCTTAGGCTGGTACTGCTCGTGAACCTCCGCAGGTTCAGCCTGCTT
>JBFWJG010000035.1:0-28914 GCA_050253335.1 Deferribacterales bacterium | reverse complement strand
TCGATCTTCTGAGGGCTAAGTCCTCGGACTTCAACAGAAAGCTTGTGAATTTAGGCAGAATAAAAGAGAAGCTCATGCGCATAAAGGATCCCTACAGAAAAGCGCATTACCTTGAAGCCGTTGCGAAGCGCTTTGATGTTGATCCAGACATTATGAAAAAAGACGTTGATCTTTCTCTTGCCAAAACTAACTTAAAGAAGACCAATTCAGCAGGACTGAATTATATATGCGAGAGGCATTTCCTCTCAAGCCTGTTCCAGCTTCCCGAAGATCTGGGACAGAGACTTACCGAAGGCGTTGCCGAATCCTATTTTCATGATCCGGTTGCGCGGAAAATATTTAAAAAACTGGTTGAAGTTTTTAGTGAAGGTGGTAGTATCGAAATTCTTGTCAATGATCCCGAAGTGGGTGAGGATATTGCTGAAATGCGTATCCAGCAAGAGTCTCAGGAAGATTATTACCGTTCCGCAATGGAAAACAGGGGTAAGATCATCAGCAATGCTATGCCTGCTTTCAAGAAAAACATGACCAAAAAAATATCCGAAGCGGCTTCTTTTGAGGAGAAGATGGAACTTCTCCGTCTTCAGAACAGTCTGGTTCGGAACGAAGTTATTGATAAGAAATCGGAGGTTTAGGGTAGATGTCGAAAAAGATTAAGACCCCGGAAGTTAAACAGATTATCGCGCTGGGGAAAGAGAAGGGATTTCTCACTTTTGACGAGATAAACGACATCCTGCCGGAAGAGATGAGTTCGGCAGAGTTCATTGATGAAATACTCATGCTTCTGGCGCAGCTCAAGATCGATGTTATAGATTCTAAATCCAAGAACAGCAGCCTTCTTTCCGCAGATGATGAAGATGACGAAGTTGATGAGGATGACGAAGTTCTTGCCGCACTGAAAACCGGTGTTGAGGACTC
Organism: Deferribacterales bacterium; assembly: GCA_050253335.1. Taxonomy (GTDB): domain Bacteria; phylum Chrysiogenota; class Deferribacteres; order Deferribacterales; family Geovibrionaceae; genus Geovibrio. The sequence continues at coordinate 27,996 of JBFWJG010000035.1, read as the reverse complement.
CATGAGCACGGATGACCCCGTGCGCCTTTATCTGAAGGAGATGGGCAATATTCCCCTTCTCAACAGGGAGGAGGAGATTCAGGTCGCAAGGGAAATCGAGGACGGACAGAGCAAGGTTATCAGAAGCGTTCTGCTTTTCCCCACCACTGCCAAAAAGATCATGGAAATAGCCGAAGCCATAAACGACGGTTCCATGAGGCTGAAAGATATAGTGGATGTGGATGACGAGCTTGACTTTGAATCCGGCGAAATAGACTTTGACGACACCGAGCACGATGCGGAAGCCGAGAGCGAGGAAGCCGAGGAAGAAAGCTTTGACGAGTCCGAGGAAGACGCCGAGGAAAAAGAAGAGGCCGCTCCCCAGAAAACAGTCGCCGAGGCTGTGGAAGAGATAGAAAAGGCCAAAAGCGCCGCCGCCGCAGCCGCCGAAGACAGGGAAGCGCAGATGCGCGCCCAGTTTGTCAGCATCTTCGAGGACATAAACCTAAAACTGAAAGAGAACATAGAACTCGCCGCCAGAATCAAGGACGGCTCGATCAACGTCGAAGACATGATCGAGGTGAACAGACAGCGTCAGTCCACAGTGGACGAGATTACCGAAAAACTCCTTGAAATCAAGGTGAACTACTCCAGAATATGCCAGATTGCCAACGATATAAGAGAGATGTACTCCAGAGTCATCGACTCCCAGAGCGACATCCGCAAGCTTCTCCGCCTTATGAAAATCACAGCCTCAAAAGACCCTCTTGAAATCACCGATGAAGAGATTATGAAAGCCTGTGACGACACCGGCAAGTCCGCCGGAGAGAAAGAGCTTGTGGTCAAGAAATTCTCCAAGGCGCGTGACACTCTGCTTAAAGAATACAAAAAACTCGGCTGCGACAAGCAGGAGCTTGAGCTTATTTACGAAGGGCTTCTTCTGGGTGAAAGGGAAACGGAAAACGCTAAAAGCAAGCTTATCGAGGCGAACCTTCGTCTTGTTGTTTCCATCGCCAAGAAATACACCAACAGAGGCCTCCAGTTCCTCGACCTGATTCAGGAAGGGAACATAGGGCTCATGAAGGCTGTTGAGAAGTTTGAATATAAACGAGGCTACAAGTTCTCCACATATGCCACGTGGTGGATTCGTCAGGCCATAACCAGAGCCATAGCGGATCAGGCGCGCACTATACGCATCCCCGTGCACATGATAGAGACCATAAACAAGATGATGAAGATAACCCGCCAGCTTCAGCAGGACTACGGCAGGGAGCCCACCCCCGAGGAAATTTCCAAGAAGATGGATATCCCCGTGGAGAAGATCAAAAAGGTTATGAAGATAGCCAAAGAGCCTGTTTCCCTTGAAACGCCCATAGGCGAGGATGAGGACAGCAGTCTCGGCGACTTCATAGAAGATAAGAGCGCCACAAACCCCGCAGACGAGGTTATGTACCTCAAGCTGCGCGAACATACGAAGCAGATACTCAACACCCTGTCACAGCGCGAGGCAAACGTTCTCAAGCTGCGTTTCGGAATCGACTGCGAATCCGACCACACCCTTGAGGAAGTGGGCAAACAGTTCAGCGTAACCCGTGAGCGCATCAGGCAGATTGAGGCTAAAGCTTTAAGAAAACTGCGCCACCCCACCAGAAGCAGAATTCTTAAAACTTTTGTAGAATAGCTCTTGACAAAGCTTTAATATTTAAGTAAAACAACCTTCTCGTTTTTAACGGGATAAAGGGCCAATAGCTCAGTTGGCTAGAGCCTCCGGCTCATAACCGGGAGGTCCTAGGTTCGATTCCTAGTTGGCCCATTTTTTTCTAAATAAAATTATGAGCAGCAGCATAAAAAACGTAATCGCTTTTCTTGAAAAACATGCAGTATCTCAGTCCAGACAGTACACTTGGGACAACTCCGGACTGCAAATCTGCCTCAGTCCGGATGCTGAAACCCGAAAGGCAGCTCTGGCGCTGGATCCCAGTGAAGGGGCGATAAACAAAGCAATTGATGCGGGGTGTGAGTTACTTATTACTCATCACCCCCTTTTTTTTGACAAGCTCAAAAGCATAAATCCCGCAAACGCACTCGGAAGAAAAATCATAAAAGCCGTTCAGGCAAACCTCAGCATCATTTCATACCACACATCCGCAGACCTTGCGGACTTCAGCTTAAACGACTATCTGGCAGAAAAACTCGGCGCATCCGTGGAAGGCGGACTCGTGAAAGAGGGAAAGGAAAACTGGTACAAGTATGCGGTTTTCGTTCCCAAAGGGCATGAGGAAGCTGTGCGTGACGCTATAGACAGAGCGGGAGCCGGAATCATCGGAAACTACTCAAAAGTTACATTCAATATAGAAGGAACCGGAACCTTCCTCCCCATGGAAGGCGCAAACCCTTTCATAGGCAAGAAGGACGAGCTTGAAAGGGTGGAGGAATACCGCATAGAAACTGTCGTGACTGCGCCTAATCTCAGCCGTCTCATTGAAGAGGTCATAAAGGCTCACCCCTATGAGGAAGTGGCCTATGATGTCTACAAAATGGAGATAGGCACTGAGTTTTCCCTCGGCAGACGGTGCAGTTTCGGAAAAGAATTCACTCTGGCAGAGTTTCTGGAAACGGTGAAAACAAAACTCGGCTGCGAAAGCGTGCGCTACAACGGATTTCCCCTTGATACACAGTTCAGCGGCTTCGGCATAATCACAGGCAGCGGAGCCTCCATGTGGAAACAGAGCGGCGTTAAGCTCCTCCTCACGGGGGACATGAAGCACCATGACGCGCTGGACGCTTATGAGGCCGGCGTGTGCATTGTGGACGCGGGGCATTTTGAAACAGAAAGATGCTACATGGAGCATCTGGCGGAAAGGATAAACAAAGAGTTAGATATAGAAACAATCATTATTGATGAGAGTTCTCCAATAAAACATATGAGGTGATCAATGCTCCAAGAAGTGGAACAGCTTATTGAACTGCAGAAGCTGGACAACAGAATTGCCGAACTGGAAACGAAAGTTTCTCAGGTTCCGGGCTTTCTTAAAGATGTGAGGAACGGGTTTGAGGCTGTCAAGGCCGAGTGCGAAACGGTGAAAACCAAGCACGAAGCAGACACAGAGACCCTCGCGAAACTCACCAAAGAATGCGCAGAGAACAAGGCGCTGCTGGACAAGGCGCAGTCAAAACTTCCTAATGTTAAAAACAACAAGGAATATGAAGCTGTTCTTAAAGAGCTTGATGTGCTGAAAAAGAACGTGAACGAAGGGGAATACAAAATCCTTGAGCTTCAGGACACTGTAAGCGCCTCACAAAGCAAGTTTGAGGAGCTTCAGGCCAAAGAGACCGAACTCAAGGCAAGCCTTGAGGAAAAAGAAACACAGAAAAACGAAGAAGACTCAGAAGCAACCGCCGAACTCGCCGAACTGAAAACCAAAAGGGAAGAAGCACAGGCAGTTGTAAAAAAATCCATTATATCCAAATACGAAAGAGTAAGACACGCCAGAAACAACCTCGCCATTGTCAGAGTTACCGACGAAATCTGCACAGGATGCTACATCAAAGTTCCGCCCCAGCTCTATGTTGAAGTTAAGAAAGGAAAGGCTCTTCACCAGTGCCCGAACTGCCAGCGCTTTCTCTACGCGCTTAATGATGACTAAGCAATGATGCTTAAAGTATTTTCCGACGGCGCCTCAAGGGGAAACCCGGGCGAGGCCGGCTGCGGGTTTGTTATTCTGAACGGAGAGGGCGCAGTTCTCGAAGAGGGCTGTCTTTATATAGGCCATGCCACAAACAACGTAGCTGAATACAGGGCTGTGCTTGAAGCCGCCCGTAAGGCGAAACTCATGAATCCGTCAGTGATAAACTTCTATCTGGATTCGGAGCTGATTGTGAAACAGATGAAAGGCGAATACAAGGTAAAAAACGAAACCCTTGCGCAGATACGCCTTGAACTTATTAAAGCCCTTGAAGGGGCAAAGTTTTCTTTTAATCATGTACCCAGAGAGCAGAACAAAATGGCGGACAGGCTCGCCAACAAAGCCATAGATGACAAGGTCATGGCGTGATGTTTAATATCTATTGATATTTTTTATAATGAGCATATATTAAGTTTATGCCGCTGATTGTTCAAACCGGCGGCGGTTTAAAAGGCAGAAGCGGCGCTTGCTTCTGCCTTTTTGTTTTTATCTTTTCAGAATCCGTTTATGAAGCTTGCCAGAAACTGTCTTGTCCGCTCCTCTGCGGGTTCGGTAAAAATCTTTTCGGGCTTCCCTTCCTCAATAATCCGCCCTTCGGCAATGAACACAACTCTGTCTGCGACTCGTCTGGCAAAGTCCATCTCATGGGTCACGACGATCATGGTCATCCCCTCACGGGCAAGATCCTCCATAACCTTGAGAACTTCGCCCACCAACTCAGGATCAAGAGCGGATGTGGCTTCGTCAAACAGCATGATGTCAGGCTCCATGGCGAGTGCGCGGGCTATTGCCACTCTCTGCTTCTGTCCGCCGGAGAGGGTTTTTGGATAGGCGTCCCTTTTTTCCAGCATCCCAACCTTCTCCAGAAGCTCCTCAGCAAGCTTTACCGCCTGTTTTTTCGGCTTTTTCAGCACATGCACAGGAGCTTCGGTCACATTTTCCAGAACGGTCATATGGGGGAAAAGATTAAACTGCTGAAAAACCATGCCGACTTTTGTGCGGATCCGGTTTAAGTGCTTCTGGAACTCCTTGTTCTTCATTCCTTTCATATTGAGAAGGTTCCCTTCGATCAGAATCTCCCCTTCCGTGGGTTCCTCCAGATAGTTGACGCATCTCAGCAGCGTACTTTTGCCGGAGCCGCTGGGGCCTATGACCGCCACAACCTCCCGCTTGTGCACGCTTATGTCGATGCCTTTCAGCACCTCGTTCTCACCGAAGTATTTATGCAGATTTTTCATCTGCACCATTATCTGTTCCGTCATCCGTGCCCCCCCTTTTCAGTACGCCATTCTTTTTTCCACACGCCCCAGAAGCAGGCTTGTGGCTGTTGTGAGCACAGCGTAGAGAAACGCCGCCATCAGGTACATCTCAAAAGGCTTGTAGGTTGAGCCTATAAGCCTCTGGGCTGCCAGCGTAAGCTCCACCAGAGTTATGGTTGAAACAAGGGAGGTGTCCTTGATGAGGATCACGAAATTGTTCCCCAGAGAAGGGAGGGCGATGCGCATGGCCTGCGGAAGGACAATTCTGCGCATGGCGAGCCTTGAGGACATGCCGAGGCTGCGCGAGGCTTCCATCTGGCCGTGCGGAACGGACATGATGCCGCCCCTTATGGCTTCGGCGTTGTATGCGCCGATATTGAGCGCGAGCCCCAGAACACCGGAGAAGAACGAACCCAGATCTATTCCGAGCTGAGGCAGCCCGAAATAGATGAGGAAAAGCTGAACAAGCAGAGGTGTTGAACGTACAATCCAGATATAAAAGCCTGCCGCGCCTCTCAGAAGAGGATTTTTGGAAAGTTTAAGAAGCGCGGCGGATATGCCGAAAATGAACCCCAGAATCAGAGCGAATACTGATATTTTGAGCGTCAGCACCGCCCCTTGAAGCAGAAAGGGGAAGTAATGCGCCATCAGGCCCCAGTCAAGCATAGCCGACTCCTTCAGACTTCATGTTATCTGACATCGATACCCAGCCATTTCATGCTGATTTTTTCGTATGTTCCGTCATTTTTCATATCAGCGAGGGCTTTGTTAACGGCTTCTTTCAGGAGAGGGTTCCCCTTGCGCATGGCTATGCCCATCCTTTCTTCATAAAGCAGATCACCCACAAGCTTCAGCGGCGCTTTTTTATCCCTGATAGCCATGGCGCCGACTATTTTATCAGTCACGAAGGCGTCAATTCTGCCTGTGGCGGTCTCAAGGATCATGTCCGGCACGCCTTTGTAGGTTTTGATTTCAGCGCCTTTTATATTTTCCCTCACCCACTGCTCGTAGGTTGTGCCGAGGGTTACGCCTATTTTTTTGCCGCTGAGATCTGCTGCGGATTTAATGTCTGATTTGTTTCCGGTGAATATCTGTGCCCCGCTTCTGTAGTAGGGTTCGGAAAAGTCGATGGACTTGAGCCTCTGTTCGGTAATCGCCATGCTGCCGCAGATAAGGTCGTATTTTGATGAAATAAGCCCTGCTATTATGCCGTCCCATGCAGTTGTTACGGGTCTGCCCTCTGCGCCTATGCGTTTTGCTATCTCATTGCCTATTTCCACATCAAACCCCGTGACGTTGTTGCGCTCGTCAACAAAGTTGAACGGAGGGTACTGGCCGGTCAGCGAAAAGGTAAGCACGCCTTTTTTCTTCACATCATCAAGCCCTTCGGCGAATGCGGACACGGCTGTGAGAAGCAGCAGTCCTGTAACGATAAATACGGTAATTTTCTTCATAGTTTTCTCCTGAGTTTTAGATTTTTGTTCTGAATAAATTCATGCTGTTATGATTTATGTATGAAATATATATAGTTAAAGATAACACGCATGTAAGCAGTGTTCAATATTAATGTTGCGGAAAACTGAAAACCGGAACAGCTTATGAAAAATCCGGACTGCTAAAAAATAATTAATATTTAAAAAAAGCGGACGATTTTAATGACAGCGCCATAAGTCTGTTTATGGCTCAGTACGATTGAGGGAAACGAATATAAGTGCAGCCAGAGCAGTGCTGAAGCTTTACAGTCCGTATCTTGCGGGATTTTTTCTTTTCCTTGTTCTTGCCCTTGTTTCATGCTCCGAGGAGGAGCGGATAAAGCTGATTGAGGATAACTTCACCGACAGTCAGCCTATCTCCGGCGTTGCCGTAGCCGAGCAGGATAAGGGTATAGAGGAAGGGAACAATCTCTTTCTGCAGGGGAATTTTGAGCAGGCCATAGCCAAGTATGAGGAAGGCCTGAAAATCAACCGTTCCGTTGCGTTCTATAATATGGGTGTGAGTTACTATCTGCTTGATGATATTGATAAAAGTGAAGAATATTTCCGCAGGGCGATAGAAGAAGACCCCAAATTTACCGAAGGGTATATCAACCTTGCTGTGGTTCTGCTCCAGACAGGAAAGCTGGACGAGGCGGAGCTTTACATGGCGGAGCTCCTGAAGGACAGAGCATCGGGCAAGCTTCTTGTGAATATGGCGAATATTTATCTCCGCAAAGGGGAGACAGCCCGTGCCACGGTTCTTTACGAAGAAGCGCTGAAAAAAGACGGCAAATCGAGGTTTGTTAAGTCCAACTACGCCTATTTTCTGCTCAGCATAGGCGAGTTTGACACAGGCATCAAAATAATTGAGGGACTGGATTATAAAACCTACACCGATTATTTTAATCTTGGCACGGCATATCACCGGAAAGCGGATTACCTGACATCGGTTTCCAACCTTCTGCTGGCGGAAAAGTTCAAGCCCGCAGAAGAGGTTTATGAACTGCTTGCCAGAAACTACAACATGCTGAAAAGCTACGCAGAGGAAGCTTCTGTCCTTAAAAAACTCACAGATACCAACAACGACAGGGATTACAGGCACAGATACGCAACGGCGCTTTTCAAAAGCGGCTCCCTGAACACAGCGCACGAGGTTATGACAGGGCTTCTGGCCGAATATCCTCAGGAAACAGCCTATTATATAACAGACTACAACATTCTTCAGGCTCTGGGTGAGTACAGAAAAGCCGGCGAGCTTATTCTTGCCGGTTTCAGGGCGATTAATAACGATGCCCTTATGTACATGTACGCAAAGCACTCGCTTGTTTATGAAAACAAAGGGGAAGAGGTGCGCCGCCTTGTGTTCTCCCGTGCTTCCTCACCTTATGTAAGCCTTGCGGGCGCTATGTATCATATCTTCAGCGGCAACATGCTCCCCGCACAGAAGATGCTTGATAACGTTCCGCCGGAAACAGACAACGATTATTACGTGTACCGTGCGTACATAATGATGAAATACCGCAGTTACGGCGATGCCCTCAAGGTTGCGGAGCTTATTGACGACTTTAAGCCGGAATATTTCTGGTATAAAACCGTTAACCTCTGGAACATGAAAAAGCTCACCGAGCTCAAAGTGCACCTTAATGACGCTCTCACCAGAGATCTGCGGATAAGCAGGCATCCGGAGATAGCTATCCACCTTGATCCCGTGCTTGACGACATGAACTTTTCATACAGGTTTAACGGCGAGTTCGAGGACATACTCTCCTCCGTGCTTTATCCTCTGCTGATTGAGCCGGACGAGATGCTTAATTTTGTGGCTCTCGGATACAAACTGCTTCAGCAGAACGACAGGCTTATGGCTCTGGAGGAGCTCCAGAAATCCGTTAAGTTTTCCGAAGGCATAGCCCACAACAACAAAGGGGTTACGCTGTTTCTCGCATATGCTTATCAGGACGCGATGCGTGAGTTCAGGCAGGCAAACGAGCTTCTCGGGGATAACCCGTACACCCTGTACAACATAGGTCTGGTCAATCTTGCCATGGGCAGGGCTGATCTGGCTGTGAAATTCTTTGACAATGCCATAGTGCAGAACAGATACAACTTTCCCGCTTATTTAGGAAAGGCGGTCTGCCTCCAGATGGAAGGAAACGAAAACGGAGCCTATCAGGAATATAATCTGGTGCGCGACAGGGCGGAAGATGTCAGAGACGACAGGGAAAAAGTACCTAACATAATCTATTACACTAAATATCTGGCGGATATGGGCGTGGGCGATTACAGAGGCGTTATAGAGGACATCGGAAAGAAAAAGCCCGAGGACGGCTTCCTCAGGGCGCTGCTTTCCCTTTCCGAATATCTGAGCGGGCAGGGCGCCGACAGGCTTGAACCCTTAAAGAGCGACAGGATATTCAGAGGCGCCAGCCTGAGTGATCTTCTCGCAATTATGGAAGACAGACAGCCCGTGCAGAAAGAGGATATGATAACCGACAGGTTCTACAAGTTTATGCGCTCCTACCTTCAGGTTAAAAAGTTTAAACAGCTCACGGGAATAAACGGCGATGAATACATAAACGACAATGTGATACTCAAGGAGCTTTTCTACTATCAGGTATATATGGGCGACAGCAAGCGCGCGCTTTACTATCTCCAGAGGCTGAACAATCTGGATTTCAGGTATCCCGAACTGTATAAGGCTTCGCTTTACTACTTCATCTGGCTTGAGGATTTTGTGAACGCCGAGGCTTCCTTCTCCGCCCTTGAAAACCTCGGTTTTCAGGACAGATACTTTGACTACTATAAAATGCTTTACTTCCTGCTGAATTATCATGACCAGAGGCTGATGAAGCAGATAAACAGCTACATGGGCAAATATCCCGATGATTTCAGAGGCGCAGCTATAAGGTTGATGGTTGCGCTGAAAAATGATAACATCCGCATGGTTTACAATGAAATGGGAGAGCTGGAATCCAGAAGCGGAAACTTCCTGCTTAAACTCCCGCTGGAGCTTGAAATTGACGGTTTATAGGGTCGGAACAGCCGCTGTTGCGCTTTCCTTTCTTCTCATAGTTTCTTCACTGGTTTTTTCGTTTTCACACGCCTTTACGGGGATGAACGGAGCAAAATGGGTCATAGCGGCCATTGTGGTCGGTTTTGCGCTTTTTAACTTCATATCGCTGTACTTCCGCCGCCTTGAAGTCGAAGGGGATGAGGTGCGCCTCTACACCGTTTACGGCAGAAAAGCCGTGAAGCTCAGCTCTCTTGAGGAGATAGGAGTTATACTTCTGAAGATGCGGGCGATTCTGATTCTTTCCGATGCGGAAAAGTTTGTTTTTGTATCTTCATATTTCAGAAATTTTGCGGATTTTGCAGACTATGTGAAATCAGCGGTGAACACGGAACTTCAGGGGAACATAGCCAAGCTTGATCACAGGCTGATCAGAAAGAAGCAGATCACCTTCCTGATCCTGCTTGGAGTGCTGAATATTTTCCTTGCCGGTTCATCTGTTTATAATTTCGTTAATGGCTGAGTAGGCGGCGTTTCTCTTAACGCCCAAGGCCTTGAGCACTGTCAGGCAGTCCTTGGCGGAGAGCCCTTCTTTTATGAGGGTTTCCGCCAGCTCCCTGAAATCCTCTTTTTCTTCCTCTTTCTCTTCTTTCCTGTTGTTCACCACAAACACAAACTCACCCTTGAGGGTAAGGGCGTTTATGTCCTCCTCAGAGCGTATCATCAGTGTTTCCTCATGGAGCTTTGTTATCTCCCTGCTGAGGGATACGGGAAGAGGGAAGTTATCAATGAGAAGTTTCAGCGTTTCTGCCGCTCTGTGCGGTGACTCATACAAGACTATCAGGCTGTTGATTTTTCTGAGTTTTTCGATCTCGCTCTTTTTTTCGGAAAGCTTGTGCGGGAGAAAACCGCGGAAGTAGAAGTCTGACGTGTCAAATCCGGAAAGTGTCAGTGCGGGAACAAATGCCGTTGCCCCGGGCAAAGCCTCAAAGGGTATCTGCGCTTCACGCAGGGCGGCGGAGAGATACATCCCCGGGTCAGATATGCAGGGCGAGCCTGCCTCGCTGATCACGGAGATTTTCTTACCTTCACCCAGAAGTTCGGTTATCCGGTGTATTGTTTTTTTCTCGTTATCCTTGTGAAAAGACTCGACCTTGACCCGTATCCCCAGATGGCTCAGGAGCTTGAGGGCTGTTCTTGTGTCTTCGGCGAAAACAATATCCGCCGCGCGGAGTGTTTCGACAGCTCTCAGAGTTATGTCGCCCAGATTGCCCACAGGGGTGGGCACAAAGCTGAGAAGCGGGTTACTGCTCATTAACCATGAAATCTACGGAGTCTATGAGCTGGCCGCTTTTTGCATAGATTTCCACTTTCCATTCCCCTGTTTTTTCGGAAGGAATGGTTTTGGAACTGTAGGTTCTCCATTTGGGCGAGCCCACAAAAAGCCTGACCTCAGCCTCTATGTTTTTCCCGTGTATCCAGATGTGCGTCACCTCGGTGGGGTATTCATCCGTCTGGATCTCGGTGAAGCAGTAAATATCCTGCATTTCTCCTTTGGCGGTGCTCACATTGTCAATCGGTTCCTTGTTTTCAATGCCGGTGGTCATCACTATTCTGCTCACTTTTGTCTGTGCGTAGGCCTGACTTCCGATAAGCAGGACAGCAATGAAAACGAGAAGTGCCTTTTTCATGTGTCAACTCCGTATTTTATTGTTCAAAAACTTCGCCTATATATTTTCCCGCTGCTTTTGCGGCGACAGAACCGTCAGCGACGGCAGTCGTTATCTGCCTCAGCGGTTTCCAGCGCACGTCGCCTGCGGCGAAAATTCCGGGGATATTGGTTTCCGTGGTTTCATCAGCAACGATGAAACCGCTTTCGTCAAGCTTCACCAAATCCTTCACAAGGCCTGTGTCTGCTGTCTGACCGATGAAAACGAAGATTCCTGCTACTTCAAGCTCGGATTCCTCGCCTGTTTTTAAGTTTTTGAGGGAAACAGAGCCGACTTTCTGATCGCCGTTTACGGCTGTTACCACCGTGTCCCAGATGAAGTTAATCTTTTCGTGCTTGAGGGCTCTGTCCTGATATATTTTCGCAGCGCGTAGCTTGTCCCTGCGGTGGATTATCGTTACTTTGCTTGCAAACTTGGTGAGGTAGAGCCCTTCCTCAACGGCGGAATCGCCGCCGCCGATTACGGCTATCTCTTTATCTTTGTAGAAGGAGCCGTCACAGGTGGCGCAGAAGGAAACTCCGCGACCGAAGAACCTGTTTTCACCGGGAACTTCAAGCCTTTTCCAGTGTGCGCCGAGACAGAGGATAAGCGCCTTCGCCTTAATCTGGAAGGAGAGGTTCTTTATTGTGAGGTATTTGTAATCGCCTTTAACTTCTATGTGCTGGCACTCCGCCGCGCGGATTAAAACGCCGAACTTCTCTGCATGGGCATACATCTTCTCGCTCAGATCCGCCCCCATTAGCCCTTCAGGGAATCCGGGATAGTTTTCCACAAATTCAGTTGTGGCAACCTGACCGCCGGGGAACTGTTTTTCAAGCACCAGTGTGCTGAGATTGTCGCGGGCGGCGTACATAGCGGCTGTGAGACCCGCAGGACCCGCGCCGAGAATCACCACGTCATATTCTTCCTTAATATCCTGAAAGTTAAAAAAGTCCTGCATTTATACTCCTTTAAGTATGCGGATAACCTTGTCTACAGAAGGGACTTTATCCTGATAAAGTATTGTATTGTCTTTATCCATCAGAAAAAAATGAGGCCAGCTCCGTACACCGAAGTAGCCTGACAATAGTTCAGTATTACTCAAATAGATGCTATTTTCAAGGATTTTATACTTTTTTCGTCCGAGTAGCTCCCTTACGGATTCGGGCGTTTGTTCAATATCGGTCACAACTATAAGCTTCATATATCCGGCCTTTTCGATCTGCTTCAGCTCCGGAATGGTCTTCAGAATGAGGTTAGGGTATATGTTGCTGGTGAAGAAGGTTTTTGTATTGAAAAAAACAAGCATGACCGGCATCCCGATCTGGTCTGTTGAGAAGTTCTGCCCTTCAATGGTGCGGAATTCGAGCTTTTCCGCCTTGTAGCCTTCCGGCAGAGCCTCATTGAACCTGCTCTGCCAGAGGGTGTAGAAGGCGAGGGCGATTATGCCGAAGACAAGAATGCTTTTGCCGTCGAAAAAGCGAACCTTTTTCAATACTAACCCCGCATTTTAAGGCTGATGTCAACTCCTGTGGCCTGGTGGGTGAGCGCGCCTATGGAAACATAGTCCACATCCACGTTTCTGAGCAGTCTGAGAAACTCCAGCGTCACACCGCCGGAGACTTCGACTTTTGCCCTTTTATCAATGATTCTGACAGCTTCCTCGATGGTGGGGATGTCGAAATTATCGAGCATGATTATATCCGCTCCCGCCTGAACAGCTTCTTCAACCTCTTTCAGGTTGCGGGTTTCCACTTCCACCTTGACTGTGGTGGGTATGAACCTGCGGACGTTTTTAACAGCGCCTGTTATGCTGCCCGCCGCGTCAACATGGTTGTCTTTCAGCATTACGCCGTCAAAGAGGCCGATCCTGTGGTTCCATCCGCCGCCTGTCTTCACTGCGTATTTCTCCAGCCTTCGCCAGCCGGGGGTTGTTTTGCGCGTGTCGAGTATTTTTATATTTGAATCGCCCAAGGCTTCCACATATTTTGCTGTGTTGGTGGCAACGCCTGAGAGCCTCTGGAGGAAGTTGAGCGAGGTTCTCTCTCCGGTGAGGATAGAGCTTGCAGGGCCTGTCACCTGACCGATTATGCGGCGCTCGGTTATGCGGTCGCCGTCTTTTACGGAGAACTCCACCTTAACCTCGTGATCAAGCATGAAGTAGACTTCCTGCGCGACTTTTGTTCCGCAGATTATGCAGTTATCCTTTGCGATGAAGTTGAAAGTCGCCTGAGATTTGAAGGATTCAAACGCTCCGGCGGTAAGGTCGCCCGTGCCTATGTCCTCATCGAGGGCAAGCTGTATGAGCCTTCTGGTATATCCGTTTATCAGCATTGGCTTTTCAGTCTCCTGAGGTTTTCTTCTATCTTGGCAGCGAGTGCCGTTGCCTCTTCAAATTTCTTTTTGTCTTTTTCAATGATTTCAGGCGCGGCATTGGCGAGATATTTCTCGTTTTTCAGCTTGCCGCCGTAAACACTGAGGTCTTTTTCCACCGCTTTCTGCTCTTTTTCAAGCTTTTTGATCTCCGCCTCAACGTCAATCAGACCCTGAAGGGGGACAAACACTGTGAAACTGCCTGCGATATTCGCCACTGAATCCGCGGGCTCAGCATCGGTGAAGTCCATGCTTTCAAGCCTTGCGAGGTTGATTACCCTGTCTTTTGCGTGGGTGAAGAGTTCCTTCATCTTTGCGCTGTCTGTCTTGACCCATGCTTTAAGCTGTTTGGACATGGAAACATTGTATTCGCCGCGCACGTTTCGGATAAGGCTCACAAGCTCAATAACGGCGTCAGTCTCTTCCATCTCCTTCTGCCACGCAAAGTCAAACTCCGGATAGGTTTCAGCCATTATGGAGGCTTTGTCCGTGAGCATTTTGTAGATATACTCCGTCACGAAAGGCATAAACGGATGAAGGATAATCAGCGATTTCTCAAGAACATAAGCCGCCACCGCCATTGCGTCCGCCTTGGTTTCCTCATTGTAGATTCTGGGCTTGATGAACTCTATGTACCAGTCGCAGAACTTATGCCAGAAGAAGCTGTATATGCTCAGCGCGCCTTCGTTGAAGTCGTATTTCTTAATGGCTTCGGCGGTCTGCTCCGCTGTTTTGCGAAGGTTCATGAGAATCCATTTATCCTCAATTTTCAGTCTGTCGGCAGGGGGCAGGGGGGAGCCTTCGTCAAAGTTCATCATTATGAACCTTGAGGCGTTCCATATCTTGTTCACAAAGTTTCTGTAGCCGTCTATGCGCTCTTCGGACATTTTTATGTCGCGCCCCTGAGCGGCAAAAGCCGCCAGAGTGAAGCGGAAGGAATCCGCGCCGAATTTATCTATCATCACAAGGGGGTCTATTACGTTCCCCTTTGATTTGCTCATTTTCTGCCCGTGCTGATCACGCACGAGGGCGTGGAGGTAAACCTCTTTAAAAGGCTTTTCATCCATGAACTTATACCCGTCCATTATCATCCTTGCCACCCAGAAGAAAAGGATGTCAAACCCTGTGACAAGGCAGGATGTGGGGTAGAATTTTTCCAGAGTTTTGGTTTTTTCCGGCCAGCCCATTGTGGAAAAAGGCCAGAGGGCGGAGGAGAACCATGTGTCCAGAACATCGGGATCCTGTGTGAGGCTTGCGCTGCCGCATTTCGGGCATGTATCGGGGTCTTCCGTTTCCACTATGACTTCGCCGCAGCCTGCGCAGTACCATGCGGGGATTCTGTGCCCCCACCATATCTGACGGCTGATGCACCAGTCACGGATGTTGTACATCCATTCGTAGTATGTGTTTTTCCATGATTCGGGGTATATTTTGATGTCGCCCGTTTCAACGCCTTCTATGGCTTTTTCCGCCAGAGGCTTTATCTTCACGAACCACTGCTTTGATATTGTGGGTTCAACAATCGTTGTGCATCTCTGGCAGTGGCCTACACTGTGCATGTGCGCATCTTTTTTTACGAAGAAGCCGAGCTTGTCCAACTCTTCGATGACCTGCTTTCTGGCGACAAACCTGTCTAGCCCCGCGAACTGCCCGCCGTTGACGTTTATTTTGCCGCTTTCGTCCATCACCTTGACAGCGGGCAGGTTATGCCTTCTGCCTATTTCAAAGTCGTTTGGATCGTGAGCGGGGGTGACTTTCAGACAGCCTGTCCCCATCTCCATATCAACATACTCATCGCCGATTATGGGGATCTCGCGGTTCATAAGGGGCAGGATAACTGTTTTGCCTATGAGGTGTTTATATCTTTCATCATCCGGATGAACCGCAACTGCGGTATCGCCCAGCATTGTTTCCGGTCTGGTTGTGGCTACTGTGAGTTTTATATCGCTGTCTTTCACGGGGTAAAGAAGCTGGTAGAATCCGCCTTCCGTGTCCTCGTGCTCAACTTCAAGGTCGCTGAGGGCTGTGTGGCATCTGGGACACCAGTTTACTATATAGTCCGAGCGGTAGATAAGCCCTTCCTTGTAAAGTGTTACAAACACCTTGCGGACAGCGGCGCTGAGGCCTTCGTCCATTGTGAAGCGTTCACGCTCCCAGTCGCAGGAACAGCCGAGGCGTTTAAGCTGGTTTATTATCGTTCCGCCGGATTCAGTGCGCCATTTCCATACTCTTTCTATGAAGGCGTCACGTCCGAGGGCGTGCCTGTCTGTTCCTTCCGCGGCAAGCTGTTTTTCCACCACGTTCTGCGTTGCGATCCCTGCGTGATCCGTTCCGGGCATCCAGAGAGCCTCAAAACCCGCGAGGCGGTGGTAGCGGATGAGAATATCCTGCAAAGTATTATTCAGCGCGTGCCCCATGTGAAGCGAGCCTGTGACGTTGGGAGGAGGTATTACTATAGAGTAAGCGGGTTTTTCCGAATTTTCATCGGCATGGAACCTGTTGTCCCTTATCCATTCCGCGTAAATGTCTGCTTCAAATTCCTTCGGGTCGATTCGCGTCGGTATCTCTTTCGGCATTATTCTCTGCTCCGTATATTTAAGAAAATTTTGATTTGTCTATTTCATTGTCAATCGCGGTGTTCACTCTGGCGTTTATATCTGCCATGAGTTTTTCCAGCGATTTCAGCCTTCTTTTGTTCAGTTCCCTTTCGTTTTCGCTTATTTCTTCACTGTCCAGTATCTGGTAGGTGTGCTCAATCTCCTGAATTATCAGGTTGAGATCCTCCAGCCCGTTTTTGACAATGAGAATTTTGTTTACATCCTCTTCTGAGAGGTTCGGCCTGTTGTTAATGCGGATACCCTTTGGGTTTATCGTCATCATCTATAAGGGCGTCAAGATCATCCGGGGCTATGTTGTCCCACTCAAGCTCGCCTTCGGGTATTATACGGTCGAAAAGTTCGCCGCAGAACTGGCATTCGTAATGATATATAGTCCATATCATATTGTCTATGGCGACTTCTGTCGGCTCAAGCTCTTCAAGCTTCTGATCCCCGCAGTAGGGGCAGTATTTGGGTATCATATCTATTCCTTTATGTGCAGCTCTCTTTCATCGCCGCCGAGATTTTTTATATCAATTCTCACAAAACTTTCAAGCTCGTCTTCAAGCCTGAATTTCTCCGCCCACTCTATGAACTTGGTGGCTTTTTCCTCCATGGTTTCGAAAAAACCGATTGTCTCAAGCTCTTCAAAGTGGTTCAGCCTGTAGAGGTCAAAGTGGAGAATGTCCGTTTCGCCCCTGTATCTCTGCATCAGGGTGAAGGTGGGACTGGAGCCCTCCTCCCTGCATCCGGACTCTTTGGCGAAGGCCTTAACAAAGGTTGTTTTGCCTGCGCCCAGATTCCCGTTGAGGAGAACTGTCTTCCCTGTGAGCTCTTTTATAAGGCCTTTTGCCGCCTTGGCGGTTTCCTCGGGTGATGATGTGTTAATCTTCAAGTTCACTTATCACCGCTCCGATTTCGCTTATGACTTCACCGGTCATCACGCTTCTTTCGCTTTTGCCTTCTGATGCTCTGCGTGCCGCCGCACCGAGGATGTAACTGCCGAGAACAGCGGCCTCTGCGGGTTCGTACCCCTGTGAGATGAAGCCTGTTATAAGCCCTGTGAGACAGTCTCCGCTGCCGCCTTTGGCGAGCGCGGGGGAACCGTTTGTATTTATGAAGGTTATGCCTTCGGGAGTTGCTGTTATTGTGTCGGCGCTTTTCAGCACAAGCACCACGCCGTACTGTGCGGCAAATGTGCGGGCAAGATTCAGCCTGTCCGCCTGAACTTCCTCAACGGAAAGTCCTGTCATGCGGGCGAATTCGCCTATATGAGGTGTAAGCACCGCACGTCCGCGGAGGGTTTCCAGTGTTTCCCTGTCAAGATGATGCAGTCCGTCGGCATCGATAACGGCGGGAAGTGTGCTTTCAGCCAGCATTGCACGGATGAATGCTCCTGTTTCTTCCTTTCTGCCGATTCCGGGGCCTATACCCAGAACGCTTTTTCCTTCAAGGAATTTAACCGCTTCTTTCACTCCTTCCGCTTTGAAATGGTCTTCTGAACCGACGGGAAAGCTCATTATCTCAAGTGCGCCCAGTTCCGCCGCATAGTTAAGTCCGGCCGGAATCATGCAGGTAACAAGCCCTGCGCCCGCTGAGGAGCAGGACATGGAGGCCATAACGGCTGCTCCGGTTTTTCCCGCTGAGCCTCCGGCGATTACTGCGTGTCCGTATGTTCCCTTGTGGGAATCGGGCTCTCTTTTTGCAAGTCTCGGAAGGAGATCTTCCGTAACGAGGTAAAGCCCTTCAGAAACCGCCTCCACGTTGAAGTCCGGTATGGATATGTCCACCACTGCCACTTCGCCGCAGAATTTTTTGGCGGGGTACATGCAGTGGGGGATTTTCGGACGGCAGAATGTCACCGTTGCGTCAGCGTCAACGCATATTCCCGCAGCATTGTGGGAACTGCCGGAAAGCCCGCTGGGTATATCTATGGAGATTACGAAGTTTGATGTTTCGTTCACTGATTCGATAAGTTCGGCGTAAAAGCCTGTTATCTCACCCTTAAACCCTGTTCCGAAGAGAGCGTCCACTGTTATGTCATATGAATCGAAAAGGGGAGCCTCGTCCTGAAGCTCTATGATGCTTACGGGAAATTTCAGCAGGATTTCGTAGTTCAGCCTTGCATCGCCCTTGAGCTTTTCAGGCTGACAGACAAATACATCCACAATGCAGCCGGCATTTGCCAGACGGCGGGCGAGGGCGAAACCGTCTCCTCCGTTGTTGCCGCAGCCTGCTGTGATAGCGATTCTGTCCTTGGGGATTTCAAGTGAGCTTATATAGTCAAAAACGCCTGCGGCGGCATTTTCCATCAGCACGGCGGAGGGAATCCCCGTTTCCTGAATGGTAAGCCTGTCCGCCTCGGCCATGGAGGAGGAACTGAGAATTTCCATGATTAATACTCTTCCGTGCTCTCGACCTGTTTTGCTTCGTCAATAAGCATAACGGGGATGTCGTCTTTTATCTCGTAAACAAGGCGGCATGTGTCACAGACTATCGCTTTGCCGTTTTTTGAAACTCTCACGCCTGTTTTGCATTTGGGGCATGCAAGCACTTCTATAAGTTCGGGTTTTAAAGCCATTTTTGCGCTCCGGGTACAGTTTGAGTTAATGTAAGATATTATAGCAACAAATACAAGAAAGGAAATTGATTGAAGACAATACGGTCAAGTACTAATATGGACTAAATTAGTAGGCATTTATTATTAATGATTTATCCGGTTATTTGTGTTGCTGTAGTTTTTAAATACTAATAGTTTTTCAGCTTTTCGGCTAAGTTATCCTGCGGGATAAAAACATATGTTTTCCCAAATTTAACCATTTTCATAAAACCGAGTTTTTCAAGCTCCGTCAGATCAGTTCTGGCTGTCTCATAGGTTACATTATGGTAGTTTTTATGCTCGGCAATCGTATATCTGCTGTTTATGCTGTGTGCGGCTTTTCTTAAAAGATCTATTTGCCTGTGGTTAAGATTTGCTATTATTTTTTTTGATCTCAGAATTGCTTCGATTTTAGAATTTTCTCCGGTTTTGCGCATTATATAAGCATACATATTTTCTATTGCCTGTTTAATGACCTCCATCTGGTGGATAATAAAATAGGTTACATCTCCTCCGTCTGTTTCGGTGTAGAGATATGATTTGGCATACTGTGCGGGGGCTTTTTTTAAGATTTGAGAGATAGAGATATACTCTGTCAGCCAATAGCCGTATTTTAAGGCAGACCAATAAAACAGGGCTCTTGCGGTACGCCCGTTTCCGTCAACGAAGGGATGGTCATAGCCGATCATAAAATGAAGGATTATCGATTTCATGATAGGGAATATGAAATAGCTGTCGTTTTCATTGTTAATAAAATCACAGAGAGTTTTCAGCCGTTCCGGCAGTTCTTCCGCTTTCGGGGGTACATGAAGTGTTACTCCGTCTCTGTTGTCAACAACGCTGATTTTATCCTCGTCAGTGCGGAAACTGCCTGCTTTGAAGGGGTTCTCCAGTGTATTTTCAGTGAGTATGCGGTGAATCTCAAAAATCAGCTCAGGAGTGAGCTTTTCATCCTTTTTATCTTTAATAAATCTCATGGCACGATAGTTGTTCATGATCATCTGCTGACTTTTGTCTTTCGGAGCAGAGCCTGCGAGTATCATTTTTTTAGCAGCGTCTCTGGTGGTTGATGCTCCTTCGAGCTGGCTTGAACGTATTGCTTCTTCAATAATAGAGCTTATGAGAAAACGCTCCCGATGACCGCCTTCATTGAGTTCCTTAGGCGCATTAACAGTTCCGCAGGCATGTCTATCAATGTAGCTGTTAAGCCTGAGTATGGTTTCAGGTATGCAGAAGGAGAAATTTTCCCCCTCTTTCGAGAGAAAAGGCAGGGCTGAGGATATTTTGGCGCGGGCAATTTTAAGAGCGAGCCAGTATTCTTCTTTTGAATAATCTTTTGGCGCTTCTCTGTAGACTATTTCGTCCCAGTGGAGATACCGCCCTTTTTCATCGATAGGTTTTATGTTAAGCATAAGAAGGTTAAACAGCCTGCCATCTGCTTTGTCTGCTATCACGGAAATACTTGGCGGTGTCTGCGGCAGCTTCACTTTTATCTCCAAATACTAATTTTGTATAAATTAGTATATAGCTTTTGAGTTTATTTGTAAATTATAAATCTTTTCAAAGTAAGAGATTGGTATATAATAAAATATTGTGCAACGTAATTCTTTTGAGACATTAGTATTTGGAAAAAATGATGACCGATAACCTGTACCTCGATCTGAATACCTATCTCCGCCGCCGTTTCGGGCAGAAGGTGTGGAAAGTGCCTGTGGATGCGGGCTTCACATGCCCCAACAGGGACGGGACCAAGGGGCGTTCAGGGTGTATTTACTGCAATAATGAGTCATTCTCCGGCGCGTCAGCGGGTGATATAACGGAGCAGGTGAAGAGGCGCATTGAGGCTCTGAAACGGAAGAATATCAATGCGTATATCATATATTTTCAGTCATACTCAAACACTTACGGCACTCTTGATGAGATAGGAACCAAGCTTGAAAGCGCCCTCATTGATGACGGCATAGTATCTGTTCATATAGGAACCCGCCCCGATACTGTGGATGATGCAAAGCTTGACTATCTGGCGGAGCTGAACAAGCGCTATGAGGTGGTTGTGGAGTACGGGCTCCAGTCCTCAAACCCTGAGACCCTGCGTATCATAAACCGCGGCCACACGGCGGAGGATTTCGCCGAAGCAGTGCGGAAGACCTCTGTTCGTGGAATAAAGTCCTGCGCGCATATTATCCTCGGACTGCCGAACGACACCCGTGCGGACATGCTTGAAACCGTGCGCTTCGCCGCTGCCTGCGGGGTTCATTCCGTGAAGTTTCACCATCTTCACATTGTGAAGGATACGGAGCTTGAAAATATTTATAAACAGGGTAAAATCAGGGTTATGGACGTGCGTGAATATGCGGATGTTCTGGCGGAGTGCATCGCTCTTCTGCCGGAGGAAACCGTAATCGCGCGCCTTATGGGTGATGCCGCAGGGGAAACGCTTATTGCTCCCGTGTGGGGAATCTCCAAGAACGAGTTTATTAATCTTCTCAAAAGTGTAATGCGTGAAAAGGGACTGCGTCAGGGAGCTTTATTCGGGAAATGACGGCTTATTTGGATCTGTTTTTTCAGCATCTGGGTGAAATAGTGTCGCTTATACTTGTCCTTGTGATCCTCTCCGGCCGGAGGGAGGCGAGGGCGAACTTCTCTTGGCTCATGGTCGTTGTTCTGTTCCCTTTTGTCGGCGCTGTTATGTATATCCTTCTCGGTAACCCGAGGCTCAAGCGTATGCTTGAGAAAAAGTTCAAGTCTTATCAGTCCATTGATCTCAAAAAATATGTTAAGCATGATGAAGAGTTTGACAAGAGCGGTCTCGGCGCTCTTGTGGAGAAGATAACCGGCGTCGCTCCGCATATGTGCAGCAATCTCAGGCTCATAATAGGCGGAGGAGAGAAATATTCCCTCCTTGCCGAGGATATCGGCTCTGCTGAAAAGTATGTTCTCATGGAGTACTATGTCTTCAAGAACGATTTTGCGGGGAAGTTCTTTACGGATCTGCTCATTGAAACCGCTGAGAGGGGCGTGAAGGTTTATCTCCTTGTGGACGGTTTCGGCTCTTTTCTGTTTACACTGAGCGGAACATACAGAAGGCTGAGAAAAAGCAGGGTGAAGATAGCTGTTTTTCATCCTCCGTTCGGGCTTAAAACTGTTTCGAGAGTGAATTTCCGAAATCACCGCAAGATAGCAATAATTGACGGCAGGGTCTGCTACACCGGCGGGATGAACATAGGCAGTGAATATGTCGGCGGCCTTTTCGGCAACAGGAAATGGTTTGACGCTCACCTCTCCTTCGGGGGGGATGCGGTTTACCCTGTTGAGGAGGTTTTCGCCGAGGACTGGCTTTTTGCCACAGGCGAAAACATTGAGGAGCTTATTAAAAGCGCGCAGGTGGAGCGCGGCGGAGACACCACGGTTCAGGTTGTGCCCTCCGGTCCGCATATGCCACGTCCGCTGATATACAGCACCCTTTTCAGCACGCTGAACAGGGCGAGAAAATCAGTTGTGATTGTTACTCCCTATCTGGTTCCCGACCAGCCTGTGATAGAAACACTGAAAAATATAAGCAGGCAGGGGATAGACGTAACCATTATTCTGCCCGGAAAGAACAATCAGCCCCTTGCCGCCGCCGCGGGACGCTCATATTACGAGGAGCTGATCGAAAACGGCGTGAGGATACATGAGACAAAAGACATAATGCTCCACGCCAAGCTTGTTGTTATTGATGATTATTTTGTTATCGCCGGGTCTGCCAATATGGACGGCAGGAGCTTTAAGATAAATTTTGAGCTTAACATAGTGGCTTATTCGGGAGCCTTTGCGGAGGACGCGGGGAAGCTGGTGAGCTATTATCTGAGCCATTCGGAAGAGGTGGAGCTCAAGGCAGTGAGAAGCCGTCCGTTTGCTGTGCGGGTTTTTGAGGGCGTGTGCCGCACTCTCGGGCCTGTGCTTTAGGTCTGGCTGTCCAGCTTCTGTTCGATGAAGTCTATGCAGACAATGTAGTTTTTCGCTCCGGCATGAGTACGGAATGATGCCGTGCGGCAGAGCTGTCCTGAGGCGAGGGATATATAAGGGTTGGTGTAGAACCTCTCCAGTCCGAGATGGCTTATATAATAATAGTAATCCTTTAACGAATGATCGTCCAGTTCCTCGGCCGGTCTGAAAAAGTGGTTCTGTTTGAGTGACTTCTTCCCGCATCCGCAGATTGTGGGGCCGATCTGCGTGCCGTTTGAGTCAAGCAGGTAGATGCACTGAACAGAGTCGTTTCCGTTTGCCGTTTCCTGAAATTCCTGAAAAAAGTCTTTGATGGAAAGGTTGTTCAGCCTGCGCTCAACCTCTTCTATAATCTTCTGGTTTTCCTTATGTTTTTCTTTGTTTTCGTGGATGGATGTTTCTATGTTTCTCTTTATCTTATTGGCGCAGTTGAGAACCCTGTTGAGGCAGTTTTCCATGGCAATTTCATCAAAAGCCCCGGGCATTGCGAAGTAAAAACCCTGATAGAGGTCTATCCCCATTTCATAGCAGGTGAAGATATCCTCTTCCTCCTCAAGCCCTTCCGCCAGTGTAAGGGAGCCTATTGTTTTGGAAAGTTCGATTATCGATTTTATAATTGAACGCTGATAATAGCTCTTGCTGACATTGTTCACAAGGCAGCGGTCGATCTTGATTATATCCGGCTTGGTTATGACAAGCCTGTTAAGGTTTGAGTGGAGCGCGCCGAAGTCGTCCAGAGCGACGAAAAAACCCAGTTCACGGTATTTCTCTATAACCTCTATGAGCTTGGCGTTGTTTTCAACAGCGGATTCGACGATCTCCATGGCTATGTTGCCGTAATTTACGCCTTCCTGATCGGCGTACTGCTTGGTGCGCATCTGGAGCTCGCCGTCCTGATTCAGAACGGAGGTGTTCAGGTTTACAAACAATACCATGTCTCTGTGGTTTTTGATCTTTCTGAAGTTTTTTATGGCTGTTCTGCGGCAGAGCCTGTCCAGCTCGATTGTTGCGTCAGCTTCGTCCGCCGCCGCAAAGAGAAGGTTAGGGGAAATAATACTGCCGTTTTCAGTGCCGCATCCTCTTGAGAGAGCCTCAAGGCCGACAATCTTTTTCCTCTTGAGGCTTACAATGGGCTGAAAGGCCGTTATTACGGATTCTTTTTCAATTATTGCTTTTATATCAAAGTTCAAAATGACTCACCACTTTCACAGCGAAATGCTTCTGTTAATGCTCATGTTTGTTCCTGTTTCCACAAAGTCGATGCAGACAACCTCTTCTTTTCCGCTTCTGAGGTATCTGGAGGACATTGTTCTGCACAGCCTGCCGGAGAGGATGGACATGAACGGATCTGTGTAAAACTTTTTTATATCAAGACGCATCAGAAAATAATAGTAATCTTTCAGGGAATGATCCATATTTTCCGTGCTCGGCCAGTAAAGCCTGTGAAAGCCGTTTTTGGAAACGCAGTTTCTGCTCACTGCCTGGGCGGTCTGGATGCCTTCATTGTCCAGAATGCATATTTTCTCTATTTCTTCGTGCCTGTCCACAACTTCCTGAAGGAAATCTGTTCCTGCGGAACCGGAGGATCTGATCTCGTCCACCAGCCTGTCCAGTATTGTCTCAAAATGTTTATGCTGCTGCTGTTTTCTGGTTATTATGCCGTTCAGGTGCACTTTTATGCTTTTTGAGATTTTTTCGATCTCATCATTGCAGGATTCCTTTATACTGTCGAAATCTGTCATGGGCTCGCTGAAGTAAAACCCCTGAAAAAGGTCAACGCCGAGTTCGTAGCATTTTATAATATCTTCTTCAGTTTCAAGCCCCTCAGCAAGTGTGAGAGAGCCTATTTTGCGGGAAAGCTCGATTATTGAGCGGACGATGGACTGCTGGTAGTAGTCGTTGTTCATGTTCGCAACCAGCGAGCGGTCAATTTTGATGATGTTGGGCTTGGATTTTACAATTCGGTCAAGGTTGGAGTGGTATGCGCCGAAGTCATCCAGAGTGACAAAGAAGCCGTAATCCTTATGCTTATTGACAAAATGCACCAGATTCTCATTTTTCTCCACTCTGGACTCAACAATTTCGATAGCTATCATGCTGCAGTCAATGCCTGCGTCATCCGCGAAGGATTTTGTCCACGATTTGCCGTTTATCTCGATCATGTCAAGGATTGATGCGTCAAGGTTCAAAAACAGGATAAGGTCTTCATTGTGTGCGAATTCACGGAAGTTCTGAAGCGCTTTTTTCCGGCAGAGCCTGTCCAGCTCCACTAGGCAGTTGTTCTGCTTGGCGGATTCAAACATCAGAGACGGAGGTATCACTGTGCCGCAGATCGGCTTAATGCCTCTGCTGAGCGCTTCTATACCCACAACCCGCTTTTCCTTGAGGCTGATTATAGGCTGAAAGTGAGTGATGACACTTTCTTTTTCAATAATTTCCCGAATGTTGAAACCGTTCACCGAGCACCGTAAAATACTACATATAAATTAGTAGCCAGAATATTGTATTTGTAAGTCATTTTGCAAGAAGTAATTTTTAATCAGCCTGCTTATGAATGGCTGTGTTCAGAGCAGGGTTATAACGGCAACCTGAACAAGCCCGAACAGAAATCCGAGCACAAAGCCCAGTCTGTTTATCCATTTGAACTGATCCTTCATGAAGTCAAAGAGAATGTCCTCCACCTCATAAAGGTTCAGCTTGTTTATTTTATTTTCAACTATTCCGGGCAGATCAACAGCACGCACCATGCCGGGCACGTTTTTTTCCAGAAGAATGTTTATCTCCTCCAGAAGCTTGGTTTTCACCGCCAGAAACGACTTCTTCGGCATATCATCATAGATGTTGGCAGCTCTTATGCCTTTGAGTATTTTGTATATCGCGTGGGGCAGGGTGTTTTTCAGCACGCCTGAGCCCGCAAGCTTTTTGATGAGGTTCTGCGCCGTGTCCCCGTTTTTAAGGTCAATGCCTATCATCCTTGCGGCGGAGCCGATGGTGGCGCCGCGTTCGGTGAGCATTCCGCAGGCGGCTTTTGAGATGCTTTCCGCGAAGCCTTCCGACGAGAGGTATTTCTGAATCCGTGTGATGTAGTCGCTTCTTACTTCGTATATGGTTTCAAAGCCTATTTTCCCTGCGTGGGCATAGAGCGGCTTTTTGAGAAAATCGTCGATTTTCCCTTTTATGCCGTCAGAAATTCTGCGCTTCAGGGCAGGGTCGCCCTTTATTCCTCCAATGAGCTTGGGCAGATGCTCCTGCACAAGGTCATTTATGCTGTCCTCATTGAGGAACATATTCAGAAAGCCCAGTTTCAGCTGGTCAAACCCGCCTCCGCCGAACATGCCGTCTTTCAGGCTTGTGAGCCTGTCGGCAACCTTTTTGCGGGATTCGGCATCCTCAAACAGCCTGTCAAGAATGTCCAGTGCCTTGTCTGTGAGGAAATCGGCTATTTTGCCTGTGGATTCGTTCAGCTTGTCAGGCAGGAGATCCGCGAAGGATTTTCCGGAGAGAACAAGATTGTTCAGCCTGTTGGAGAGTTCGTTTATGACCGCGGGCTGCCATTTGCCCTCGGTGAACACTTTTTTGAGGACAGGCTCAAGTCCGCCGTCCGGGAGAAGACTGCTTATTTCCGTATCTGCCAGACGCTCAAGCATGGGGGCGGATATGGAAGAAAGAGCCTCGCTGAGGCTGTTCAGTGTCGCTTCATCCGCCAGAAGCTCAGTGAGTTTTTTTATCACTGTTTCTTCATGCAGACCGATTTTTTCGAGGATGTCGCCTATGCTTCCGTGGTCGGTTTTGAGGAATTTCTCAAGCTCATTTTCTATTGTGGCGGAAATGGCGTTCTGAACATTCCCGGATTTGACAGCCTTGGCTATCTCCTCCTCGCCTATGAGCTTTTCGCCCACCATAATGCCGATTTTAGAGGCAAGCTTGGAGCGGTTGCGGGGTATCACGCCTATCCAGCCGAAGGAATAC
Organism: Deferribacterales bacterium; assembly: GCA_050253335.1. Taxonomy (GTDB): domain Bacteria; phylum Chrysiogenota; class Deferribacteres; order Deferribacterales; family Geovibrionaceae; genus Geovibrio. Next base: position 1,356 of record JBFWJG010000035.1, on the reverse strand, counting down.
CACCTCCGCCTGTGGGGGCGGAAGAGCATCTTGATTGCCAGCCAGTTTGTTACATAACCCACAAGGCCGGTAACAAAAGGTGTGACAATAAGGCTAATTGTTTGCGGCTGCAACGGCAAGACCCTCCCTTAAACCAAAGTCGGAAACAGTGAGAGTTTCCGCTCCCGTCATGCTCATAAGCTCCAGAGTGATAAGGGTTCCGGGGATAAGAAGATCCTCCCGTCCTTTTTCCATTCCGGGCAGAAGAAGCCTTTCTTCCGCCGTGAGCGAACATAACTTAGTGAATATTTGTTCTATCCTCGATTTTTTCAAGGGGTAACCGTTAATTTTTTTCCAGTCGTACTCTTTCATCTCAAGGTCAACCGCGGCAAGGGTTGTGGGTGTTCCCGCACTGCCGATAAGGAGTTCCGGCTGAAAGCCCATCTCTTTTCTTACATCGTTAAGAATTGTAAAGAGAGGTATGCGTATCCTGTCCATGTGCTCTTCTATGCAGACTTCACGGAAGTTATAGGAATCAGCCATTTTCACAACGCCTAGGGGTATGCTCATCACTTTGGAGGGCACATTCGGCTCTGTATAGATAAATTCCGTGGAGCCGCCGCCTATATCGAAAATCAGGGTTCTGCGGCCGCCTGTCTCAATACCGGACTGAACACCCGCCAGCTCAAGGGCGGCCTCGGTTTCGCCGTCTATAACGCTTATACTGACGCCTATTTCACGGGCGGGTATGAGCAGGTCATCCCTGTTGGAGCACTCACGCACCGCGCTGGTAGCGACTGCGGCTATCTTTTCCGCTTTGTGCTCTTCGGCGGCTTTTATAAACTTCTGCAGGGCTATCAGTGTTTTCAGGACAGATTCCTCAGAGATTCTTCCTGTGTTTTTAAGACCGTTCCCCAGTCTGGTTATCACTCTGTCAGTGTGGACTATCTCCGTGAGAACACCGTGGCGGATGTCCGCTATAATAAGCCTTACTGCGTTTGAGCCTATATCTATGGCTGCTGTTCTCATTTCTGCTCCCGTCTTATCTGATGAAGATAAACCTGCCTGCGGTGTTCATCGTATGTTTTTGTGAAAACATGGGTTCCGTCCTGTTTTGCCACAAAGAAAAGATAGTCCGTGTCGGCAGGGTAGGCGGCCGCTTCCAGCGACTGTCTGTCGGGATTGGAGATGGGGGTAGGGGGGAGCCCCCTTATCATATATGTGTTGTAGGGGTTTTCTCCGTCTCTGATATCTTCCTTGCGGATATTTCCGTCAAACTCGGCGTATTTACCGTAAATTATTGTGGGATCAGCCTGAAGGCGCATCCGTTTTTTCAGCCTGATGTAGAAGACGGAGGCAACTGTCTTCGCCTCTACG
>JBFWJG010000034.1:0-29041 GCA_050253335.1 Deferribacterales bacterium | reverse complement strand
TATGTATCTGAAAGTAGCGCTCATTCCACGGTCAAAAAGGTCAAGCAGGAAGCCGGACTGCGCAACAAGCTCCATCATCTCTCCCGTGTCATCGTCAAAACCGTCCTTCACAGCTTCCATCATGGCCACAATGGTTGAGGTGGACGTGCGTATGTTGTGAGAAAAATATTTATAAACGGTAAGCAGTTCCTCGTTGCGTCCCTTGGATTCTTCGCTCATTGCCGGACTCCTTTTTTCAAGAGAGATACTCTGATTATAATTTATTCGTCCGTATTTTCAATGAATTTACAGGGTTGCGGGTATCAGGCGTTTGCTTTAATATGATTTCAGCAGTAAAGAGCAGTGACGGAGGGCTTGATGGAAACAATTTTTACCAAGATTATAAACGGCGAAATCCCCAGCGCGAAGGTTTATGAGGATGATGATTTTCTGGCGATTCTGGACATCCGTCCGGTCAGTTTCGGGCATACTCTGCTTATCCCCAAAAAATATTTTGTGAATGTATTTGATGCTCCTCTTGATGTGGCGGCGAAGATTTATCCTGTTCTCACAAAAATAGCAAACGGCATGAAAAAAGCGCTGAACTGCGACGGTGTGAATATTTATCAGAATAACGGAGCCGCCGCCGGACAGGAGGTCTTTCATGCGCATCTGCACATTGTTCCCAGATATGAGGGGGATGAGGTGCGCTTTTCCGCCAGACACGTAAGCTACGAAAATCCCGCCGCCATGCAGGAGTTCGCCGCGAAGATCACAGAGGAAATTAAGTAACGTTTTTGTGCGTTTTCGTTAGTTAATTTCAGTTTTTCTGTTGTAAGTAACACGCGTGTTAGTTAGTATATTTTAAATAACTTAAAATGCGTTTTTCGTTAGTTAGGTGGATTGTGGATAATGGTAAAAGAATAGGGCGGTATATTAAAAGCTCCGTTGTCGGAGGCGAGTATTACAGTGCTTATTTGCCCAAACCTCTGCCGCCGGATCCTCCCATAAATATGGCTGAAATATACCCGCTGCTTGACAGAGCATCAGTTGCAGTGGGTAGGCTTGACGGTCTCAGTGTCGTTCTGCCTGATCCGCAGCTTTTTCTTTATATGTATGTAAGAAAAGAGGCTCTTCTTTCTTCTCAGATAGAAGGGACGCAATCATCATTTTCCGATCTGCTTATTTATGAAAACGATGAGGTTCCGGGAGTGCCTGTTGATGATGTGGCAGAGGTTTCAAGCTATGTTGTTGCCATGAACCACGGACTGGAACGGCTCAGGGATTTTCCGCTTTCGCTCCGGCTTATAAAAGAGATACACACTATACTCATGACTAATGCGCGCGGCGGAACAAAACAGCCCGGTGAATTTCGTACAACGCAGAACTGGATAGGAGGAAGCAGACCGGGAAATGCTCTGTTTGTTCCACCACCGCCTGAATATGTGATGGAGTGTCTGGATAACTTTGAGAAATTTCTCCATGACGAAAGAGTTAAAATGCCGGCATTGATAAAGGCTGCTGTGGCGCATGTTCAGTTTGAAACAATCCACCCTTTTCTTGATGGCAACGGGCGTTTGGGGAGGCTTCTGATTACTTTTCTTTTATGCGTCGATGGTCTGCTGAAGGAACCGCTGCTTTATCTCAGCCTCTATTTTAAAAACCGCAGAGATGAATATTACAGCCATTTGCAGAGTGTCAGGGAGAAGGGCGAATGGGAGGAGTGGGTAAAGTTTTTTCTGGAGGGTGTTGAGGCCACAGCAGGGCAGGCAACGGAAACAGCCAGAAAAATTATATCTCTCTTTGATGCGGATAGAAAAAAGATTGAAAGTTCAGAAAAATCAAACGCTTCTGTGTTGACTATACATAAATATATGCAGAGCCATCCTATTGTGAGTACAGCGAAACTTAAGGATGCCTGCGGAATGTCACTGCCTACGGTGCTGAGAAATTTGGCTGTTCTGGAATCCATGGGCATTGTCAAAGAGATAACAGGAAAGGAGCGCCGCAGGGTATATACTTATATGGACTATATAAATATACTTAACGAAGGTACAGAACCAATAAGATAGTAAATAAGCTCAAAGGGAAACAAAATGTCAAAACTGCCGAACTGTCCGCAATGCGGATCGGAATACACTTACGAGGACGGGGCACTTTTTATCTGTCCCGAATGCGCCCATGAATGGAACGCCGAAGCAGATGCGGAAGCTCCGTCTGCGGAAACTGCCGTGCGCGATGCCTACGGAAACGAGCTTAACGAAGGCGACAGCATCACTGTTATAAAAGACCTGAAAATCAAGGGCTCATCCCAGGTGGTGAAGGTCGGCACGAAGGTGAAGAACATCCGCCTTGTGGATGGCGACCACAACATCGACTGCAAAATAGACGGAATCGGCGCCATGAAGCTGAAATCGGAGTTTGTGAAGAAGGGGTGAGAACGGTTTTTGTATTGAAATCTGTATTTTTTAACGTACATTATAATGTACTATAAGGCGGAGGCATTTATGAAAAGAATGCTCTTAGATGAAGATATTCAGTCTGTTACGGATTTCAGAGCAAATATAACGCATTATCTTAACAGGTTAAGGGAAACAAAGCGCCCTCTTGCCCTGACTCAGCACGGTAAATGCTCTGCCGTGGTTATTGAAGCCGCAGAATATGACAAGCTTATGAATGAACTCGAATTATTGAAGGAAATTTATACGGCACGGCAGGAACTTGCAGAAGGAAAGGGTATTTCCAATGATGATGCCCTCGCCAGACTTGAAGGTCTTCTGAACAGATGAACATTTTATGGTCTCCGAATGCCTTGAAGCGTGCGTCCGAAATCATTGATTATATTTCAGAGGACAGCCCTGAAAATGCTGCCTTATGGTTTGATAAACTTAAAGAAAAGATCGAAAATCTGCATGTTTTTCCTTCAATGGGCAGAAAACTGCCGGAGATCGATTCGGATAATGTCAGGGAGCTTGTCTTTGATAATTACGGTATTGTTTATGAGATAAAGAGCAGTACTGTTCATATCCTGACAATAAGACATTTCAGAATGCACTCATTAAATGAAAAACTTACAGATGAGTAAGTTGTTATGAACAGCATACTCTCCCATAAGGTTTTCAGTACATCATTCCGAACAGCCAGAGCGGGATTCTGTTTCTGTAGCCTATTTCAATGCCGTCGGACACAACGAACGCATTATCAATGTCTTTAATCTGGCGGGAGTTTTTACTTTTCCCGCCGATTTCAAACACCCGCCCGCCTGCTGAATAGTCTCCGTTTTTGGCATATTCCACTGAAACAGGCAGAAAATTATCCTGCATGCGGTAGAAGTTTCCGATCTGGTTGATGAAGAAAACCTCCCTGACTGTTCCTATGTCCGGTTTGGAGCTGATTGCATAGAGAATATTCGGGTTGGCTATCAGCAGTTTCTCTGTTTTCCGCACGGCTCCGTCACCTCTCCCTTCCGGCTTGATAAGGTTTACCAGCCCTGCTTCACGGAGATAGATCAGGTACTCGTTCATTGTGACCCTGTCTATGCCTGTTGCTTGTGCCAGTCCGGTTTTTTTCATTTCATACGGAGGAGTTACGGCGAGCATATACAGCAGTTTTTTAATCTGATGAATCTTGGCATATTTTATATCGCACACAAATCCCATATCTGTTTCCAGAACCTCCTTGATGGCATTTGCGAGGCGCATATGGAATGTGGCTTTGTCCGAAAGAAAAAACGGATAACAGCCGTGCGACAGGTATTCAGTGAAATATTTCAGTATCTTCGGCGTTTTTTCGTATATTCCGCCCGCTATGCCTGCGTGATCTGTGATTATGTCTTCAATATCACAGGGTGCATAACCGCAGTTGTGGGCGAGGTTCAGATACTCCCTGAACGACAGCCCGTCCAGATGGTAAAACACGGCTCTGCGGCTTAGGTCGGCATCCTGCATATTCATCTGAAGGAGGCTGGAACCTGAGAAAACAACCTTCAGATCCGGTCTTGAATCGTGTATGGCTTTGATGTGCTTTGACCAGTCAGGATATTTATGCACTTCGTCCAGACAAAGAAGCTCGCCTCCGCTTTTAGCAAATTCAGAAGCAAACTCATTCAGCGGCATCCCCTGAAAACGCGGGTTGTCAACGGATACATAAAGCGCATTTCCGTTTCCTTTATCAGCGGATTTGAGGAACTGCATCATAAGTGTTGTCTTGCCCGTTCCCCGCGCGCCGAGTATGCCGATGCAGGGGTTGTTCCAGTTGATTTTTCCGTAAAGATAACGGGCATTTTTCTCAGGTATTTTTTTAAGCAGAAGAGTCTGCTCTGCAAACCATATCTCAAAATCGAACATTACATCACCTATGTAAAATGTAACTTACATCTTTTGTCATCTTTTGTAAAGTATGATTTACATAGATGCGCATTCTGCCCCTCCCCCTTGACACATCTCTTCATGAAACCAATTATTATTAATATAGGCTGCTGACACAGGCGGTGTCAGGAGTAATGATTCTGAAAGAAAGCTTGAGGCGCGTTTCAACATCTGTACGGAGGAACAGCATGAAAGCTCTTATTTACAAAGGTCCCGGACAAAAGGCTCTGGAAGACCGCCCCGTGCCGGACATTCAGTCCGCGGGGGATGCGGTAGTCAAAATCACCAAAACAACCATATGCGGAACCGATCTGCATATTCTCAAAGGCGATGTACCCTCATGCACACCCGGGCGTGTTCTGGGTCATGAAGGTGTGGGAATTGTGGAAAAGGCCGGCAGCGGAGTAGCCTCTTTCAAGAAAGGCGACCGTGTGCTTATCTCATGCATATCCGCATGCGGCAGATGCGAATTCTGCCGTAAGGGCATGTTCTCCCACTGCACAACGGGCGGATGGATTCTCGGCAACACCATAGACGGAACTCAGGCGGAGTATGTGCGCATACCCCATGCGGAGACCAGCCTCTACCACATACCTAAGGGTGCAGACGAGGAGGCTCTGGTCATGCTCAGCGATATTCTGCCCACAGGGTTTGAGTGCGGAGTTCTCAACGGCCGTGTTGCTCCCGGAAGCTCTGTCGCCATAGTCGGCGCAGGTCCCATAGGGCTTGCGGCTCTGCTTACAGCGAAGTTCTACTCACCAGCGGAAATCATAATGATAGACCTTGACGACAACCGCCTCTCCGTTGCTAAGCACTTCGGCGCAACTCACACCATAAACAGCGGAGACGGCAAAGCGATTGAAAAAGTTATGGAAATAACAGGCGGCAAAGGGGTGGACACATCCATAGAAGCCGTGGGGGTTCCGGCTACATTTGTTCTCTGCCAGAGGATAGTGGCGGCGGGAGGAACAATCGCCAATATCGGCGTTCACGGAGTGAAGGCTGATCTGCACCTTGAGGATCTCTGGTCGCACAATATCACAATCACCACCAGACTGGTGGACACGGTGAGCACGCCCATGCTCCTCAAAACGGTTCAGGCAGAGAAGATAGACCCTAAGCTTCTGATAACTCACAGATTCAGACTGACGGATATTATGAAGGCCTATGAGGTGTTCGGAAAAGCCGCGGACACCAAGGCTCTTAAAGTGATTATAGAAGCTGAATAGCGAAAATGCTCCGGCGGGGAGAACTCCCCGCCTTTGGGGATTACTTTTTTACTTTGCCTGATTTAGGGTTGTACCCTGTTTCTTTCTGTATCTGCCCGGGTGCTGTTTGTTTGCCTGCACATGCCGAAACAGATAAAACAAGCAGTGAGAGAATAACTGCTGTAATAACAATCCTCATATAAACCTCCGGAGGCTTCTGAGTAATTTTACCCTATGAAAAGCATCCTGCAAATCATCTTATGTTCTGAATCTGTTCACAGAGTCATCCATCTCTTCTGCCAGCCTGCTGAGTCCGCGGAGGCTTTCAGAGACTGAGACTGTGTCCGCGCTGCTGTTTTCCACATCGGCGGATATGCGGTTAATGCTCTCTGTTACGGACTGAACGGCGCTGTTCTGTTCGTTCACAGTGGATTCGATGTTGGAGTTTGACTTATGTATATCCTCCACGGAAGAGACAATCTCCACAAAGAGCCCGTTTGCTTTTTCGATCACCTTTTCCCCTTCGCCCACAGTTTTTTCAGCGTTCAGCATCTGTTTTGCCGCATTGCCCGATTCCTTCTGAAGAAGGGAGATTATTCCGCCGATTTCCGTTGTGGCTGTCTGAGTCCGTTCCGCCAGCTTGCGCACCTCGTCTGCGACAACGGCAAAGCCTCTTCCCGCTTCGCCCGCTCTTGCCGCTTCTATTGCGGCATTGAGTGCCAGAAGGTTTGTCTGATCTGCTATATCGCTTATGACATTGAGGATCTCGCCTATCCTTGAAGAGGACTCGCCGAGTCCGCCTATGATTTCCGAAAGTTCGTTGACCCTGCTTCTGATCTGTCCGATGCTGGAGACAACCTCTTTCAGTGCGCTCATTCCCTCGCGGGTTATGCCTGCCGCGGAATCAGCCCGAGTCAGGGCTTCCTTGACATTATCCAGCACAATTTCCGAAGTGGCGGACATTTCTTCCATGGCGGATGCTATTTCCCCTATCCTGCCGGACTGTCTGCCGAGAGAGGCGGAGAGGTTTTCAGCGAGACCTGTTATATCGCTTGAGCCGGAATTAAGCTCCTCAGATTTTCCTTTAACATCTGCGACTATCTCCTGAACCATCCCCACGAATGTGTTTATATATCCAGTGAGGGTTATTATCTCATTGTCCGATTTCCCGCCGTCTCCGGCTCCTATATCTATTCGTTTGGTCAGATCCGCATCGCCTGAAACAAGCTCCTGAATGCGCTCCGTAACAAGTTTCAGCGGTCTGAGAACAATGCTGTTTATGAAGAAAAGCATAATGAGGACAACACCGGCGGTTATGGCGCATCCTGTGATTATCAGTGTGATTCTGAGGCTTCTCGCATCACGCAGAGCCTCGCTCTCGTCCATCTCGACTATTATGCCCCAGTCAAGCCCGGGAATATTAAGCTTTGCGTATGAACTGAGAACTTTTTTTCCTGAGTAGTTTTCTGTTATGCGGGAGCCTGATTCCCCGCTGAGCGCACGCTTCGCGGAATCGCTTTCCGCCTTGAAAAAGCCGATGACAGTGCCGAGTTTTTTCACCAGAGGATCTTCATTGTCCTTCACGAAGCGGTTGTTGCTGCGCATTGTGAAGTCGCCCCCCACTATGTAGCTGTCGCCGGTGCTGCCCAGCCCCGCCTCTTCGTATTTCCCGCCGAAGCTCATTACATCGTCAATTTTCGTTACGGGCATCTGGAATATCAGCACGCCTAAAAGCACGCCGTTTTTGTACACAGGGGATGATATGAAGGCTGCGGGAAGGTTGTAGCTTGGTTCATAAGGCCTGAAATCATTGATGTACATCTCGCCTTCATTAAGCTTTATCCCTTTCTGAAAAGCATCGCCCAGACCTGTGCCTGCATAGGGGCCGCTGAAAAGATTCGTTGCGTAGTCCTTTTTCTTGAACACCGAGTAGACCAGATCCCCTTTCGGGTTAATAAGAAATATATCGAATAGGGAAAATTTCTTCAGCATCATGTTGAATTCGGGGTGGAACCTGTCGTGTACTTCCACATATCCGCAGTAAAATCCCAGCGGTCTGAGAAGGTTGTTTTTTTCACCTGCCTCTTCGGGATTGTTTATAATGTAGAGATATTGTGCGGCGCGGGCGTTGGGATCGGCGGGGATGTATTCCTCCGCGGCTCTTCTGGGGGAACTGCCCGGAACATCATAGCTGACCATGTCCAGATACTGCTTCTCGTAATGCTCCTGCGTATCTTCACTGATGTAGTCGTATATGATGCCTGTCTCTTCCTCAATGGAGTAGAAGGTTCCGCTGAAGCCCTCGAACGCCTCTTTAACCTGAGTGCCTGCGGCCGTGGTTATTATCAGTGAGGAAAGCTGGGAAAAATAGTCTTCCACATGATTCTTTTTGGCTTCCCTCACGGAATCCATCTGGGCGAGCTTCATTTCCGAGGCTGAGTGAAAGCTTTTGCTTACTGTGACGAATGTTATGACTGAGCTCAGCAGAACAAGGCAGAAAAAAACAGCCCCGATCAGCCGCAGCTTAACGGATGTATTTGCGAACATGATCCCCTCTTTTAGCCAGATTCTCTGACTGTTACGGAAAATAATAATTTATAATGATGAACTGTCTGTGTTCATAATATTCAATTAAGGGGAGATGTAAAGATTAAAAAAGGCCTGAGTAAACCGCTCAGGCCTTTATGTTCTATTTTTTTGATTATTCCGTCCTGAAACCGGAGGTGATCTGCATCAGGTCGTTTGCCTGTTTCTGGAGGTGAGCCACGGTTTCGCTCACTGTCTGCACGGCGTAAACGCTCTGCTCCACCCCTGTGGTTACGCTGTCCAGCCTGTGGCTTATGTTCACCAGCGCGTTTGTCTGCGATGTTACGGACTGAGCCATCACATCATTAACCGATTTTATCTGATCCATGGATTTTACAATGCCGTCAAAGCTCTCTTTTGCCTCGCCTATTATGCTCACCCCTTTTTCAACAGTTTCTGAAGCCTTGTTCATTGTCCCAGTCACTGTTTTTGTTTCACTCTGGAGAGAGCTGATAATTCCGCCGATCTGCTGTGTGGCGTTCTGGGTTTTTTCCGCGAGCTTGCGAACCTCGTCCGCAACAACGGCAAAACCTCTTCCGGCGTTCCCCGCCCTTGCCGCTTCTATTGCCGCGTTGAGGGCGAGAAGGTTTGTCTGATCCGCTATGTCGTTTATGACACTCACTATGTTGCCTATCTCCATTGATGATTCCGACAGATTCCGCACTGTTCCGCCGAGTTCGGCGACCTTCTGTCTTATATCATTGATGATATGCATGGATTCATCCAGCTTGCGTGCGCCGTCTCTGGTTTTGGAGACAGTGCTGTCAGTCTGTTCCGCGACTTTTTCCAGATTGTGCTCAACCTGGTCGGTGTTCTCCCGCACGGTTATTATTTCTCCGTTGATCTCCTTCAGCTCCGTGGTCTGCTGGGTGAATGTGCTTGAGAATTCCTCCGTGGTGGAGGCCAGTTCGTTATTGATGCTGGAAAGCTCTATGGTGCTGGTTTTAACCTGATAGATTATGCCGCGCAGATTTTCTATGAATGCATTCATGAATCTGGCCAGCGTGCCGAGCTCGTCCTCCCTTTTAAGTGAGATTTTCTTCGTGAGGTCTTTCTCATCGGTCATTTTTTCTTTCAGGAAAATGATGTCTTTGGAGAGAACACCCGTTACAACTATGACAACCAGACAGAGCAGAACCAGCGCCGTGACGTGTATCCACGCGAGGTTTTTCATGACAGCTCTCTGGTGCGAGAGGAATTCATATTCCTTTGAACCTGCTGCGATCACCCAGTCGGTGGCTTCGAAGGTGCGGTAGCTGTACATCATGTTTTCGCCGTCTTTGGAGTATATTATTTCGCCGTTTTTTGTTTCGGTCATTGTTTTTATGTATTCAATGCCGTCATCATCCTTTTCCGTCAGGCCGTTCTGCCCCTCAAGGGTTTTGTGGAGAATGTAGGTTCCGTCAGAGTTGATGATGAAAGGGAATCCGGTCTCGCCTATTCTGACGCTGCTGAAGGCTTTTCTGAGGTCGTTGAGGAGAACTTTCTCGGATATGCCCACATAAAGAACGCCGATAAGCCTGCCGTTCTCCATTATGGGCTCATAAACCGTCCAGTACCATCCGCTGACCACAAATGCTCTGCCTTTGTATGTTTTTCCGGATGCCACGGTTCGGTAAACTTCCGAGTCTTTGGGGATATATGTGCCGACAGCCCTTTCTCCGTCCGCTTTGTGGACATTGGTGGTTATGCGCAGCAGGCCTTTGTCAAACGCCTGAAAAACAGTTGCCGTGAGGCCTTCTATATTTGCTTTTTCAGCAATGCCGTCCACCAGTTCAAAGTTGGTGTAAACCCTGCTGCCACTGTAGAGCATAACGGGGATTCGGATCTGTTCCCTTTCTGATGTGGTCTGGTTTACAGCCTCGACTTCCAGTGCCGCTTCGGGGTCAAGAGTGAAACTTCCGCCGCTGTAGAGAACGGTTTTGAATTCGCTGAAGTTTGACTGCACAACCTTGAGTGACTGGTCATAAAACAGGGAGATTGTTTCGTTAAGGAGGACTGATGTCGCTGCGAGCTGATTTCTGGTTTCCTCAAGCATCTCTTTTTTTACTCCGCCTGATGTCATGGCTGCGAGTATAAAAAAGATAACAAGCAGCGGGCCGCCGAAGAAAAGTGAGTACTTGACTCGAATACTTCTGATTTTCATTTTTACCACCGGTTCATAAAAAATTCAAAAAAGCTATGTGCCTGAATATTAAGGATAATAAAAGAAAAGGCATTGGGTTATAATTTGTGTGACATATACCCTTGGAATAACTTTTATGTTTATATAGGGCTATAAAATGTGCATCATATGTAACAAGTCAAGCTTTTTCTGAGAATGTTCATAAAAAATTAATGTTCGGTGATATGAGTTTAAGATAAAGCCCCACAATACGGGGCTTTTGTTCTGAAATGTTAACTGTATGCGAACTCAGGGGCGTTTAATGCTCAGATCCGGCGCCCACCCGAGCCAAGACTGCTTCGGATCGGAATGCAGGCTGAAGCTGTCTCCTTCTTTTGCCTGATTGTCCGCGTCATCTGGCGTGGCAAAGGAGATTCCGCCCATGAGGAGGGTTTTCACAGACTCGGTTCTGACCTTCACTCCGAAGAGATTTATCTTCGTTCCCACGCCGCCGGAGTTCCAGAACACTGAGTTTTCCCTCACGAGATGTCTGTATTTTTCATCAATAAACACAGATATTTCCACGCTGCGTCCGTCTTCACTGAGGCTTATTTTCTCCACCCCTCCTGTCTCAATCTGCCTGTAATAGACAGGTGAACCCTTCTCAAGGGAATGGCGGGCGGGGGAGATTAGCCTGATTCTCAGTCCCTCTTTCCCCTCAAAGGGTGACGGGGCTTCCGCAAGGGCGGTGAACTCGCTGAGAGCTTTGCCTTTTCCGCTTTTCATGGCTATTTTTGTTCCCAGTATAACAGAATCCGGATTCTCTATCCCCTCAGGGGAGATTCTGAAATTTTCAGTCCAGAAGAGCGCGCTCTCCGCCAGTCCGTCTGCGAATTCATCCCTCACCAGAACCGCTGTGCGGGTTGTGCCGTCCTTTATCACGGATTCCGCCGCGTATCCGGCCTCAGCCGAGCCGTTCATTAGCGGTGCGCCTCTTTTTATCCCCACAGGGTAGGGGAACGTGACGAAAATCTTTGTCATGTCGGCTTCATGTGCGGACTGTGAGTCAGGGTAAAGGATGCCTGTGTCTTTTGCTTTGCTGAAGCTGTCAAAGTACACGGCGTTTTCGATATATGCCTTCACGGGCTTTGATTTAAAGGTGAATCCTGAGGAATCGGCACGCATCTCCATTCCCCCTTCAAGCCAGAAGCGGGTTTTATCCCCGATGAATCCTGCGAACTCAGGTTTTATGAAAAGCGTCAGTTCCGCGTTCCCGTCTTTGCCGGGCTTCACTTCCGTGACGGTTCCGGCGTTCATGTTGCGGTAGTAAACATCCGCCCCTGCCGAAGGAGGAACAGCATCCGCCGCAGTGAGTGTTATCCTTCTGCCGCTGCCTGCGAGCATTAGTGCTTTTTCGGCATCGCTTCTGCTTTCATAAAAGGCGTATATTCCGTTATCGCACCCAAGCAGTTTCTTTTCGGGGTTAAAGAAGGCTATGCCGCCTCCTATGGCGGCTTTCAGAGCTGGAGCCTGAATTCTTAACCCCGCTGCGTCAGCCTCAAGGCTTATTCCGCCCGATTTGTGGAAAACCGAGTGAGGGGTTACCAGATCTGTGTATCCGGGATATATCAACAGTTCCGTAAGGACACCGCTTCCTGTGCTGTTCAGGGAAAAACTGCCTATTTCCCCGACCTTTATTCCTTTGAAGAAAACCGAATCCCCCTCGGCGAAGTCTTCTGCATCTGCTGAGGCCAGTTTAACTGTTTTGATGCCTGTGTCCTTGTAGTATGTCTTTCGGGCTTCCGCGGAGCTTTCATGGAGTGAGGCGGAGGACATTCCCCGCCCGAAGTGTTCCGCTCTTATCCCGCCCCGCATAAGCGCGGTGAGTGATTCGGTGTCAATGCTCAGCCCTCCCGAATCAAGCCGCATACTGAGCCCCTCGTCTCTGCTGAAGTAAAGTCCTTCATCCGCCAGTGCCGAGTAATCGGAATATATAACCGCGTCAAGCTCAACGGAGCGGTTTCCAGTGAGCCTGACGTCTGTGATATGCCCTATCTGTATATTTTTGAAGTATATTCCGCTCATAACGTCCAGAGAACCTTTGGCGGAAGCGCTCAGGGTGAGTCTGCGTCCGTCCGTTTCCCCTTTTGCCGGGGTGTGTTCCGAGAGGGTGAATTCTGATGCCTCCCTGCCGCCTCCGGGGTGGATCTCCAGATATACCCCGCTGAGAACGGTTGAAAGCCCTGTGATTCCGTTCAGTGAGAATGACGGCCTGACAAGAACAAAACGGGTTTCTTCCGCGGCCAGTTTTTCATATTCCCTGTTCAGGCGCACCTGTGCTTTTATCTTTCTGAAATCCGCGGAGGGTTCAACCTCCGTAACCAGCCCCGCAGGAAGCCCCATGAACATCACCGGAGTGCGTCCTGCTTTTATGCCCCCCGCATTCTCCATGTGAATCGTCAGGCTTTTTTCAGACAGCCTGCTTTTTTCCTCCGAGCCGAAGAGCTCAAAAAGATGGCCGTTTTCAACCGGTTGCCCTTCGGAGTAGGGGCTGTTGTCAAAAGATATGCCGCCGCTGATCAGACTGCCCAGAGGGGCTGATTCGATGCTCAGCCCCGCGGAGTCAAACTTAACTTCAAGCCCGCCCACATCCCAGAAGGATGTTTCAGAGGTGACATACTGCCTGTATTCTTTATTAACTGATATGTTTATGTCGTATATTCCTGTTTTCGGGTCGAACCTCACCCCGGTGACCTGTCCGGCGTTCATCCCCTTGAAGAATACGGGAACGCCTTTTATCAGGTACTGGTTTGTTCTGGTCTGGAGGCGGAGGGTCAGAGCATCCTCGCTGATTTCAGCGTCCGGAGGCTCGCTCAGCCCGATGAAATAGGTTTCCTCTGACAGTGCGCTTATTTTTTCCTCGTCAAATGTCGGAGGGAGAACTTCGATATACGAGCCGGAGATGAGGGTTTCAAGTCCGGTTATCTTGTTGAAGCCCAGCCGCGGCTTGACAATCCAGAACATCATCCCTTCTTTAGCGAGGATTTCCGCCTCTTTAGCGAGGATGACAACCGCTTCAACTTTATCCGGGCTTTCGGCTATGCGTACATCCTTAACCTTTCCAACGGTTATGCCTCTGTATTTCACGGGGGTTTTCTCCGGCACCAGTTCCGAGCCGGATTCAAACTGGATTACGATCTCTTTGCCTCTGTTCACATAGCCGTTGTAGAGAAGCCACAGGGTTATGCACAGAGCCAGAAGCGGAGTGAGCCACACAGGGGAGAGAAGTCCCCGTTTTATTTTAAGCCCCTGAGGCAGACCTGCGTTCATATTTCCCCCTTTTTGTCCCATATCAGGCGTGTGTCAAAGGATCTTGAGGCCAGCATTGTGGCTATTACCGTCGCAGCGAAGAAGGCGGCTCCGGTGCCTCCTTTAATCTGGATGATAAAACCCATGTTAACCAGACCTGCCATTATGGTTATGACATATATATCAAGCATAGACCATTTGCCTACTATCTCTATCATATGAAAAAGATTTGTTCTGGCGGAGCCGGACAGCCCGCCCTTTGCCTGCACCGTGACGAGTAGATACAGAAGACTGCCTATTTTGAACAGCGGCACGACAAAACTTGCCACAAACACAACCGCCGCAATGAAATACATCCTGTTTGCGAAGAGCTCCGACACACCGCCCAGAATTGTGCTTGCGCTTGAACCGGCGAAGGTTTCAACAGACATCACGGGGAGCAAGTTCGCCGGAATATAAAAAAGGAGGGCGGTGATGGTCAGTGCCCATGTCTTTTCGAGGCTGTTTTTCCTGCGCTGATAAACCGTGCTGCCGCAGAGGGGACATCTGTGCCCTTCTTCCTCCAGACCGGACAGAGCTGTAAGCTGTCCGCAGGAGAGGCAGAGGGCGGCGTTTATGCTCTTGTCAGTCATGTCCGGCGGCCTCCTGACGGAAAAGAAGCGGGTCGTAGTATACCTCGGCAATGGCGGTGAAGGCGCAGACAGCCATGAGAAGGTATATTCCGTAATCGAAACTGAGTTCCGACATAT
Organism: Deferribacterales bacterium; assembly: GCA_050253335.1. Taxonomy (GTDB): domain Bacteria; phylum Chrysiogenota; class Deferribacteres; order Deferribacterales; family Geovibrionaceae; genus Geovibrio. Next base: position 14,739 of record JBFWJG010000034.1, on the reverse strand, counting down.
CAACAAGCTTAACCACGGACACCAGTATGCCGACGAGAAAAACATCCGCCATGTGCCATTTCTGAAAAAAACCGGATAGGCGCAGGGCGGGGAAGAAAAAAGGGAACCGGCGTTTGGCAAGCGCGGAAACGGAGACATAAAAGCAAGTGATAAGGAAACTCATGGGGATCACCACAGAGGTCAGAAGCACAAGAAGCCCCACGGCGCCGAGCCCTTCATCATAAAGAGCCTTAATGCTCGCTGGAACTGTGGCGGAGTTGCTGAGACTGCTTACTGAAATATCCAGCACAGGGTAAAGAAGAGCGGGTACGAACAGCATGAACGCGGATATGCTGAACGCCGCCGTATAGGCGGCAGCGTTCCTCCGCTGTTTTCTGACAGTGCTGCCGCAGCGGGGGCATGTTACCTTGCCGTAAGTGTTTTTGCTGAAAGATGTCACCGAACCGCAAAGGGCGCAGGCGGTGAGTGTCTCTTCATCCCGTTCTGAAGTTTTCATAATCATATTATAAGGTTTAATACCGGATGTTACAAGCTGTGAGGATTTGAGAAACGCAAAAAAAAGCAAGGTTTTCAGCTTCATTTCAGCGGTCGTTACAACTGACTAATAAAGTTTGATATGAAAAATAAATCTATTGACATCGAAGTTTCCGGAGGCTAGTATTTTTGTGGCTTGTGCAGGGTCTTCGCCTTTTAGTTTTTCAAAGGGATGAACCCGTTTTATGTTTCCGCACTGGAGCGGAAACTGAACAGGCACCGGCATCTTTTCAAATAATATCCGTGAGAATCTTCTGAATTCCGAAACAAAAGGGGAGAACATGAAAAAAAGCAGATACGGCTTTGGGCATATCTTTGCGCTCGGGCTCGCACTCTCGGTAACTTTCGGTGCTGCGGGCGCATACGCGGCGGATGAGACGATCACCCTCGACACGGTGGAAGTGGTAGGCACAGCGGCGGAGCAGGTTAAGCAGTCACTCGGTTCGTCAATCATCACAAAGGAGGATATAGAAAAAAATCCTCCCATCAACGACCTTTCGGAAATTATACGCCGCCAGCCTGGCGTTAACCTTACAGGGAACTCAGCCTCCGGTTCCAGAGGGAACAACCGCCAGATAGACCTGCGCGGCATGGGCCCCGAAAACACACTGATACTCATTGACGGCCGCCCTGTTCAGTCACGCAACTCCGTACGCTACGGCTGGACGGAGGAAAGAGACACCAGAGGCGATTCAAACTGGATTCCGGCGGAGATGGTTGAGCGTGTGGAAGTGCTCAGAGGGCCTGCGGCGGCCAGATACGGCTCCGGCGCAATGGGCGGTGTGGTGAATATAATCACCAAAAAGGCGGACAAAGAATTTTCCGGCTCCATGACAGTAATGGGCAATATTCAGGAGGACGCTCAGGAAGGGGACTCCTACCGCACAAATATATCGGTCAGCGGGCCTGCGGGCGATTCGGTTTCATTCCGCATATACGGCGGCATGAACTACCGCGATGCGGACGCAAAAAGCATTAACGAAGGCGAAGCGGTTTACGGCGGCGCTGAAAACGTTGCCGGACGTGAAGGCTACCGCAACAGGGATCTTAACGCTCTTCTTTCTTGGGATGTAAACAGACAGCAGTCTGTTGAGCTCACAGGCGGATACAGCCGTCAGGGCAACATATACGCCGGAGACTCAATGCAGAACTTCGGCAACGCATACACCGAATCTCTCTACGGCGAGGAAACAAACGTAATACGCCGCAGGAATATCGCCGCAACCCACACAGGAGACTGGAACTGGGGTAAAACCCGTCTGGATGTCAGCTACGACCGCACAGTTAACACCCGCCTTAACGAGGGGCTTGCCGGCGGTCTGGAAGGCGAAATAACAGATACCCCGACCTATGAGCCCGGCATGGCCGAATCTCAGTACGACAGTTTCCTCACATCCGTGAAGGCGGACATTCCTCTTAATCTTTTCGGGTTTGCCCAGACACTCACCGTCGGTGCGGAATACCGTGACGAATCCCTGGATGATAAAGGCTCGCTGAGGAACTCGCCCGCCATGTCATGGCTTAATATAGACCTTGAAGGGTTCGATGCGGGCAAAACTGATACCGAGGCTTATAACGCTGCCTTTTATCTGGAGGACAACATATACCTCGGCGGCGGTCTGACTCTGACTCCCGGTGTGCGTGTTGACGAGCACGAAGTCTTCGGCAGCAACGTAAGCCCCAGCCTTAACGCATATTACGAAATCAATTCCAACTGGGCGGTGAAAGGCGGCGTCGCAAGGGCTTATAAAGCGCCGAACCTTTACCAGAGCAACCCCAATTACCTGCTTTACAGCAGAGGGACAGGGTGCTACGGCGGCGCCAGCTCACTGGGCGGCGGATGCTACCTTCAGGGGAACGAGGATCTTGATCCTGAAACAAGCATAAACAAGGAAATCGGTCTTGCTTATGACTCGGACTCTTTCAGGGCGAGCGCAAGCTACTTCCATAACGATTATGACAATAAAGTATTCGCAGGCAAAACATCCGTTGACACGGTAAACGGCAACAGGGATGTCTACAAATGGGAAAACGCAGGGGATGCGGTTATTCAGGGTGTAGAGGGGAACGTGTTTGTCGCTCTCGGCAAAGATGTGGACTTTAACACCAACGTTACCTACATGATAGAGTCAGAGCTGAAAAGAACAGGCCAGCCTCTCAGCATAGTCCCGGAATATACCGTGAACACTTTTATCGACTGGAGAGCGACAGAAAAACTCTCTCTTGGTGCTAACGCCACCTTCTACGGAAAGCAGGAAACTCCCTCCATAGAGATAAGAACGGAAAGAGAGATCGAAAAGGACGAGATCGAACCTTACGCCCTTGTGGGGCTCAGCGCACAGTACAAAGTGTTTGAAAACCTCTCTATGAGAGCGGGTGTAAACAACATTTTCGATAAGCAGATTCACCGCAAAGGGAACTCCGCTTCCGCCTCCGCCACAGCCGCAGGCGCGGAAAAGGCAAACGCATACACCTACAATGAGCCGGGCAGATCGTACTGGCTTTCGATGACAATGGATTTTTAGAGAAAATCAGAAGGGCTTCTTCAGATTGAAGGAGCCCTTTTTTATCAGCTTATTCTGTTCTTATAGTCCTCGTAACCGAATTTTCGGACTACTTCAAAGGTTCCCTTTTCAAGGCTGAATGTGATGATTGAAGGGAGCTCCACCCCGTTGAAATTTGTGTTCTTCACGAAGGAATAAAGAGCCATATCTGTGAAAACCAGCCTGTCGCCCCTTTTCAGCGGCGCATCAAAGCGGTAGTCCCCTATGAAATCCCCCGAAAGGCATGATATTCCGCCGAGGCGGTAGGTGTATTTTCCGTTTTCAGGCTCGCCTATGAGCTTAGGTCTGTACGGCATGGCCAGAACATCGGGCATGTGGGTTTCCGCCGAGCAGTCGCACACGGCTATGTCCATCCCGTTGTATATGGTGTCCAGAACCGAGGTTATGAACACGCCCGCATTCAGCACCACAGCCTCACCGGGCTCCAGATAAACCTGTATATTATTGTATCTCTTCCTGAAATCTGTGATCAGGCGGCAGAGAAGCTCAATGTCGTAGTCATCCCTTGTTATGTGATGTCCGCCGCCGAAGTTTATCCATTTCATCTGCGGGATGAGGCGGGCGAAACGTTTTTCAAAGGATGCCAGCACCCTTTCCAGAACATCCGAATTCTGTTCGCACATGGCGTGAAAGTGCAGGCCGTCTATCCCTGTGAGGTCAACGCCTTCCAGATCCTGCGGGCTCACGCCGAAGCGGGAACCGGGGAGGCAGGGGTTATATAAATCCACCTCTACCTCGGCATGGCCGGGGTTAACCCGCAGACCGATCTCTATGTGTTTGCCGCTGTTCTTTATCCTGTCCCTGTGCAGATGCCACTGGCTCACGGAGTTGAAGACTATGTGGTCGGAGTATTTTATTGTCCGCTCCATCTGAGCGTCAGTGAATGCGGGGGAGTAGGTATGCGTCTCTCTTTTGAATTCCTCAGACCCAAGCTGAGCCTCAATGGGCCCGCTGGCGCACACTCCGTGCAGGTATGAGGATATGAGGGGAAACACCTTCGGCAGGGCAAAGGCCTTGAGGGCGAGCATAATCTTTGCCCCTGTGCGTTTCTGCACCGAGTCGAGGGTTTCGCAGTTGCGTCTGATAACGTCCTCGCTGATAAGGTAGCAGGGCGTTTCCGCCCTGTCCGTTATTTCCTTCGGAAAATCTTTCAGCGCCTGAGCGTAGATATTTTTCATTCGGGAAGCTGACCTTCAAAGTCGACAACCTGCCACGGCAGGCCGCATTTGTTAAGCTCGTCCATGAACATGTCGGGGTCAAGCTGCTCCACGTTGAAAACGCCTGTGTCCTTCCATACGCCTTTCAGCATCATCATTGCGCCGATCATGGCGGGAACGCCGGTGGTGTATGAAACAGCCTGCGCCTGAACCTCTCTGTAGGCTTCTGCGTGATCGCAGACGTTGTATATGTATTTCTTTATTTTTTTGCCGTCTTTTTCGCCGTCAAAAACGCAGCCGATAACGGCAAGCCCCTTGTAGTTTGTGCCGAGGCTGCCCGGATCGGGGAGAAGCGCCTTGAGGAACTGCAGAGGGATTATCTTGCAGCCGTTGAAATCCACCTCGTCTATGCGGGTCATGCCTACGTTCTCAAGCACTTTAAGGTGTGTGATGTAGTTCTGTGAGAATGTCATCCAGAAGCGGATTCTCTCAAGCCCTTTTATGTTCTTAACCAGCGATTCCATCTCCTCATGGAAGAGAAGGTAGCTCTCCTTCGGCCCTGCCTCAGGGTAATCGAAGGTAAAGTGAACGCAGCTGTCGTCAAGTATCGCGGGAGTTTCGATCCATTCTCCGTCCTTCCAGTGGCGCACAACCTGAGTCACCTCGCGGATGTTTATCTCAGGGTTGAAGTTGGTGGCAAACGGGTGTCCGTGGTCACCGGCGTTGCAGTCGAGAATGTCTATTGTCCGGATGCTGTCGTACAGGTGCTTCTGGGCATAGGCGCAGAAGATGTTTGTCACACCGGGGTCAAACCCGCAGCCGAGAACAGCCATGAGTCCTTTCTCTTTGAACTTGTCCTGATATGCCCACTGCCATGAGTATTCGAACTTCGCTTCGTCCTTAGGCTCGTAATTTGCCGTGTCAAGGTAGTTCACCCCTGTCTCAAGGCACGCGTCCATGATAGCCAGATCCTGATAGGGGAGGGCAACGTTAAGCACAAGCTCAGGCTTGCAGTCGTTGATGACACGCACTATGTCGCTGACAATATCAGCGTCCACGGCATAGGTTTTCACATCAACGCCGTACATCTTCTTAACCTCTGCGGCTATGGCGTCGCATTTTTCCTTAGTCCTGCTGGCAAGAAAAATTTCCTTAAAAACGTCAGGATGCTGAGCACACTTCTTCACAACAACATTTCCTACGCCGCCCGCACCGATTATGAGCACTTTTGACATTCGCAAACTCCTTATATTTTCTTATTATTCATATTTTATTTTTTGGTTACTTTTCGGGGAAACTTTTAACTTGCTTCGCAGCCTGTTATTCCCGTTCAAAGTAAGTATACCCTCTTAAGCCTTCTTCAAAGCCTTCGAGGATCTGCTTGCGTTCCTTGGGGGTTATGAAGCCTTTGTTTATGGAGTCCTCCGCAAGCTGTTTGAGGCTTTTCTTAATAGCCTTCACGTCATACTCAACGTATGAGAGCACATCCGCGACAGAATCACCCTCCAGTTCTTTAATGACCTGATAGCTGCCGTCATCGTTCACATGAATCGTAGCCACGTTGGTATCGCCGAAGAGGTTGTGCAGGTCGCCCAGCGTCTCCTGATAAGCACCCACAAGGAACACGCCGAGGTAGTATTCCTCGCCGTCCTTGAGCTCGTGGAGCATCAGCGCGTTTTTATCGTGCGAATAGTCGGGGAAGTTGTCTATCTTTCCGTCGCAGTCGCAGGTTATGTCGGAGATAATTGCCGGATGCGTCGGTGCTTCGTTAAGCCTGTGTATGGGCATAACTGGGAAAATCTGGTTTATCGCCCAGACATCCGGCAGCGACTGGAACAGGCTGAAGTTTCCGTAATATACATCGTAAAGCAGGCGGTCAATGTCCTGCACATCTTTCGGGACATGCTTGAGCTCCGAGCCGACCTTGGAGATTTTTATCAGTATATGACGCACAAGGTTCTCCGCCAGTGCGCGGTCACGCAGGTTTGTCTGCCCGTGCTTGAAAAGCTGGCGAGCCTGATTTCGGTAGTACAGCGCATCGTTGCAGCATTCCTGTATCGCCTTGGGAGAGATCATGTCGTATGTGCTGAGCAGGTTCTGGATCAGCTCGCTCTGGTTCTCCTTAATGTCCTTAGGCAGAGGGCTGGGGTGGAAGGATGACACATCCAGTACGTTAAACAGCAGAACGGAGTAGTAGGCCACTGTCACCCTGCCGGATTCGGTGATGATCACAGGGTGGGGGATGTTCTGCTTGTCCAGCACAGCTATGATGGATTCCACTATGTCGTAGCAGTATTCCTCAACGGAGTAGTTGCGGCTTGAGTGGTAGTTTGTGTTTGAGCCGTCATAATCAACGGCGAGACCCCCGCCGAAGTCGATATAACCCATCTTCGCGCCTTCGTTGACCAGCTCCTGATATATTCGGCATGCCTCAAACGCGCCCGCGCGTATGTCTCGGATGTTGGGGATCTGGGAGCCGATGTGATAGTGGAGGAGCTGGAGGCAGTCCAGCATGTCGGACTGCTTGAGCCTGTCTATAACATCTATGACCTGACTGATGTTCAGCCCGAAAACGCTTGCGTCCCCGCTGGATTCGCTCCACTGGCCTTCCGCGTGTGTGGAGAGTTTTATGCGCACGCCGAGATAAGGGCGAACCTTGAGCTTTTTGGCTCTTTCGAGGATCAGTTCGAGCTCTCCGGGAACTTCTATAACGAAGAAACATTTAAAACCCATTTTCACGGCATACAGGCCGAGGTCTATGAACTCCTCATCCTTGTAGCCGTTGCAGATAAGACATGCGTCTCTGTTCTGGAGCATGGAAATGGCGGCGATGAGCTCAGGCTTGCTGCCCGCCTCAAGGCCGTGGTTGAAATCTTTGCCGAATTCGGCGATGGCTTCAATCACCTGCTCCTGCTGGTTCACCTTGATGGGAAAAACCCCTTTGTATTCGTTTTTATAGCCCGTGGCTTTTATAACATCCCTGAAAGTGTTGTGCAGAAGCTTGATCTGCGAACCGAGAATATTTTCAATGCGGAGGATGACAGGCATAGCCAGACCCCTGTCCTCGACCTCTTTCACTACCTCATGCAGGCTTATCTGCGGCCCGTTGTCCTTGCCGAAGGGGGTTACAACCACATGACCTTTTTTGTTAATGGAGAAGTAGTCCGCACCCCATTTGTTTATGCCGTACAGTTCCTCGGCATTTGAAATAGTCCAGTTCTTGATCAGCTCAGGATTTCGCCACATCTAACCTAAGGCCTCCTTAAAATGGTAAAAACAGGTCTATTTACGAAAAAAAGCGGAGAGTGTCAATAAAATTATATGCAAAACCTTCGAAAACGCTTATCCGGCATGGGCTTAAAAAGTTTCAGAAAAAAGTCAGATTTAATAAAAATGATGAATTGTTTTCTATGGGGCGGGTGTGCTGTAAATATGTTTGAACGGTTTCTGTCATTTTTCCCCGAAAAAACCCGTGAAGCATGGCTATTTTTTTATGTTTTTTTATTTTTATTGCTATGTTCGGCCTCCGGAAAGCTTCGGGAATCAATTCTCCCGCTTAGTGCCTGATAATATATATAAAAAACGTGTTTATTGACAGAAAAAACCAGTTTGCTTAAAACGGGGCTCCCATGAGCCCCGGGCATATACTTTATTTTTGTCCGCCGAACATTTTCATCATCTGCTTCATCTCCTCTTCCGAGGGCATCTCCTCTCCGTTTTCCTCAGCGGCTTTGCGCATAGCGTCCTGAGTGTTTGCCTGTACGGGGTCTTTACCCTCCGCAAGGCTTTTGACAGTCGTTCTGGCGAACTCGCGGGCGACTTCATCCGCCCTTGGGTCATGGGTTATCTTAATTCCCGCCGGAACCTCGAAGACTTTGCCGGGAGGGGCTATCTTTTCGATTGCTCTGGCGGTCTGCTCCATTTTTATCCCCATCATGTCCGAGGATGATTTAAGGGTTATCCCTGTTCCGCTAATGGAGTAAACCTTCATTCCCGCCATGGTCACAAGGTCGCACTTGTATCCCATGATTGTTTCCGCGTTTTTCACCACCTCTCCGTTAAAGTTTCTGAGATAGGCAGTGCCGAACTTCTCCGCGTTTTTGATTACTTTTTTCTGGTCGCTTTTGGAAAGCTTATTGTATTCCTCTGTCATGTATATGAGAGGGTTGACGTTCTTTGTGCCTTCCTTCTCGGTGACATTGATGCTGTAGACCCATTCCGGCGTTGTTATGTCGATTGTTTCGCTTTTTTTTGTAATTCCGAACATTTTCATGGCCGTTCTGCGGTGCTTTGCCTCGTAGGCTCCGCTGTCTCTGATATAGAGGACTTCGCTTCCTGCTTCCGTTCCGGTAACATCATAGGTTATCACTGCGTTTTTAAAAGGCAGCTTAGGGGTGAAGGGGGAGTCCGCGGCGGATAATAAGGATGGAATCATTAATAACAGAGTGAAAAAAGGAATAAGCTTTTTCATCTTTTTCTCCCGAAGTATTTGGGAACAGGGTGTCCGGAAAGTCCGTCCGGCATCCGTTCCGTTATTAAAGCCTACCACCAAAAAAGTGAAAATGATCGTCCGTATCAGAAAAAAAGATCGTTGTTTGTTCGAAAAGGAAGGGAGGTTGCTGCGTATGAGGATTCAACGCCCGCAGAAGGAAAACTGGTCATAAACCTCCTGCGGGCCGATTATTGAAAGGAGCTTTTGAGCCCGTAGTTATATGATAACTGATAGTTGAAAAAGTTTATTTATATTTTATTTATTTTCGATGAAGCCTTCGGTGAAAACTTTCAGCAGTTCCTGAATTGTTTTTTCTATATCGGGGCAGTCCGCATCGTCAAAGACCCATGTGTCCATAATGGCGGCCAGTGCTCCGCCTGTCACGGCGCGGAAAACCACATGGTCTATTCTTTTGAAATCACCTTCAAGGGTGCCCTGTGCCCATATGGAGCTGAAGTGTTCCTCGCCTATTCGGCGTGAAATCTCGGCGTTGTGCTTATAGGTTGTGATCTCTTTCTGATATTTGACATAATCTTTGCGCGTTCTGTATATTTCAAAGACAAACCTTGCGGTGTCCTTCAGTTTTTCCGGCGCGCTTTTTTTGGCGGATCGTATCTCCCTGAGTCCTTCTATAACAGGCTCTATGGTCTGCTGTTCCACAAAGTCCATGAGGTCTTCCTTGTTTTTGAAGTAGTTGTAGAGCGTGCCCTTGGAAACACCGGCTTTTGCCGCAACCTCCTCCATCGTCAGCTTTTCGCTGCCGGATTCGTGCAGTATCTCCATAACGCTGTCGTAGACAGTGTCTTTAATCAGTTTATTAACAATTTGCCGTCTGTCTATTCTGTGCATGACGAACTCCGGTTTATTGACCCATTGGTCATTTGTGTGACTATATAGTCATTATATCCGTCGGAGAGTTTAAGGCAATGGAAATGTTACGAAGCTTACAAAGATTTACATGCAAAAAGGGCAGGGACTGCCCCTGAAGAGACTATCTGTCAAAGTCATAGTCGGCGGGGTTCAGCCCCATTTTGCGGATTCGGTTGCTCCACTGCTGTCTGGCAAGGTTCTGGAGGTCCTTCACTTTGTCGTGTTCATCGACTATCTCGATTCCGATGAGGGTTTCGATGACATCCTCAAGGGTCACTATGCCCGCCGCGCCTCCGTATTCGTCAATGACGAGGGATATGTGCGCCCTGTCCTTTATGAGCCCTGTGAAGTGCCTGCTGATGGATATTGATTCCGGCACAGCGCTTATGGGGCGTCTGAACTCTGAGAGAGGGGTGCTTTTCATATCCCTGACGGCATAAAGCAGGATATCGCTTCTGAGCACGAAGCCTGTTATGTCGTCAAGGTTGCTTTTATAAATGGGGATTCGTGAAAAGATCATTTCCGGATGTCTCGTGAGAACCTCCCCGACAGTTGTGTCCTCCCTGAGGGCGAACATAACTGTTCTGGGGGTCATTATATGCTTCACCGTGAGCTTTCTCAGCATGAAAAGGTTTGTGAGGATTAGTGATTCCTGCTCGCTGAAAACGCCGCCTTTTATCCCCTGCTGGGTGAGGATAAGGAACTCGTCATGGTTGATTACTCCGGATTCCTTGCTTTTGGGCAGGATTTTTGTCATCAGCTTTGAGAGCACAACCAGAGGCTTCATGCTGAACATGGTGAACCTCAGCAAGGGAAGCATAGGAACCGCTGTCTGCTTCCAGAAAACCGCGCCGAGGGTCTTGGGCAGAATCTCGGAGAGAATAAGGATAAGCAGGGTCAGTATTACGGAGATTACGCCCAGATAGGCATCGCCGAAGAGTTTGGTCGCCTGTGCGCCCGCGCCGGCGGCGCCTATGGTGTGGGCTATTGTGTTGAGGCTGAGGATTGCGGCCAGAGGGTTTTCAATGTCTTTTTTCAGCTCGGTGTATATTTTGCCGGCTTTCGGGTTTTTCTGTTCAAGCTGGATAGCGTAAACCGGGGTCATGCTTAAAAGAACAGCTTCCATGACGGAGCAGATGAAGGAGAGCCCGAGGGCAATGAAAATGTAAACGAAAAGGGTTAGCATACAGGTGCTTCTGCAACTCCTGAGATAATTTTTTAATAAATCATACAGAACGGCAGTGTGCGTGTCCATCGAAATCGGCGGAAAATCTTAAAACAGGCGGGAAAAACACCTGACTGACGGCTGAAAAAACGAAATATACGGATCTGCCCCCGGAGGGATTCTCCTCTTTGGCTTGCAATAATTGTGTATAGGGGGTATTAGTGGCATTGTTTCATATATTAACTATTTTTCCGCAAGGGAGCAGTATGCAGCAGAGTCAGCTCAAGGGGGCGCAGCGTTATGTGGTTCCCAAGAAAAGTTTAGTTTTAAGGTTTGCCTACAATCAGTTTCTGATAATTCTGGGCAGCGTGCTTGCCGCTTTCGGCTATGTGGTGTTTCAGGTTCCTTTTCAGATAGCCGCCGGAGGGGTGAGCGGGCTTGCGATCATTATAAACGAATACACCGGACTCACGGTGGGAATGCTTTATTTTCTTTTTAACATTCCTCTGCTTGTTGTGGGGTATTATCAGCTTGGCGGGCTTAAATTCATCTTTTCAACCATAAACTCCGTAATCACCTTTTCCGCCGCATCGGATATTTTTGTGCGCATTCTGCCCGTTTACATGAAGGTTTTTCCCATTTCTCAGGATCTGCTTCTCAACTGCATATACGCGGGTGTTTCAGTGGGGCTCGGCGCGGGAATAATTTACCGTGCCGGAGGGAGCATGGGCGGGACAAGCATCCCCGCCAGAATCCTCCAGAAACGCATGGGCTTTCCTCTCAGCCAATCTTATCTTTATACGGACATGATTGTTATTGTTCTTGCCGGATTTGTTTTCAGCTGGGAAAAGGCGATGCTTGCTCTGGTTACTCTTCTGCTCGGCGGCATGGCTTCGGACTTTGTGCTTGAGGGGGTAAGTCAGGTTAGGATAGCTTGGATAATCACAGACAACCCCAAAGTGATGAGCCGTACCCTTATGGCGGAGCTTCAGCGGGGCGTGAGCATGTGGCAGATGACGGGCGCTTACTCGGACACGGAGCGCACCATGCTTTACTGCACGGTGAGGCGCTCGCAGGTTTCAGACCTGAAGTTTCTCGTGGCTGCGATCGATCCTAAGGCTTTCCTTGTTATAGGCACAGCTCAGCAGGCGTGGGGCGGAACCGGATTTACACATCTGAAGCCTCACGGCCGTCAGTGACGACTCTGTTTCTGCCGCCCTCCTTGGCGGAATAGAGAGCCTTGTCCGCTTTTTTGAGAACTGATTCGAAGGATTCCTCCCCGAAAGAGTCGGCTACGCCGAAGCTGCATGTGACAGTTCCGACGGATTCAAAGTTTTTGCTTTCCACAATTTTTCTGAGGTTTTCAGCCAGAATCGCCGCATTTTCCTTGTCCGTGGCGGTGCAGATTATGAGAAACTCCTCTCCGCCCCAGCGCCCGAAGATATCAGCGGCTCTTATGCTGCCTTGAACAAGGCAGGCAAGCTCCCTGAGCACCGAATCCCCGACAAGGTGGCCGAAGCGGTCGTTTATGGACTTAAAGCGGTCTATGTCAAAGATAACCGCCGCAAAGACCGTTCCGTATCGGAGCGCTGTTTTCATCTCACGGTCCAGTATCTCGTCCAGCTTAATCCTGTTGAATACTCCGGTAAGCCTGTCCCTGACAGAGATCTCCTCGATGCGTTTCCTGTCTGTTATGTCCTGCCTCACAGCCATGTATCCCTGCTTGATCCCCTTGAGGTCGTAAACAGGGTAGATTGATGTGGAAACCCAGTAGTATGAGCCGTTGCTGCGGAGGTTTTTTATCTCGCCGTGCCAAGGTTCGTTTTTTTCGAGCTTTTCCCACATGTCCTTGAAAAGCTCCGGCGGATTGTCCGGATGCCTCACCTTGTTGTGGTTCTTGCCGAGAAGCTCTTCCGGAGAATAACCGGAAATTCGGCATAATGCCTTGCTGACATAGGTTATTGTACCGTTAAGGTCGGTCTGGGAGATAATCACGTTGTCATCAACTATCTCTATATATTTCTGAAGTTCTCTCTCTGCGAGTTTTCTTTCTGTTATGTCCTTGTCCACGCCTCTGTAGCCTGCGTGCCTGCCCGCATCGTCATTGAACGGAACCCCGTTTGTGAGCAGGCAGACCGCCCCGCCTTTTTTGGTAAGGTTCCAGTTTTCCAGATCTTTAATGGGCAGACGGGCGTTTGACTTTTCTCTGAAGAGGCGGCTGAGTTTTTCCGCTTCCTCCGGCAGCATGAGATCAAAAGGCGTTTTCCCGATTACCTCCTCGGGGGTGTAGCCGAGGATTCTTGTTATCCCTTCCGATGCGAACATGAACCTGCCTTTTGTGTCTGTTTCCCATATCCAGTCGGAAGAGCTGTGGGCAAAGTCCCTGAAACGGGCTTCGCTTTTCTGAAGGGAGATCTCAATTTCCTTGAACGGGGTTATGTCTGTTATGGCGCCGTTTACTCTTCTGAACCCCTCATCTTCTGTGTACCGCGCTCTCATGCTTATGTATTTCAACACGCCCTTTTTAGGTATTATACGGAAGGAGTGCTCAATCAGCGCACCCTCGGAGGATTTCTTCATGAGCACTATGTTCTCTATCTCGTTTCTGTCATCCGGATGTGCAAGGGCGATGAACTCCTGAAGGCTCAGAGAAGCGTTTTTTTCCGTTTCCAGAATATTAAAGGTTTCATCCGAGCCGCTGATCCTTCCGGAGCGGAGATCCCAGTCAAAGTTGCCTGTGTGCGCCATGGACTGTGAGAACGCCAGAGCGTTTTTCAGACTCATGAGGGCGATGTCTTTTTTTATTTTGTAGTAGGTGAAGATAAATATGAAAAAAGTGAAGACCAGTATCGCGCTGCTCAGCGGATCGGACAGGATTCCGATGGTTTTTGGCGGTTCCGAGGAAACTGCTGCGAGCTGCCATGCGCCGTTGGGGAGCTTGATGTCCATTTTTATGCTGTTTTTCGCAGTGAAGAGGTCATAATCGCCGTAAAAGATATCCCCCTGCGCTCCTTTGCCGTCCACTCCCCTGAGGGCGATGCGGAGGGAAAGCTTCTCTGATTCATCCAGAATCTGTGCGATAACCCTGTTAACGGAAATTACTGATGAAACCATCCCCCAGAAACGTTCCTCCCCTTTTCCGGCAACAAATACAGGTGCCCTGCCCAGAAGCCCCTGACCGCCCTGAATTAGCTCAATGGGGCCTGCCACCACGAGGCTTTTCGCTCTGCGGACCTCCTGAGCTTTTTCCCACTGGTCGGGCAGGTTTCTGTAATCTATCCCGAGAAGGCGTTCGTTTGTTTTAAGTGGGTGGACAAATCTGATTACATAGTCCGGCGATGCGGTTATGTTGACCAGATTATTAGGCTGCTTCAGTATCTCTGAAGCGAAGAGGGAGAACTCCTCCTGAGTGAGTCCGGGGTTTGAGGCTATATATGCGGCGACACCGTGTACCAGCAGCAGATCAGAGGTGACAACGCTTTCCGCCCTTGCCCGCACATAGCCCAGTCTGCTTGTCAGTTCAGCCCTCAGGTTTGCATCCGCCATCCTGGTGTGGTTCTGTTTTGTTATGTAAGCGGCGGATACACCGCCTAAAAGAATTGCTGCGAGGAGCAGCGCGGTTCTGAACTCTTTCAGCCTGAAATAAATGTAGCCCATGAAGCATTCCGTGCTATGTATTTGCGGTTCAAAATAATATATAGAACGGCAAAATATAGATCAAGGTTAAACATCTGTTTACATTTTTCGGGTCACTATATATGATGATTTTAACCTTATGTGATTTACGTGTATTGTGTTTTCGTGAAAAATCAATATGATTATTCCCGAAGGCGGGCTATGAAAAGCTTTAGGTTGATTGCGGATATCTCCGAAAAACCGCTTTTTCTGCTTGACAGTGAGGGAACTGTTCTGGGTTTCAACAGAAAGGCTTCCGAGCTGTATTCATTGTGTGCGGAA
>JBFWJG010000033.1:0-29090 GCA_050253335.1 Deferribacterales bacterium | reverse complement strand
GAGCAGAGTTCGGATGCTGTAATCATTACGGATCTCAAAAAATAACATAACTTTCTTTAACCCTGCCGCTGTCCGCATGTTCGATATGGAGAAGGAACAGCTCTCCAGGCAGAATATCAACTCCCTTGCTTTCGGACGCAGAATAATTCTGCCGGACGAGCTTAAAAAGCTCACCAAAGGCGAACTTCCGGAAGGGCTCCGGACTGAAAATCTCTACATGACTAAAAACGGTTTTTTCTGGGGTCACACATCTGTCTCATTCATATCCGGAACAGGCAGTGAGAAACCCCGCCTTCTCTTTGTCATCAGAGATATAACCACGGAGAAAAACCTTCGGGAAGAGCTTATCACCAGCAGGGAACAGCTTCAGAACATGCTTGATTTCGTAAACAGCATGGTTGTGGTCACCAACGGAACAGAGATGCGCAACTGCAACAAAAACATGCTGAATTTTTTCGGGTATGAATCGCTTGCGGACTTTAAAGACACAAACGGCTGCATATGCGACATGTTTGTTCCCCTGAACGGTTATCTCACTGAAAACAGACGGGGGCACTGGCTGAAAAAAGTTCTCCGCAACAAAGCCTCCTCCGGCGACACAAAAGTCGCCATAAAAGATCCCAAAACAGGCTCAGTCCGCTTTTTCATGGTGGATATCCAGCCCTTCCCCGGCGAAAAATACTACTACATAGTTTCCTTCACCGACATAACAGAGCTTGAAAACCAGAAAAAGCTTCTGGAAGACACAAACATATCACTGGAAGAAAAAATAAACCGCAGAAGCAGAGAGCTTTTCGAAAGCTACCGCAAACTGGCCGCGAATGAAGAGATGCTGTCCGTTATATTCAACATGGCAAGCATAGGCATTGCCATGGTGGATGACAAAGGCCGCTATGTCAGGGTTAACGGCCGCTTCTGCGAAATGTACAGGCTGAAAGAACACGCCGTAATAAACTCCTCGTTCGAAACAGTGCTTCACGAAACCCTGCGGGAGGATATGCGGCGGCTGTTCATAAAATACCGTGACGGTCATGTGAAGCGCATAGCCTCCGAGTGGAAAATAAAGCGTGTTGATGAAACAGTCATGGATGTGCTCATGACCACAAAATGGGTGACAATGTATGACGGAAAGCGGTACCTCATATCCACCCATCTTGACATAAGCGAAAAGAACAGGCTTCAGCAGAAGCAGAGAGAGCAGGAACGGATGCTTGTTCAGCAGTCCAAAATGGCCGCCATGGGCGAAATGATCGGCGCCATTGCCCATCAATGGAAACAGCCGCTGAACGCCATTGCCCTTATTGCGCAGTGCTTCAAGGACGACTATGACTATAAGGAACTGACCCTTGAAGCGGTGAACGAGCATGTAGGCGGGATACTGAAGCAGGTTAACTTCATGGCCGCCACCATTGATGATTTCCGAAACTTCTTCAAGCCTGCCAGAAGTATGCAGACCTTTGACATATCCACTGCGGTTTCGGATATTGTAAACCTCATGCTGCCTCAGCTCAAGGTTAACTATATTGCCGTTTACATAGACAATACCGGAACAGAAACCCACGGTTCTGAAGTATTCGGCTATCCCAACGAATTCAAACAGGTTATACTGAACCTTATTGCTAACTCAAAAGACGCCATAGCAGAAAGAAGAAACCTCAAAACACTCAAAAACTCAGAAGCGGGCATAATAAACATAAAAATAGAATCAAGCGAACTGCAGGTTAAAATAACCTTCTCCGATAACGGAGGAGGAATACCGGAAGAAGCTATGAACAGGCTTTTTGAGCCCTATTTCACAACAAAAGGCTCAGGCTCGGGCATAGGGCTGTATATGTGCAGAACCATTATTGAAGGGAAAATGAAGGGCAGAATCAGTGTGAGAAACACTGACAAAGGTGCTGAGTTCACGATAATGCTTGAAAAGTTTTACGAGGGGAGCGCTTTATGAGGAATCTGAAAGACATCAGGCTTCTTTTTGTTGAGGATGAACTGCTCATGCAGAAGTCCATCGAGAAAATACTGTCAAAGCACGTGAAAGAGTTCCGGCTCGCGGTAAACGGCGAGGACGGGCTTAAAATCCATGCTGAGATGAAGCCGGACATAATCATCACCGACCTTGACATGCCCGTAATGAACGGGCTTCAGATGATTTCAGCAATCAGAAAAACAGATACCGAAACGCCTGTGATAATCATCACGGCATTTGAGGATCAGGCGGAAAACGCCAAGGGAGCCGACTTTTCTCTGATTAAGCCGATCCTGAAGAAAAGGCTGTTTGAGCTTCTGGAGCAGTGTCTGGATAAGCTGAACAGCAACTGATCAGTGTCCGCCGCAGTTTCCATGACCGCCTTCACACTCACTCTTATCGGTGCGTCCGCCGGAAGAGGCGCAGCATTCAGCGCCCTTTCCGCAGCCGCATGAGGAGTTTCTCCTCTTCGCGCTCAGCACGGAGAGAAAAAACACCGCAAAAGCTATCAAAGCCGCCGCAAAAGCGGCGGCAAACATTTTCATTATAATCTACCCGCCGAAATCATCAAAATATATGTTCTCCGGTTCGACTCCGAGCTTATCAAGAAGGTCAAGCACGGCATCTATCATAACAGGAGGCCCGCAGAGATAATATTCGCAGTCCTCCGGAGCAGGATGGTTTTTGAGGTAAGCGTCATAGGCTATGCAGTGCACAAAGCCCTTGTAGCCCGTCCAGTTATCCTCCGGAAGGGGCTCACTCATCACCACATTCCAGCTGAAATTCTCAAACTCTTTCTCAAGCTGTTTGAAGTCTTCATCATAAAAAAGCTCCGCAACGCTTCTCGCTCCGTACCAGTATGATATTTTGCGCTTAGTTCCCTTTCTTTTGAGCTCATCGAATATTATTGAGCGAAGGGGAGCCATGCCTGCGCCGCCGCCGAGAAAAATCATCTCGGTGTCGTTGTCTGTGGCGTGGAACTCGCCGAAGGGGCCCGTTATTGTTATCTTATCCCCAAGCTTCCTCGTATGCAGATATGTGGAGCCTTTTCCGGGGGGGATATCCACACTTTTAGGAGGCGGGGTGGCTATGCGCACATTGAGCTTGATGACCCCTTTCTCCTCCGGATAGTTCGCCATGGAATAAGCACGCACCACAGGTTCATCCACCACGGACTTATATTGATACATGCCGAATTTCTCCCATGTGCCGTGATATTTCTCACCGACGTCTATCTGCGTAAAATCTGTCTGATGTGGAGGAACCATAACCTGAATATAGCCGCCCGCGCGGAAGTTCACGTCCTCCCCTTCGGGAAGCTTCAGGACTATCTCTTTTATGAAAGTTGCCACGTTTCTGTTTGAAACAAGCTCGCATTCCCACTGACGGGCGCTGAAGACCTCCGCCGGAACCTCGATGCTCAGATCATCCTTAACGGTAAGCTGGCAGGAAAGCCTGTAGCCTTCTCTTTCCATCTTTCTGTTGATATGGCTCTTTTCCGTGGGGAGAATTTCGCCCCCGCCCTGATGAACCACAACTTTGCACTGGCCGCAGGAACCGCCGCCTCCGCAGGCGGAGGAAACAAATATCTTCTCATCCGCCAGAACGCTCAGAAGCTTTCCGCCCCTCTGCACACTGAGAGCCTTGTCCTCACTGCCGTTGATGACAATGCGGACATTTCCGGCGGGCACAAGCCACTGCTTTGCGGTGAGGATAAACCCCGCCAGAAAAAGGATTATTGCCGTAAAAAGGGCAACGCCTAAAACTATCTCTATCACGTTTGCCCCCTTAAAGCTGTATGCCGGAGAAGAGCATGAACGAAATCGCCATGATCCCCGCTATTACAAACACAATGCCCAGATTATCCAGTCCTTTGGGGACATCGGCATACTTCATCTTTTCCCTGATTCCGGCCATTGCGATGATGGCGAGAGCCCAGCCCGCTCCGGAGCCGAAACCGTAAACCACGCTCTCTCCGAAGGTGTAGTCCCTCTGCACCATGAACAGCGTGCCGCCGAGGATGGCGCAGTTAACCGTTATGAGCGGCAGGAAAATACCCAGAGCGTTGTAGAGCTTGGGCACGAACCTGTCCAGCCCCATCTCAAGCACCTGAACTATGGCGGCTATTACGCCTATGTAGGTCACGAGGCCGATGAACGTGAGGTCAACATTATCAAGCCCTGCCCACGCCAGTGCGCCGTCCTTGAGGATATACTGGTAAATAAGGTTATTCACCGGAACGGTGATGGTCTGCACGGCTATAACGGCGATACCAAGCCCTGTCGCCGTTTCCACCTGTTTTGAAACCGCAAGGAAAGTGCACATGCCCAGAAAGAAGGCAAGCGCCATGTTTTCCACAAATATTGATTTAACCAGAAGGCTCAAGTAGATCTCTGTCATGCCTTAGCCCCCTTGGATATTATAAGCTGAACACCCCATATAATAAGCCCTATGAGGAAAAAGGCGCTGGGAGCCAGAAGGAACAGTCCGTTCGGCGTGTACCACCCTCCCTCCGTTGCGAGGGGAAGCACCTGAAAGCCCAGAAGCTTGCCTGCGCCGATGAGCTCACGCACGGTGCCCACGGCGATAAGCACAAGACCGTAGCCCGCTCCGTTGCCCAATCCGTCAAGCAGACTGGAAAAAGGGGGGTTTTTGATTGCGTAAGCCTCCGCCCTGCCCATTATGATGCAGTTGGTTATGATAAGCCCCACAAAAACGGAGAGCTGTTTGCTTATGTCGAAGAAAAAAGCCTTTATAAACTGATCCGCTATGATAACAAGTGAGGCGATAATCGTCATTTCCACTATTATCCTTATGCTTGAGGGGATGTAGTTTCTTATTATGCTCAGGGAGAGGTTTGAGAGCCCCAGAACCACAGTAACCGCAAGCGCCATGACAAGTGTTGTTTTCAGATTCGAGGTAACCGCCAGTGCGGAGCAGATGCCCAGAACCTGCACGGCGATGGGATTGTTCCTGAAAACGGGGTCAGTGAATACTTTCATTGTGCCGTCAGCCATTGAACCCCTCCTCTTCTATTTTTGAGAGAAATCTGCCGTAGCCGTTTTCGCCGAGCCAGAAACGCACAAGCTCGTTTACCCCTCTGCTGGTGAGGGATGCGCCGGATATGGAGTCAACAAGATGCGCCCCGTCCGCAGAGGCAGGGTCAATCTTCCCGCTGCCCACACCGAGTTTCAGGGAGCCGTCATCACCGTAAACCTGTTTTCCGGCCCACTGCGCTTTCCAGTTGGGATTGTCAATCTCCCCGCCGAGACCGGGAGTTTCCTTCTGGTCATAGAAGGTAAGCCCCGCAACGGTTCTTCCGTCACCCTCCAGAGCCAGAAAGCCGTACATTGTGGACCAAAGGCCGCTGCCGTAAACATGGAGAATTATTTTATCAGGCTTGCCGTCCTTCATGACGATATAAACGGGCTGCATTGCGGATATGCTTGCTATGCCCGCTGTGTCCTGCTCTTTTGTCAGCCGTACCGATGTCGAGTTTGAAGTGCTCATTGCCTTGAAATCCTTGAAGAAAACCGCGTCAAATCCCGGTTTTTTCTCAAAACTTCCGTCACGGACATCAACAGCCAGAACGGAAATGCTCCTGAATGTCTCTTCTATATCAGAACCTTCACCCAGAAGCCCCGCAGAGGCGAGAACGTTCTTCTGCCTGTCGAGCTCACGGTTTTTGTCCTGAATCGGCTTGAGCGAAACAGCCGCCGCCGAAACCAGAACCGAGCAGACAACGGAAAGGACGAGAGAGACTATAAATGTAAATTTTCGGGAATTAACATCCGGCATATCTGCGCCCCCTCCTTCTTATATTCGCTTTTATCACATACTGGTCTATGACCGGGGCAAAAACATTCCCGAAAAGCACCGCAAGCATTGCCCCTTCAGGAAATGCGGGGTTGACTACCCTTATGAGCGCCGTCATAGCTCCGATTAAAAATCCGTAAACATACATGCCTGTCCTCGTCATTGAAGCGGAAACGGGGTCTGTTGCCATGAAAACCGTAGCGAACGCATATCCGCCGAGAACAAGATGCCACTCGGGGCTGAGGTTCATCATTGGGTTCGTTTCACTCCCTATTCCGTTAAAAACCATCACAAGGGAAACAAGTCCGATGACGCTTGAAAGCATTATCCGCCATGAGCCTATGCCTGTGGCGATAAGCACTGCCGCACCGAACAGACACGCCAGAGCTGATGTTTCACCCATTGACCCGGGCATGAAGCCGAGAAAAGCGTCCATCCATGTTAAGCCTGAATCATTGCCAAGAGCCATGGACCCGAGGGGAGTCGCATATGTCACGGTATCCGCCGGAATCCATATCCTGTCGCCGGTCATTGCCGCAGGGTAGGAGAAGAAGAGAACAGCCCTTGAAATCAGCGCTGGGTTGACAAAGTTACGCCCCGTTCCGCCGAAGACCTCCTTGCCCATGACAAGACCGATGGAAATAGCCACTCCCGCCTGCCAGAGAGGGATAGTCGGAGGAAGAATCAGCGGGAAAAGAAGGGATGTGACAAGGAACGCCTCGCCTATTTCATGCTTTCTCACCACTGCAAAAAGCAGTTCCCAGAACCCGCCCACCGCAAGGGTGACGATATAGACTGGCAGAAAGTAAAGCGCGCCGTGAAGGAAGCATGAACCGACGGACGAACTGTCCGCCCCGCCTGCCGCCGCCATTACGCCAAGCCGCCACCCTTCAGAGAGAGTGCCCGCCTCCGCCGCATAGTTGGCATGAAGCCCCGTATTGTAAAACGCCATGAGAATGCACGGGATAAGTGCAAGAACCACGGTGGTCATTATCCTTTTGAGATCAAGCCCGTCTCTTATATGTGTGTATCCTTTGGTCACCTCCGGAGAGGTGTAAAGGAAAGAATCGGTCATTTCAAAAACCGGATACCATTTTTCCAGCTTTCCGCCCTTTTTGAAGTGATGCTCGTATTTTTCCAGAAAATTAAGCAGTCCTTTCATCAGCCTTCCCTCTCCAACAAATCAAGCACCTGCCTGAGCATAGGCGCATAGTCCTGCTTGCCGGGGCAGGCGTAAGTACACAGGGATAAATCCTCCTCCAGAAGCTCAAGACAGCCGAGCTTCTCCGCTGTTTCGAAATCCCCGACAGAAACAGCCCGAAGAAGATAAGTGGGCAGAATGTCCAGAGGCATCACGTCCTCGTAGCTCCCAACGGGAACAATGGGGCGTTTGCCGCCGTTCAGGTTAGTGTTGAAAACAGGTCTGCCCATGCCGAAACCTGTGAGAAACGAGCGCTTCACGGAGTGCATGTCCGTTCCCGGCCCTGCCCAGCCCATGAAACGTCTGTCCCTCCCCTCGGGAATGAGGGTAACCTGATTTATGTATCTGTGAAGGTAATCCGCAGGAGCAGCCGCCTTGCGTCCGTGGAGTGCGCTTCCGCTTATCACACGGACATCCTCCGCGCTGATTTCATTTTTAAGAAGATCGCCGAGCCATGCGCCGCGCACGGTTCTGATCAGCCTCGGCTTCACAGCGCCTGTTCCGCAGAGTGAGATAACCGTCTGAACAGGTATTTTCCCTGTAAGCAGAAGTTCGCCTATGGCCGCCGTGTCCTGCCAGCCTATCTCCCATGTGCGGTTTCCTGCGTGAGCAGGGGCGAGGAAGTGTATATGGGTTCCCGCAAGGCCTGAAGGGTGCGGCCCCTGAAAACAGACATATTCGGTTTTTGCACCCTCAACAACAGGAACCGAGTCCACAGAACCCACACAGACATAAAGTTTCTTGCCTGCCAGCTTCTCAAGAGCGGAGACGCCTGCCGCAAAATATTCTTCCCTGTCTGCGATCGCCGTTTTCACATCAGCGGCAAGGGGACGGGTATCCGCGGCGGTTACAAAGATATAGTCCGCTGATGCGTCCGCAGCGGGAGTTTTCCCGAATGGACGGCTTATGAAGGATGTCCAGAGACCGGCATCATTTATTGCCGTGCGGAGAGTTTCTGCATCGATTTTCTTCGGGTCGCCGAATGTTCTGAAATCAGCCCCTTCCCTGCCGTCAATCTCTATCTCGAGGGAGATGAATCTGCGTTTCTCGCCTCTGTTGACCGCGAGAACCCTGCCGGAAAAAGGTGAAACAAATTTGACGCCCTTATTTTTTTTATCAGTGAAAAGCAGATCGCCCGATTTCACCGAATCCCCTTCCTGAACATTCATCGCGGGTTTGAGACCGATATGGTCGTCTCCTGTGACGGCATATCTGCTCACGCTTCCCGACTCGTAAATCTTCTGCTCGGGAGCTCCGCTCAAAGGAAGGTCAATCCCTTTTTTAAGAACTACTTTTTTCATACCGCTCAAAAAACACCCTCGTTACTCGCTATAATTAAGACATTTTATGCCTTATAATACACAACAGCTTACAAATAAAGCATAATCCTTATGACGTCAGAGTCAAGAGAAGTCGTCCGAACCGCTTTCCGGCTTCGGTTTGGCAATGAAGAAGCCCTGTGAGTAGTCGATTCCGAGCTCTTTTACAGCATCAAAAATTTCCTCACTGCTCACAAATTCTGCCACAGTCCTGATTTTCATTCCTCCCGCGAATCCGGCTATGCTTTTCACAAGCCTTTTTGTGTATTCGTCGCGGTGAATGTTCTGGATAAGGCTTCCGTCTATCTTCAGATAATCAAAATCAAGGTTCATAAGGTGTGTAAAATTGGAGTAGCCCGTGCCGAAGTCATCTATGGCGACCTTGCAGCCCAGTCTCTTCACCTCGCTTATGAACTCCCTTATCTCCTCATAATTGCCGATGTTGTCCGTTTCCAGAATTTCAAATATAATATTCCGGGCAGTCTCGGTATTTTTCAGGAGATTCTGTATGTAAAGCACTATGTCTTTATTAAGTATATCCTCGGTTGAGATATTTATGGAGAACTCTCTGCCCTGGCCGTTAAAATGCTCCACACACTTGCGCAGCATTATTTTCGTAAGCTGAGGATAGAGCTTGGTTTTTTTGATAATGGGAAGAAACATTCCCGGAGAAACAACGCTTCCGTCCGGCTCCAGCATCCTGATCAGGCATTCGTATTTGCGGATTTCTCCTGTGCTGTTGTCCATTATCCCCTGAAAATAGGGAACAATCCTGTCTTCCTTGATTGCCTGCTTCACCTTGTTGAGCCAGAAAAAGTTGTTTGACTGATGCTGGCTAAGTTCCATGCTTTCATCAAAATGCATGAACGCCCTTTTGCGCTCTCTGGATATTTTAAGCGCTATATCGGATGACTGAAGCGGTTTTTCCCTGTTTCCGGAGATGCCTATGCTGACAGATACGGAGATGTCGATGCCCTGATAATCGATGATTTCAGAGTCGGTCTTGTTTGAAATGCTGTCTGCCATTCTTTCCGCAAACTCTGTTTTTGAGCGGAGAAGGATAACAAACTCATCCCTGCCGAGCCTGTAAAGCTCGGTGCAGCCCTCAATCTCGGGGTGCGCGGATTCAAAGGAGGATATGTATCCGCGCAGGCAGACAGAATATTCCCTGAGAACATGATCCCCCGCCTCAATGCCGAACACCTCGTTAACTTCCTTGAAGCGGTCTATGTTTATGAGAATCATCACGCATTCAGGCATGTTCTCCAGATCGCTCAGGAGCGCGTTCCTGTTGGGCAGTCCGGTGAGCGTGTCTGTTCTCTGCTGAACAGACAGGTTCTTCTTGCCCTCTTCAATTGCCCTGAGCATCCCGCGGAAGCTGTAATGCAGTATCCACCCCGCCAGAATAAGAAAGGCTATGACAACCAGCGTGAGATAAAATCTCGCGTTGCGGTAGTCCTTCACCTCGGCGTCGATATCCTGAACCACGACAAGATAGGCAAAAGGCGCTCCGCCGTGTTCTTTAAGTTCGTAGGCGGTGTGAAAGCTGTAATAAGCTCCGCTGATTTTCCTGAGCAGCATACCCGTGCCGGGCTGATAATCCGTACCGTAAACACGGAACGCCGGATCATCCGTCCCCGCGATATAGTAATCGCCTGCGGATGTCATGTCTTCCCTGTCGGTTATCACATCCGCGTACTGTTTTTTGAGAAACAGCGCGCTTCTGAACTGAAAGTGTCTGGCCACCGCATCAACAACAAAATCCGCATCAAGCCCGAGATCAAGCAGACCTGCGTATTCCCCGCCGTTAAAGACGGGGATCATCACCCTGTAGAAGATGCCGTGTCTGCCGGGTTCAAACCCGGTGACAGTTCTCTGTGTTTCCTGAACCTCTTTGACAAACGGGCGGACTTCCGAAAGACTGTCCCCGAAGAAGTCCGGTCTGTGCATACGCAGAACAGTCACTCCGTTTTTGTCGATAAAGTGCATGATATGAAAGAAGGGGTCTTCCTCCTTCATTTTCTTATAATAGGGCATAAGTTCGAGAAAAAGTCTCTCCCTGTCCCCTGCGAAAAAAGCGTCGGTTATATTTTTATCCTGAAGGAGGCTGTGGACGGTGTTGCTGTATTTCCGCTCCGTGGCGGATATGGAGAGCTCGAATGAACGCGCAAGCTGAAAATCGAACCTGCGGAAGGAGTAGTCAAGGTATTTCTCATTAAAATAATTGCCCGCGAAAAGAAAAATAGCGGAAAGGGAGAGCATTAACATAATAACAAGAAGCATCGCCCTCATGCGGACAGTCATCAAAACCACCTTACATCCCGCAGCGGAAAAAGCCCCTGAAAAGACCTCCCGCCGCTCTCCGGCGAGCCTGTTCAGGAACGAACCGCCGTGAAAACCATACTAAATCACTATCCATTATACAGTTTCATAAAATGAACCGCAACTCAACATTGACAAATAAAAATTATCCTAACCAGACTCCTTTATATAAAGCATCTTGAACTTGACATTTGGCTTTCTCAGGTTATGATCGTTTAAATTAATAATAATTTTTAGCAGGTATACATGAAAATCTTGATAGCCGATGATTCCAGAATAGCAAGAAAGGGGGTTCTCAAGTCTCTCAGCGCTGCTTTTTCCGGAGAGTTTGACTACCGTGAGGCGTCAAACGGCATAGAAGCAGTGGAAACTTACTCCGCGTACAGTCCGGATCTCGTGTTTATGGACCTTACAATGCCGGAAAAAAACGGCATAGAGGCGCTGGAAGAAATAAAAACTATGAATCCCGCCGCAAAAGTTGTTATAATCACAGCAGACATACAGAAAAAAACAACTGAAATGGTTTCGGATCTCGGCGCGACAGAGATACTCAACAAACCGGTCACCGCCGAGAAAATCTCACAAATCATTACCAAACTCGTTTAACGGCTGATTTATATGATGAATGTTCTGAATGATGACAGGAAAGATGCGCTCACGGAAATCATGAATATTTCCTACGGTATGGCCACGGCCATTATCTCCGATTCCATTGAAGCACATGCCAATCTGCATGTTCCGAAGATTCACCTTGTCGGCACTGAAGGTCTGGAAAACTACGTCAACAGCAAAACATCCAAAAAAAATGACTATTACGTTTCCGTACAGGTGTTTATAAACAAGCTGGACGGAGAGAGCATCTTCATCACCGATGATGAATCGGCCCGCAAGGTCGCCGCAATCTTCATGAACGACTCCGGCGAGGAGATCGAAAGCGAAGAAGACATAGTCAGCTCAATACATGAACTTTCAAACATACTCACATCCGCATGTGTGGGAAAAATTGCCGAGCTCCTTGAGCTTGAGGTGTTTTTCCATCCGCCCGCCGTGGACAGGCAGAGCGGAGAGAAGATAGCCGAATACAAAAATTTTGAAAATTTCAGCAAAATAATAGTTGTGGAAACTGTTCTGGACTTCAGACAGGAGGAAATCCACGGACTTCTTATATTTCTTCTCAAGGAGAGTTCTTTTGAGCACCTGCTCATAGCTTTGGACAAGTATATTGAACAGTATGAAATTTGAGACAGATCCCGCTTATTTTCTTGACTCCATATACAACGGCGCCTGCATTCTGGACGATGAACTAACGGTTCATTTCTGGAACAAGTGGCTTGAGGCTCATACTTCCCTTTTCAGAGAGCAGGTTACAGGTCAGAAAATCACCGATCTTTTTCCCGAAATAAATGTCAAGCAGCTCAAAAGAAAAATCCGCTCCATGAAGGCACTCAATTCTCACACCTATTATGACGCGGGCACAGACGGCTGGCTCTTCAAAATAAAATCAGCGAAATTCACAAACTCCTTTTTCGAATACATGAAACAGAACGTGGTTATCTCCCCTTTTGACAAGGATCTGAAATATGCCCTTGTGATGATCTATGACCAGACAAGGCTTTTTGAGACCCAAAAAAAACTTGAGGAGAGCGAATCATTCCAGCGCGCCGTTTTCGGCAGAAGCGCAAGCGGTATTGTCATTCTCAACACGGACAAATCCATACTGACCACGAACGAGTCATTCCGCAGAATGACCGGGCTCGGCGAGGATATGCTCAAAGGACTGAGTTTTGAAAACCTCCTCGCTCCCGAGTTCCTGACTATGTGCCGTGAGTGCTTCGGAATGCTTTACACAGGCAGTAAGGACTCCATTACAGAGGAAGTGCTTATCCAGTCACCTTCCGGAAAAACCTTCTGGAGCAGAATCGCGGTTTCGGTGATTTTTGATCAGGAGGGCAGGCCGGAATATATCGTCTGCGTGATGGACGACATAACGGAAAGGAGAAACTTCCTCAACGAACTTGAGAAGAAGAGCGAATATGTTCAGAAGATTCTGGACTTTCAGTCCAACATCATAATAGTCACTGACGGCGAGCTTCTCCTTAACTGCAATAAAAGCTTCCTGGATTTCTTTCAGGCAAAAACCCTTGATGAGTTCAGGGGGCGGAAAAAGGATCTCTCCGCCTATTTCTTCAAAGAACACGGTCTTGTGACCGGCGAGGATGAACAGGGCTGGCTCGAGGAGGTCTTCCAGAACTTCCGAATGGGGCTGGACAGTAAGGTGAAAATGCGCGATCCCTTCGGGGCCGTGCGCACATTTCAGGTAACTTTCCGTATTCTCCCCATGACAGCGGGAGAGTATATTGTATCACTCACCGACATAACAGACCTTGAGAACTACCACAAAATCCTCAGGGACGCTAACCGCATACTGGAAATAATAGTCAACGAACGCACAGAAGAACTGCGCAAAACCAACAGAATGCTTGAAAGCAGCCGACAGCAGCTTGAGCAGGCGCAGCAGATAGCTAGAATAGGAAGCTGGGAGTGGTCGGGAGCAGACAGAAAGCTGAGCTGTTCTGATGAACTTTACAGGATATTCGGTCTGGATAAAAACGAAGTCACCCTCTCTGACAGGAACTTTCTTGAGATGGTAGCAACGGAGGACATGCCTCTGCTCCAGAGTATGCTTTCGGACGAAACAATAGCAAAGGGAAGCTTTGACGATTATATTCACATAAACCGCATCGACGGGGAAAGACGGATTCTCAGGGTGCAGAGCCGTATCAGAACGGACGCATCGGGTCATATAAATGTTCTGGGCACTGCCCATGACATAACCGAAATCAAGCGCACGGAAACGGCACTCCGCCAGAACGAACAGCTTCTCTCCTTCATATTCGAGTTTGCCAGCTTCGGCATATGCCTTGTGGACAAGGCGGGACAGTTTGTCAGATTCAACAGAAAATTCAGCCAGATACTCTCCATACCTGAAAACACTCTGAAAAAGCAGAACTTCTTTGATCTGTTTCCCGAAGCGGACAGAGAAAAAGCCCCGCACACAACCGAGTGGAAGCATGAGCTTGAAAACGGCAAAACCCTTGATCTGCTTGTGACTGCGGGTGCGGTGAAAATGGAGGAGGAGAAACCACACTTCATTTACTCCATAGCTGACATTACGGAAATGAACAGGATCGAGCGGATACACCGTGAGCAGGAACAGATGCTCATTCAGCAGTCCAAGCTGGCTGCCCTTGGTGAAATGATCGGCGCCATAGCCCACCAGTGGAAACAGCCACTCAACTCCGCCAGCCTCTATGTTCAGCTTATTGAGGACGACTATGACTTTAATGAGCTTACAAAGGAAAAACTCAGCGAATATGTAATCGAGATAATGAACCAGCTTGACTTCATGGCGCACACAGTGGAGGACTTCCGCACCTTCTTCACCCCCTCCAAATCCCTTGGGGAATTCTCTGTGAGAAAAGCTCTGGACGATGTTGTCGCACTGATGAAATCATCCCTTGAGAAGCATAAGATAAATGTAAAAATCACCACCGAGGGCGCAGACCCCGACTGCATAGTTCTTTTCGGCTACGCCAGCGAATTCAAGCAGGTTATGGTAAACCTTCTCAGCAACTCGCGCGATGCGATAGACGCCAAAAGGCTCTCCATGCCGCCCCTTGAGAGAAAATCCATCGGCAATATAGAAGTGGCTGTAATCGAGACCGACACGGAAGTTATTGTCGAAACAAGGGATGACGGCGGGGGAATACCCGAAGAGGCGCTGAAAAAGATATTTGAATCCTACTTCACCACCAAAGGGGACGAAGGAACCGGAATCGGCCTTTATATGTCCCGCATGATCATAGAAAACCGCATGAAAGGAACCATAGCGGCATCCAACAGTGAAAAAGGCGCAGTGTTCTCCATGCGCTTTCCGAGAGAGTTTCTTTAGATAATGCCCAGTTCCGCGGCCTTTTCACAGGCTCTGAGCGTTTTTGTCTCTCCCGCCGCCGCCAGTTCATCAATGGAGGCAAACCCGAACTTGTGGGCATTTCTCAGGGTATCGCAGCAGAGTATATAGTCCTCATATATCACAAACGCCCTGCCGAAACCCTCATAGCCCAGATCAAGGGCGGCGTAGCAGAGCTTTCCCGTGTTCTGCTCGGTGAGCATCGCCACAGCCTCGTAAAACATCCGTATCCGCCACACGGTCTGAATGTCCACCGCGCCTGATGTGTCTATCTTTTTTCTGTCCTCACGGCTCTTCACATAGCGGCTCAGAACCTGAGTGTCATCAAGTTTTTTCCATGAGCCGTATGTGTCGAAAGCCCTCATCTTTCTGACAAGGGTGTCTGTAAAGCCGGAGACCTCCCAGCCTGTTCTCTGGGAAAGAGACATGCCCGCCATGCTATTTGACCTGTATCGCCTTTCTCAGCCACGGCGGAGGAGAATCGTTCAGCTTTTTCACAAGACTGTCCAGAAGCTCGTCAATGGGCGTTTTGTCGTCCACCTTGATGGGGTGAATCTTATTGCGCACAACAACAGCGGCGGCAGGCCCGCCTATCTCCGTGAGATAAAGGATCGAACAGTCGTTAAGCGCTCCGGCTTTTGTATTAATATCAATCTTATGATCCGCATCAGCGTCAATGGGTCTGAATGTGCGCAGTTCGGCAAACTCCGAACCTTCGGCGCTGACATCATAAACCGCGACGGAAGCTGCCCTGCCGAAGTGTTCATCCACCTCTTTCATGCTGTTTGTACAGAACGCTACTTTCATAAACTCCTCCTGTAGTTCTCTGTCTGCTCCTCCCATGACTCGTGCTCGTCACGTTCAAGGAGAATGCTCCCTATCTCAGAGGCGAAATACGCCGCGCCCCTGTAACAGGTGTAAACCTTTATAAACTGCCCTATCCTGTCCTTCACAGGGATACCCATCCTCAATAATGGAGCGTGCACTATCTCCGAGGTTAAATGAGCGTTTGTGTTTGAAATGACAAGGGATACTCCTCCCCCCTTCAGGGCTATATCTTCCAGATCACCTTTGATCACCTCTTCCGCAGGAACATCCTGAAGAAAAGGGGAAGAAAAGGTGGTGATGCCTATCTGTACAGTGATCCCCAACTCATCACGAAGAAACTTTGATACGCCGAGCAGGAGATCCGGCTCAATGGCGACAGCGGCTTTCTTTCCGCCGAAATTGAAGTGTCCGTCAAGCATTACATCTATTGCCGTTCTGCGCTGTTTTTTGATTTTTGCGGGAACGTCCGTCTTGCCGGAAAGCTTCATAAGCAGCTCTATGAATCTGTCCGTTTCGGTGATCCCTATGAGAGAATCGAAGGTTACAAAAGGAACATCAGTAAGCTCTTTCAATTGTTCCGCTATCTCACCCGTTGTCCTGCCGACCGCTATGTTGAGTTCCGCCGATCCTGCGGTTAAAATATCCTCAACAGTGCACCCGCCGGGGGCTGTGCTGTAGAAGAAATCCGCACAGCCGGACATGCTTTCTGAAATATCCGGCAGAAACACGGGGCGCAGTCCGAATGATTCCGCAACATCCCTTATCTCGTCTATGTCTCCCGCGGTCATGGCGAATGCGGGGAGAATGTTCACCCGCCCCTTTTCGGTTTCCATCTTCGCCGGAGCAAGCTGTCTGAATATTGCTTTCAGCGTATTTGTGTAGCCGAGGTGAGCATCGTCCACGAAATCGGGTGTCGTGGAGTAAACAATTTTCGTTCCCGCATATTCCGGATATTTCTTCCTGAAATCCTTTATGCTCCGCTCAAAATCGTCCCCTCTGGTATCGGAGATTCCTGTGGAGAGAAGAACAAGGAGTTCGGGCGTATGCTTCTCTATTACGTTTTTCATGCCTTCAAGCAGGTTCCAGTCCTCGCCCATAATCGTTGCTATGTCGGTGAGGGCTGTGGTCTGCATCGGTACTATCTCCCTGAAATGCTGAGTGAGAAACGTTTTGGTAAATGCCGTGCACCCTTGCGAGCCGTGGTGAAGAGGCATAGCCCCTTTTATTCCGAGGGCGGCTAAGCTTCCGCCCAGCACCTGACTTTTTTTCAGAGGATTGGTCTGTCCGGTTTTTGCTGTTGTTTCCATAGACTTACTCCCACGGAGCCTTGCGCTTTGCCACTTCCCAGACAGGGGAGGCAAGAGTGTATGCAAGCTGTTTTGCCAGCTCAATCATGCCAGTGTAGCCCGCGTAGCCGTGTATCCTTTCCTGATTCACGTCCACAAAAGGGTATCTGCCTTTGATGGAGGTATACATGTTTCTCCCTCCGGCAAGGAGAAGATCCGCTCTCTCCTTCTGAAGAATGTTCAGCAGGATGCGGCCATCCCCTTTTTCAAGGAGCATTTTCTGTGTTCCTTCAAAATGTTCCCTGATTTTTTCTATGTCCTGCTCTGTCGATTTCCTTGTACTGGTTCCGATCACGTCCATGCCGAGTTCCTCAAGCTGATAAATCGTTGACCAGCTTTTCACCCCGCCAGTATAAACGAAAACTCTTTTACCTTTGAGAACAGCGTTATAGGGTGCTATCTCCGCCAGAGTCTCAGCGTTTTTCCTTTCAACATAGCTGTGAATTTTTGCCCTGAGTTCATCAGAGCCCAGCATGTCCGCAACGGAGAGCAGAGTCTTCTCTATCTCGCCCAGTCCGTAGAATGAACCCTCCGCGAACGGTATTCCGTATCTGCGTTTAAGCCCTTCCGCCAGAGTGAGCAGAGCCTTGCTGCATATGACAAGCGTGCATTTCGCCCTGTGGGCGTATGCTATTTCGTCATATGAGGTTCCGCCTGTCAGGCTTGAGAGAACGTTTATCCCCAGCTCTCTGAAAACAGGCATCATCTGCCAGAGTTCGCCGGCTATGTTGTAGTCACCTATGATGTTTATGTCGTATTCTGTGGTTTTTTCAGGCTCTTTAGTGCCTATTACGTACTCAAGAAGAGCATCGCCCGCTATCTTATTGCCGAAGTTTTTATTGCCGATAAAGCCGGGAGATTCCACGGGTATCACTGGGATTCCGGTGAGTTCCGCCGCCTTTTTACAGGCAGTGGGAACATCGTCGCCTATCATAGCGGTGACGCAGGTGGTGTAGACAAAGATAGCTTTTACCGGGTATCTGCCCGCTATCTCCACGCATTTATCGGTAATCTTCTTCTCCCCGCCGAAAACAACGTCCATCTCGGTAACATCGGTGGAGAAGCCCATTTTATAGCACTGACCGTGAAGATTCCTGCTGCCCCTGTTGTTCCAGTTCTGGCTTACGCATGTGGCGGGGCCGTGAATGAGGTGTGCGGCATCCCCCACGGGAAGGAGAACGATCTGTGCCCCGTCAAAGGCGCACCCGCCCATTGTTGCGCCGGGTGTCGGTTTGGCGCATTTTTTTGCCTTTTCTGCGGTGCTTTTCTTTTTATTTTCAGAACAGCTGTCAACTTCGGTAAGATGGTCAAATTTTGCAGCCATGGCACATTCCTTTTATTTAGAGAGTACTTTTGCCTCGAATGTAGCCGGGAGTTTGGGCACTTCCTCCAAAGCGGGAAATTCCAGAACCCAGCCGTTGTCAAGTTCAAACACTCCGCCCCATGCCCCTGCCTGCTCTATCTTGATCACGTGCGCTTCGATGTCCTTCTTGGGAACGTAAATATTAATGCCTTTCGGCGTTTCTCTAACTGTTACTTTCATTTTGCAGCCCTGCCTCTAATTAAATCATCGCCGAACCTGCGTCCTGAGGTTCGCCCGGAAACGGATAAAACGGGGGGCGGACTTTTGCCGCCGCCCCGCAGCGGTATATACCTTACTATCTGATTACGTCATAGCTTGTGGTGTACATCGTTTTTCTACTTTCCATCGCCGAACCTGCGTCCTGCGGTTCGGCTGAAACCGCTCGCGCCTTGCAAAGCAAGCCTTCGCTCCGGCACGGCGCAGTTCCGTCCATGGAACTGTAACACTACCTGATTACGTCGTAGCTCGTGGTGTGCATCGTTTTTCTGTCTGTTTCGTCAAGGATTGTGTTGACGATCCAGTTGAGGAGGTTCAGTCCGCCCATGTAGCCTATGGTGGGGTATCTGTGGAGGAACTGCCTGTCAAACATGGGGAAACCGATTCTGATAAGCGGAATGCCCGTATCTCTCATAAGATATTTTGCGAAGCTGTTGCCTATGATGAAATCGCTGGGATCAGTGGCAAGCAGTGAGCGGAAGTGCCACATATCCTTGTTTGAGTAAACTTCTGCTTCGCTCCCCTGAGGATATGAAGCAAGCAGCGCTTTAGTGTCCGCTTCCCAGTCTTTTGTGCCGTTGGTGAGCAGAACATGCTTGATCTCCCCGCCGAGTTCCATAACCATGCGCGTAAGACCGAAGGCATAGTCAGGATCAGCGTTCAGAGAGAAGCTTTTGCCGTGTACCCAGTAGTATGAGTCACCTATGGCATCTATGAATCTGCCTCTTTCGTTTTCGATTTCAGCAGGAATTTCTTTGCCTGTAAGCTCGGCGATTGCCATCATAAGGTCATCTGAACCTTTGATACCGAAGGGGTTAACCACTTTTACAGGGTGTCCCCATTCTTTCTGAATGAACTCTATTGTTTTTGCAGTAGCG
Source organism: Deferribacterales bacterium (assembly GCA_050253335.1). GTDB lineage: Bacteria > Chrysiogenota > Deferribacteres > Deferribacterales > Geovibrionaceae > Geovibrio. The sequence goes on along the minus strand of JBFWJG010000033.1, from coordinate 9,865 downwards.
TATTTCTGAAGGATAAGTGTAGCTTTTGAGTTAGGCGCATCTTTCAGGTCAGCAATCTTTGTTCCGCCGTTGAACATTTTGTAATGTCCGTCAGTGGGTGAATCGAGGTTGTAGGAAGGATCGCTCAGGAGGATGAAATCCACTCCGAACAGACCGAGAATCCTTTTTATCTCACGGAAGTTGCCTATATAAGTATCGAACCCGAGGATAACGTTGATTCTGTCTTTCACTTCGCCTGTTTTCTCGCCGACCTGAGCAAGCATGCTTGAGAGCATGTTGTCATAGCCTGTGATATGCGAACCTACGAATGATGGGGTGTGCGCATGTGTAATGATCGAGCCTTCCGGAACATTGCCCTGATCTTTGGCATTTTTAACGAAGTTGTTGAGGTCATCTCCGATAACTTCCGCCATACATGATGTGCATATGGCAACCATACCGGGTTTGTAGAGCTTGTAAACGTTATCAAGCCCCACATACATGTTGTTGTGTCCGCCGAAAACCGCGGCGTCTTCCGTCATGGAGTCGGAAACAGCGGGGAAAGGCTCTTTAAAGTGACGGCAGAAATGTGAGCGGAAGTAAGCCGCACAGCCCTGTGAACCGTGTACGTAAGGCATAGTGTCGTCAAAACCTATGGCAGCGTAAAGCGCGCCCAGAGGCTGGCAGGATTTAAGAGGGTTAACAACAAGGTGCTCCCTTTTGAAGTTAAGCTCCTTGTATTCCTCACCGAGTGTCCACTCAAGGGTTTTCGCAACCTCTTCCTCAGTTGCCGCGTTCTCATAGAGCGCGCGTTTTCTCTTGAACATCTCTCCGAAGCGCTCGTCCTCGAAAAGGGTTATATGATCTTTAATTTTAATATCTTTGCTCATGATTTACCTCTCCTGTACGGCTCTGATTATCAGCTTTTCCACGGAGCTTTGATGTTTTTCCAAACTGCTCCGTTAATTGCCATGTCCATATCTCTGGCAAATACTCCGAAGCCTTCCACACCGTGGTAGGGGCCTGAGTAGTCCCATGAGTGCATCTGCCTGAAAGGGATGCCGGACTTCTGTGTCTGGTATTTTTCTTTAATACCTGAACCGAAGAGGTCGGGTTTATACTTCTCAAGGAAGTTGTCCATCTCGAATTCCGACATGTCGTCAACCATGATGGTTGTGCTGTCGAGGTATTCAAGGGTACGCTGGTAGTCGTCACCGTGGGCAAACTCATACCCTGTGAGCAGTATCTCAACACCGAGATCCTGAAAGGCGGGCATTGTGTGTCTGGGTCTCAGACCACCAACGAAAAGCATTGTCTTCTTCCCTTCAAGTCTGGGTCTGTATTTGGCGACAATTTTTTCAAAGTAAGGCTGATATTTCTCAGCGATGACTTTTTCTGTCTGCTCTTTGATTTTGTCATCAAACATAGCGGCAATTTTGCGCATGGATTTGATGATCTGTGTGGGGCCGAAAAAGTTGAACTCAAGCCACGGCACATTGTACTTTTCTTCAATGTAGCGTGAGATGTAGTTCATTGAGCGGTAGCAGTGGATGAGAACCACTTTCGCCTGAGCAACGTTGGCAAGCTCGCTGAACGTACTGTCACCGGTTGACTGAGCAACAAGGTTAAGTCCCATGTCCTCAATAATTTTCCTTGATGACCATATATCGCCGCCTATGTTGTAGTCCCCTATGAGGGCTACATCATACGGGCCTTTCTCGAATTTCTGGCCGACCATATCTTTTTCATATATCCAGTCACGGATGGTGTCGTTTGCTATGTGGTGACCGAGAGACTGGGAAACGCCTCTGAAACCTTCACAGCGGCAGGGGATAACAGGCTTGCCTATCTCCTTGGAGATCTCTTTTGAAACCGCTTCAATATCATCACCGATAAGACCGATGGGACATTCAGAGAGAACACTGAGCCCTCTGTTGAGCGGGAAAAGCTTGTCAGCTTCCAGAAGAAGGGCTTTCAGCATCGCATCGCCGCCGAAAACTATGTCTTTTTCCTGAAAGTCAGACGTAAACTGCATTGTACCGAAACTGTCCACACCTGTTGTTCCGTTATAGTAGTTACGTCTGGATGACCAAGAGTACTGGCCGCAGCCCACGGGACCGTGGCTTACGTTGATAATATCCTTTATGGGACCCCACACCACGCCTTTGGCGCCTGCATATGCACATCCTCTCATGGTGATAACGCCGGGGCGGGATTTCCTGTTGGACTTAACGCCGCACTTTTCCTGTCCGGGTTCAACAACCTCTATGTGGGTCTTCCTGTCCTTATACGTTTTCTCCTCATACTGGGAGATGACCGACTCTATAAACTCCTCGGCCTGTTTTTTATCTATAGTGCTCATGCTGTCTACCTCGTTTTATTGGGGTCAAAAAGTCTCGCGTTCTTGCTTTCCCCCCGCAGTCAGGCCGCTTCTGTGTCGCTTTTAAAAAGCATGAGCGGCCGCGGCCGAAAAGAAAGCGGGCATCCTTGCGGAATTAAGCGTTTTTCGCTTTTCCGACCTCTGCGTCATCCTCCTGAATGATGCCGAACTCCATAAGAAGTCCTTCAAGCTCGTCCATAGTAAGAGGAGTGGGTATGTTGAACATTCTGTTATCGTTGATCTTCTGCGCAAGGGCTCTGTACTCGTCAGCCTGTTTGCATTTGGGGTCGTACTCGATAACTGTCATTCTTCTCAGTTCCGCGTGCTGAACGACATTGTCTCTGGGAACGAAGTGTATTCTCTGAGTGTTTATTCTTCTGGCAAGCTCGCTGATCAGTTCGTCTTCTCTGTCGGTTTTACGTTCGTTACAGATGATACCCGCAAGACGAACGCCGCCTGAGTTAGCATATTTAAGGATACCTTTGGAGATGTTGTTGGCAGCGTACATAGCCATCATCTCACCGGATGCGACTATGTAGATCTCCTGAGCTTTGCCTTCCCTGATAGGCATTGCGAAACCGCCGCACACAACGTCACCGAGAACGTCATAGGAAACAAAGTCAAGGTCTTCCTCGTATGCGCCTTCTTCCTCAAGGAAGTTGATAGCCGTGATAACGCCCCTTCCCGCACAGCCTACGCCGGGCTCAGGACCGCCTGACTCAACGCATTTAACGCCGAGGAAACCGGCTTTGAGAACATCATCAAGCTCAAGGTCTTCCACTGAGCCTTTTTCAGCGGCAAGCTCCATGATTGTCGCCTGTGCTTTGGAGTGAAGGATAAGACGCGTGGAGTCTGCCTTGGGGTCGCAGCCCACGATCATTATTTTTTTGCCCATTTCCGCAAGAGCGGAGATAGTGTTCTGGGATGTGGTTGACTTGCCGATACCGCCTTTGCCGTAAAAAGCTATCTGTCTTAATTTACCCATGATCCGAAACCTCCGGTTTATTATCTGAATTGCTAATAAACAAGAAGCGTGCCAAGAACGCAAATAGCTGATAAATAAAAATTGTAGTCTTTTGAAAGGATTTATGTTTTATTAATTGTAAGGTTTTTGTATGGTTTGAAGGGATAAGCTGACAAACCTTACAACAAAATCACGTTCATCGGGGCATTCAGCAGATCTTCGGTCTGTTTTGTAATAAGCCTTACAACATCCTGATCCAGTGCTTTCAGCCACCGCTGGGGTATTCCGTCCATACCGTAAAGCGCGCCCGCCAGCATTCCCGCTATGGCACCGTTGGTGTCTGCGTCTCCGCCCTGATTAACAGTTCTGACAACAGTTTCGTACAGGTTGTCTGAATCAAAGAAAAAGTGCATGACAGTTCTGAACGTGTCCTTAATGTAGCCGGATGCCTCGCCGCTGTATTTTGAGTGTGAGAACGAAGGTGCTTTCCTGATAAATTCTGAAACTATATCAAGAGCGGCCTTTTTGTCCCCTGTTTCCAGAAGAACCTTCATGACCTCGCCGAGAACAACGGTCGCCATGTCTGAGAGTTCGTTGTTGTGAGTTATATGACACTGGGATATGGTTATCTCCTCGAACCATGTCCAGTCCTTCAGGCAGTACAGAACAACGGGCAGATTCCGCATGGCCGCGCCGTTTCCCGCGGAGAATGTTGAGTACAGAGACACCACGGAGCCTTTTGTAAGGTAATTGACAATCCCCCTTCTCACCGTGCTGCCTATGTCCACAGGCTTCTTCTTCATCCACTTTGCGAAGTGATCCGCCGCTCCCTTAACTGTGTAGCCTCCGTTTTCCATAATGCTGTCGCCCAGAGCAAGCGACATCTCCGTATCATCGGTGACATTCCCCGCCTTCAGATGAAGCCAGCCTCCGCCTATTATCTTGTCATGTATGTCATATTTATCTTTGATTTCTCTGGGAAGCATAAATTCCGTTGTGGCGCCGAGGGCATCGCCGACTGCAAAACTGAGATAAGCGGCAAGCGCCCTTTCATAAACATCATTTTTCATTTGCAAACTTCCAATTGTATTGGCATATTTCGATCATGATAAATATTGATGACAGCCACAAGGCAGGCGTTTATTACCACAGCACGAATAAAATCAATATTCCCGCCAAGCTTTTTGTGAGCAGGGAATATAATGTCGGCGTGATACCCATCACAATTGACGGCGTTCTTGAATACCACCGCTGGCTTTTTGAGATTATCGCCTCCGCCGGGAGCATAGACGATGCCTCCGTTTTCTTTGAAAACTACATGAACGAGCTTTTCGCGCTGGAGGAAAGGGTAAACGGAAAAAAGGTCGGCAGTTACATAAGGCTTCTGAAAAGCTGGCTTTTTGACTCCAACAACTCCGCCGGAGCAGTGCTTAAAGGATGGGTGGAAAACCGCTTCGGGCTTATTCCCTTCTACCACGGGCAGAGCATTCCGGGGCTTTACTCCAAGGAGTATTACGATTATCTTCAGGAGTGGATGAATTCCCGAACAAACAAAAACAGCATGTTTTCCCAGCTCGACCTGCTGTACACATACACCCAGACAATAATTAAGGCATACTGCGAAAATCATGTTCCCACCATAACCCTCTACAGGGGTGTAAACGACCTGAGCGATCACATAATAATCAGCCAGCTCTCAAAAAGAAAATACTGCATCGAACTGAACTCCCTCTCCTCTTTCACTTCGGAAAAAGAGATAGCAGAACAGTTCGGCAGTAAGATAATCAAGGCGGAAGTGCCTTACACAAAGATAGTGTACTTCTCGGAAGCCCTGCCCCGAAGGTCATTCAGCGGTGAGCTGGAATACCTTGTGATAGGCGGGCGCTACGATGTTGAAACCGTATTCTGAGAGCCGTTCTTCTTAACTTTTATCCAGATCATCTCGTCCGGATCGTAATCTTCGATAATTTCAAGCTCATGCTTCCTGAAACCAACCTTTTTATTGGTTTCAAGGAAATGAACCACTACAACAGGCTCAAAGAGGAACTCTGTAATCTGGCAGACAAAACCTTCCTCCCCCTCTTCGGCAACCACCTTTCCGCGGTTGCAGCCTGCGCAGGTTCCGTCACTTTTTGTGCAGCCGAGAACTCTGACCTTCTGGTTTTCTCTGAATTCCATATTACGCCTCCATAGGTGCGTGGGTGAAACACTTCTTGGGACAGGCAACGGCACAGGCCTTGCAGCCCACACAGTCCTTGTCGTTTTCAAGCACCATGTAGCGTCTTGCGGAGTCATCATCGTCATCTTCGTGAAGTGAAAGGCAGCTAAAGCTGCAGGCTTTATAACAGCGTCCGCAGGCGATGCACTTTTCGTTGTCCACACCCATGACATATTCAGGCGTCCATGTGCCGCCGCTTTTGGTAATTCCTGTGATATAGGCCATTGTGTTCCTCCTTAATCTTTTCAGTTACTTTTGCAAGCAGCGTGCCAGATATGAAGAACTGTTTTATCAGCTACTTAGAGAAGAACACCCAAGCCTTGTCCAGTTTTTGTAAGCTTACCTACATTCATTGTATTGTTTATGTTTGTTATATTTTTTTCACTTCTATGCCGAATTTCATTATGCGGTAGTTGATCTGGCGCACTGTCATTCCCAGAAGCCTCGCCGCCTTTGCCTGAACCCAGCCGGTTTTTTCGAGGGCGTCAATGACCATCTGTCTCTCATCATTAACTGCGGGGGGTATCTCGGAAAGAGGCTTGGCAGATTTCACCGCTTCATCCGCAGGTCTTTCGGAGGACTTGGGATAATGCTCGCAGAAAAACTTCTGTTCCCCGCCGCCGGTGTCCATATTAAGCGACTCTATACAGACGGCGTGCTCGCCGCAGCCTGAGCTTCCGTTATTATCCATAAGCTGTGCAAGGCAGACCTCCCCTCTGGAGCATGTGAACTCCGCAGGGGTTATTTCATCACTCGAAGCAGAAAGGGCGGCCCGCTCTATGCAGTTTTCAAGCTCACGTATGTTGCCCGGCCATGAACATTTCATAAGCAGAGGAAAAACATCCGGCGATATTTTAAGTCTTGTGCCGTAATTTGAGTTGAATTTGTCAAGGGCGGTTTTGGCGAGTTCGGGGATGTCCTCCCTGCGCTTGCGCAGAGGGGGAAGGAAGATGGAGACAACATTCAGCCTGTAATAGAGATCCAGCCTGAAATCTCCCGAGCGGACAGCGTTTTCGAGATTTCTGTTTGTGGCGGCTATCACCCGCACATCCACAGGCGTTGGTTCCGAACCGCCGACACGCTCTATGCTCATCTCCTGAAGAACACGGAGCAGCTTGCTCTGCGCTTCAAGGGGCATGTCCCCTATTTCATCAAGGAAGATGGTTCCGCCTCCGGCAAGCTCAAACTTCCCTTTTTTATCCGCGGTGGCTCCTGTGAAGGCGCCTTTTTTATAGCCGAAAAGCTCGCTCTCAATCAGCTCTCTGGGAATGGCGGCGCAGTTTACCGCCACAAAAGGCTTCTGCGAACGGTCGCCGGAATAGTGGATCGCCTTTGCGACCATCTCCTTGCCTGTTCCGCTTTCGCCTCTGATAAGCACGGTGGTTTTTGTGCGGCACACCTGTGAGATTTTTTTAAGAACTTCCTGCATGAGCTTGCTTCCGCCCACAAGCCCTTTAACGGAAAATTTGCCCGCAACCTCGCTGCGCAGACGCTCCTTTTCCTCTATAAGCTGTTTCTTTTCGCTGTTTATCAGCTTCATTTTATGCATGAACGAAGCAACAAGAGCGGCGATCATCTTGAGGATATCCACCTCTGCCTCATAGCTGACCACCTCACGGTAAAGCTTGTCCACTGCGAGAACGCCTATCTTTTCGTTTCCGTGAGTGATGGGAACGGCAATGAAACTGATTTTCTCGTCATTTTTCCTTTTGATCTTATCCTTAAAATCCGGTTCAAGGCTTATGTCGTGGAGCATTATGGGAAAACCGTATTTAAACACCTTCCCCACCATCCCCTCTCCGCTTTTGTAAACCATTTCCGCAAGAGCTGTTCTGCTGAGGCCGTGAGATGCTTTCGGGATAAGCATTTCGGTGTCGGGTTCCACAGTGAGAATAGTTCCGTTCTGGATATTGAGGTTGTTGCTCATAATGTTCATCACATTCTGTAGCGCGGCGCTTTCGCTGATTTTGGAGTTCAGCTCAAGGCTTATGTCGTATATTGTATTCAGAAGAAGTTTATAGTAGCTTAATCTCTTTTCCATGTATAATAACAAGCAATGCCTGTGCCATTGAGAAATCAGCGGAAAACGGGCTTTTGAAAGGTTTATTACATTCAGTGTGATTAAATATTCATCATCTGAAATTACATTTTTTACAATCTTGGCCGCATTGTTCTATTTCCCACATAAATTATTTTATCATCAATAACTTAGTTCAAAAGACCGCTGTCTATATTTTAAACATTTCTGAAAACTTATTTGCTGTTTTTTGTTCGGGATCAATTATCGAAATAAAATTTACGGCTAGCATATCGTAAAGATTTATTAAAAAGGAGCTTTTGATGAACCAATTTGTGAGCGGAGCCGCTCGTTATCTCAAATCAGACCGGACGTCCGTAAGGCGTCTCATTCAGTATATCTTTCTTGCTTCAACAATTTATGTGGGAATAAGGTTTTATCTCTATCTCGCGGCCTTAGGCGCGGGGGATATGTCCGCTGTTAAGCCGGGAGGAGTGGAGGCCTTTCTCCCCATAAGCGCACTGATGGGGTTTAAGCGTCTTGTTCTCAGCGGGAACTATGACATGGTTCATCCAGCGGGGCTGACGCTTCTTATCGTCTTTCTTTTAATCAGCATTATTTTCAAGCGCGGCTTCTGCGGCTACATCTGCCCCATAGGGCTTATCTCCGAAACAGTGGGCGCATCAGGCAAAAACATCAAAATACACAGATTCGCGGCTTATCCCCTGTTTCTGCTGAAGTACCTCCTTCTGGGCTTCTTTGTTTACATTATACTTATCCAGATGTCTCTGCCCGCCATAGAAGGCTTTCTGAACGCGCCCTACAACAAGGTGTCGGACGCGAAGATGATGAATTTCTTTGCCGATCCCTCGCGCACGACCCTGATTGTTCTGGCCGTGCTTATGATACTCGGTCTTCTGTTCAGAAACTTCTGGTGCAGGTTTCTATGCCCTTACGGCGCGCTTATGGGGCTTGTATCCCTTGTTTCGCCGTTCAAGATAAAAAGAAACAGCGAAGCCTGCATAAACTGCATGAAATGTACGAACATATGCCCCATGGACATACAGGTGCATAAGGCGGGAACGATCCATTCGCCCGAGTGTATAGGCTGTCACGACTGCGTGAGGGTGCGGGCGAATGACAATTGCCTTAAAACCTGCAAAACGGATTACAGATACCTGACGCTTGCGGTTTTTCTGCTGTTCTGGGCTGCCGTGGCCGCTGCCGTGCTCACAGGCTTCTGGAAGTCGGAAGTTTCAAACGAGGAATACCGCTTCTGGCTGGAGAGGCTCGGTCAGCTCAGTCACTGAGCAAGCAGTTTCTTAACGCAGGAATAAACATCCGCAAAGCTTATGGGCTTGAAAAGAATTTCACAGTCTTTCAGGGAGCAGGTTTCCTCCCTGAAGGCTGTGGTTATTATAAACCGTGCGGAACACCCCTGAGCTCTCAGGATATCCACAAGCTGAAAGCCGTCAAGGTGCGGCATTGAAAGATCGGTTATGACTATATCAGGCTTTTCCGCCATAAAAACCTCAAGCCCCTCTCTTCCGTCTCCTGCCTCGAAAACATCGGAAAAATAAAGCTTCAGCTGACGCACCATAAGCATTCTGGTCAGCGCCTCATCTTCGATATAAAGTATTTTTGCCTTAACAGTTTCAGACGCCATTGACCACCGCCGCCGGTCTGAGAACCAGCCTGAAAACAGCGCATCCGTCCTTTGATTCCGCGCTCAGATAGCCCTTCATATGCTGCTCCACAATATTTTTCGACATATAAAGACCGATACCCGTACCTTTCCCCTCTTCCTTAGTGGTGAAATAAGGATCAAATATCTTCTGCATAACATCCGGCTCAATTCCGCCGCCGTTATCTTTTATGCTCAGCACAATGTTATCCCCTCCGGCATCCACTTCAAACTCAATCACTCCTTCAAAACAGGTGTTTTCCCTTGCTCTCCGTTCGATTACAGCGTCACGGGCATTGTGTACTATGTTCAGGAGAACCTGCTTAAACTCCCCCTCATAACCTTTAACAAGGGTGCTCTGCCTTGGGCATCGGGGCAGGTCGACCGAATTTTCCGCGAAGTAGCTGTCCTCGAAGCAGGCGCACCTGATCCGGTAGGAAATTCCGGACGCGGCAAGCTGCGCGCTGACAAGCCTTATTGTTTCCAGAACAGAGCGTATAACCTCGAACAGCTCCGCACTTTTGTCCGGAGCGAAAAAACGCCTGAAATCATCAATTGTGGCTGACATATGGTTGATGATATGCATACAGTCCTTCTCAAGCTGATTAGCGTAATCATCATCC
>JBFWJG010000032.1:0-30872 GCA_050253335.1 Deferribacterales bacterium | reverse complement strand
ACTAACACCAAATAACGGCAAAATCAAATAATTAGTCCTTTTCGGGTCAGTCGTACTGTTTATCAATCGTACAACAGGCGGAAAACCTTAGTTCTGAGCTTCGCAGGGGTTCTCCGGCGGGTAGCCGAGCTTTTTCACCATCTTTTCATAAACAACGGGAGGGACAAACTTGGATACATCCCCGCCGAGGCTTGCTATCTCGCGCACCATGCTGGAGCTGAGGAATATAAACTGCTGGGAAGGCATGAGAAAAACTGTGTCCAGCTTCGGATCGAGCTTGCGGTTCATCAGGGCGAGCTGGAGCTCATATTCGTAGTCGGAAACGGCGCGCAGGCCTCTGATAACTATCTGGCTGTCCATTCTCTGCATGAAATTTACCAGAAGGCAGGAGAAGGGGACGACACGAATGTTCTTGATGTCCTGAGTGGCGGTTCTTGCCATATCCGTTCTTTCCTCAACGGAGAAGAGGGTGCTTTTCTTTTCGCTTTTCGCAACGGCGAGTATGACCTCGTCGAAAAGCATGGAGCTTCTTTTGAGAATGTCAAGATGCCCCATAGTCATTGGGTCAAAGGTTCCGGGATAAACTGCTCTTTTCATATCTGCATCCGTTTTAAGTAGTATATTGCTGTTTCACCGTACTTCTTTTCCTTCAGAACCTTGAAGTGCTCAGGCTCCGCAGGGAAAGCAGTGCGGGTGCTTTCCTCAAAGATAAGTGTTCCATCAGGCTTCAGTATGCCGTTTTCGTGTATCAGGCTCATTATTTCCTGCGGGTCGAAAAGGCCGTATGGGGGGTCTATGAATATTATGTCAAAGGCTTTATTAAGCCTTGGAATCTCTTTTCTGATATCGCCTTTGATTATGCGCGGGTTCAGGCTGAGGGCGAGGGCGTTTTTTTTGATAATGTCCGTTGAAAGGTCAATGAGAACTGCGGACGCGGCGCCTCTGCTGAGGGCTTCGAAGCCGAAAGCACCCGTCCCGGCGCAGAGATCAAGCACTTCCGCCCCTTCGGTTTCGTCAAAGAGGGAAGAGAAGACAGCCTGCCTTACCTTATCCGTCGTGGGTCTGACGGATGAGTTCTTCGGCGTATGAAGCTGCATTCCTTTCAGGGTTCCTGCCGTTATTCTCAAAAATATTCTCCTTTGCCTTCATGCAGATCTCACGGAAATCCGCTGATGAACCTTCGTCGGTAATGATTTTATCAGGGAAATGTTTTCTTGCAAGCGCCTTGTAGCCGCAGAGTTTCTGTATCTCCGTTCCGCCTGCGCGTATTTCACCGTGATTATGTAAGTATATCAGTATTATAAGCGTTTTTACAATATCCCCGAACGCCGGATGGTAAAATCCGCCTTTTATGGAATTTTCAAGACTGTCCGTATATTGCAGGCCTGTGCGGATGACATTTGTTCCTGCGGAAGTGAGGGCGGCGTATGCATACGCCGTGCGGAGAAGCATCTCTGCGGGTTCGGGGGGAGTGTATCCGCCTGATGAAAATAAATCCGCAAGCTCGGTATCCGCCAGAACAACCGTGGGGTAGATGCGGGCGTATGCGGGCTTCACGGCGGCTAGAGCGTCCGCGGTGCGGATAACATCCTCTGCCGTCTCGCCGTACATCCCCGTCATCATCTGCACGCCTGTGATGAACCGTTCCTGAACTGCCCTGACCGCCTGAATGCACTCTTCAGAGTCATAGGGGCGTTTATTCAGCCGCAGAACCTCATCCGAGAGCGACTGAACGCCAAGCTCAACTGTGCGCACCCCCCATGATTCCGCCTCGTCCAGAACATCTTTCCCCACACAGTCGGGACTTGTGGAAAAACGGAGAGTGCGGAAACCTTTTGAGTGCGCCATGGAGTAAAGGGATGTTCTGTCTTTTTCCGGAAGGCAGGTAAAACTGCCGCCGTAAAAGGCAAGCTCGTCCCATGTATCTGAGTATGTGAGGTATTCTTCGATCTGGCGGGACGCGTTTTCAATGAGACCGCTGCCGCCCGTTCCGGTTATTTTATGCTGATTGCAGTAGACACACCTGTTACGGCATCCCGCAAAGGGGATGAAGACAGGGAGGATTTTTTTATGAGACGTGTGCAAGGCGGTTCAGTGCCTTGGTGGCGGCGACTTTTTCGGCGCTTTTTTTGCTTTTGCCTTCGCCTGTTTCGTGGAGGATTCCCTCAATGGTAAGCTCCACCACGAAGGTTTTGTTATGCTCCGGCCCCACCTCTTTGAGCACGGTGTATTCGGGCAGAACACCGTAAACCTTCTGGGTGAGCTTCTGGAGCTCGCTTTTGGAGTCTATGAAGCTGTTTGTGGAGATGTCCTCGTCAATGCGCTTGCCGAATAGATGGATTATCGTCCGTCTTGCCGCTTCATATCCGCCGTCACGGTAAATCGCCGCAACCAGGGATTCGAATATATCGCAGAGCAGGGAATCCTTGAACATTCCGCCTGACGCCTTCTCCCCTTTGCCGAGGAGAACAAACCTGCCGAGGCCGATTTCATGGGCTATGATGCTCAGGAAGCCTTCACTGACGAAGTAGCCCCTGAGTTTTGAGAGGGTTCCCTCATCGTAATCCCTGTATTTTTCGAGGAGATATTCGGTTATGACAAGCTGTAGAACCGCATCGCCGAGGAATTCCAGACGCTCGTAGTTGGTTTTCGATCTTTTTTCATGGGAATAAGAGCGGTGAGTGAGAGCTTCAAGAAGGAGACTCCTGTTCGCGAAGTGATACGACAGGAGTCTCTCAAGGTTTTCGTATTTGATATGTTCGCCGTGGCTACTCATACTTTTTCAGCAGAATGGTTGCGTTTGTGCCTCCGAAGCCGAAAGAGTTGCTGAGGCCGTAGCGTATGTCGAGTTTTTCGGCCTTGTTGGGTACGTAGTCAAGGTCGCAGTCGGGGTCGGGCGTGTCGAGGTTGATTGTGGGGGGAACCATGCCGTTTTTGATGGAAAGGGCAAGGATCGCTCCCTCAACGCTTCCTGCAGCACCGAGGAGATGACCTGTCATCGATTTTGTGGAGCTCACTTTGAGTTTTGCCGCATGTTCGCCGAAAACTCCTTTGATTGCCCTTGTTTCGATGGCGTCGTTATATGGAGTGGATGTTCCGTGGGCGTTGATGTAGTCCACTTCTTCGGGGCTGATGCCCGCATCCTTGATTGCCATTCTCATTGTTCTCATTGCGCCGTCACCGGATTCGTCGGGGGCTGTCATGTGGTATGCGTCCCCTGTGAGGCCGTAGCCGACAACTTCGGCGTAGATTTTCGCGCCGCGGGCTTTCGCGTGTTCAAGCTCTTCGAGTATGAGTATGCCGGAGCCTTCGCCCATTACAAAGCCGTTTCTGTCTTTGTCAAAGGGTCTGCTGGCTTTTTCGGGTTCCTCGTTCCTTTTAGCGAGGGCTTTCATGTTGGAGAAGCCGCCCACCGCGAGTTCGGTTATGGACGCTTCCGCTCCGCCGGCCACCATGCAGTCAGCGTCGCCGCGCGCAATGATTTTAAACGCGTCGCCTATGGCGTGTGTTCCCGTGGCGCATGCGGTGACTATGCTAAGGTTGGGGCCTTTAAGTCCGTAGCGTATGGAAACGGCTCCGCTGCCCATGTTTATGATGGAAGCGGGGATGAAGAAGGGGGAGATCTTTTTGATTCCGCCCGCTATGTAAGCCGCTTTTGTGTCTTCTGTTGATTTGAAGCCGCCGATGCCGGAACCTATGATAACGCCGAAGCGTTCTTTATCGATGGTTTCAAGGTTCATGCCTGAATCCCTGAACGCTATTTCTGCTGCGGCAAGTGCGAAAACTATGAACTCGTCATATCTTTTGATATCTTTTTTATCGACAAGCTCTTCGGGATTGAAGTCTTTTACTTCACCGGCAATTTTGACCGGAAATTCGGAAGTATCAAACTTGGTGATATACCCGATTCCGCTTTTACCGGCTATGAGGTTTGTCCAGTTTTCGTCGTTTCCGACTCCTACCGGTGTCACAAGACCGATTCCGGTGATAACAACCCTTCTTTTCACAGGTTCCTCCTGTATGTGGTTACTCTTGTTTTTTTGTGTTGTGTGGAAACACTGCCCGCAGCTTTGATTCTGCGGGAAGTGCGTATTCTTGCTTAATTACTGAGCAGATTCGATGTAGCTGATGGCGTCGCCGACAGTTTTGATTTTCTCTGCTTCCTCATCGGGAATTTCAAGGTCGAATTCTTCTTCGAAAGCCATGATGAGCTCAACTGTGTCAAGAGAGTCTGCATCGAGGTCATCGATGAAGGAAGCTTCGGGTTTCACGTCTGCTTCGTCAACGTTAAGCTGTTTAACGATAATGTCTTTTACTTTTGCTGCGATATCCATTCAAAATCCTCCTGGAGTTTCTTTCTTTTTTTAAGGCGGTGTTTATATGTACATTCCGCCGTTAACATGAATGGTCTGTCCTGTTATATAGTCCGAGCCGGAACCAGCGAGAAACAATGCCGTATCCGCCACATCCTTCCCTGAGCCGAAAGCGGCCAGAGGGATCATGGAGATCATCTTCTGCTGAATCTCTTCGCTGAGTCCGTCGGTCATATCAGTCGTTATGAATCCGGGCGCTATCGCGTTTACTCTTATGCCTCTGGAGGCAAACTCCAGAGCGGCGGTTTTGGTGAGGCCGATAAGCCCTGCCTTGCTCGCCACATAGTTCGCCTGACCGGCGTTGCCCATAAAGCCCACTATGCTTGATACGTTTATTATCTTGCCGTAGCGCTTTTTCATCATGCCTTTTACTGCAAAACGTGTGCAGAGGAAAGCACTTTTAAGGTTAACGTCCATAACTGTCTGCCAGTCTTCGGTTTTCATCCTCATGAGAAGGCCGTCTTTAGTTATGCCCGCGTTATTTATAAGTATGTCAACCGTGGAGCCTGTTACTTCCTCCACCTTGTCAAACATCGCCTTAACCTCTTCCTCGTCCGCAACATTCGCCTTAACGGCAAAAGCACGGCCGCCCGCGTTAGTTATCGCCTTCACGACCTCTTCCGCCTTTGCGGGGCTGGAGGAGTAGTTGACAGCAACATATGCACCCTGAGCGGCAAACGCAATAGCTATGTCTCTGCCTATGCCTCTGGATGCTCCTGTTATAAGCGCGATTTTATCTTTAAGCATACTGTTGACTCCCTGACTCTATTCGGAAACGGTACATACTATTCCCTAGTACAAAAGTTTATAGTCTTCGCTCCGCACGGCGCAACCCCTTCCATGGGGTTGTATAGGCTATATTCCGTCCTCGTCTCCGAGGGTTCCGATGTTTCTGACTTCAATTTCTTTATTGATCTTCTTCACAAGGCCGGTGAGGACTTTGCCCGCGCCGACTTCTATTATAGCATTAACTCCGGCCGATGCCATGTTTTCAACGGATTTTGTCCAGAGAACAGGGCTTGCCACCTGCTTAACCAGCGAGTTGTACACTGTTTCCGCGTCTGTTTCAATCTCCGCGTTGACGTTGTTGAAAACAGGGGTGTGGAGGTCGTTTATTTTAATATTTTTAAGATATGCGGCCATCTTATCCGCCGCAGGCTTCATCAGACTGCAATGGAAGGGCGCGCTCACCGGAAGGAGAATCGCTCTTTTTGCTCCGGCTTCTTTTATTTTTTCGCAGAAGAGGTTTACCGCATCGGCATTCCCTGCCACCACAGTCTGCCCGGGGCAGTTGAAGTTGGCGGGTTCCACAACGGAACCAGGTTTGCTGCATGATTTGCATACATCGGCTATAACGGAATCATCAGCACCCATGACGGCTGCCATTGCCCCTGTACCCACGGGAACGGCCTCCTGCATGAACTTGCCTCTGTTGTGCACGGCGAGAACCGCGTCTTCAAAACTTATGCCGCCAGCCGCCACAAGGGCTGAGTATTCGCCGAGGGAATGCCCCGCGAAATAATCAGCTTTTATTTTATTCTTAACCGCCTCCCATATGCCTATGCTCATGGTGAGCAGGGCGGGCTGGGTGTTGGAGGTGAGTTTGAGTTCCTCTTCCGGTCCGCTGAACATAATGGAAGTGAGGCTGTAGCCGAGCACTTCGTCAGCCTTGTCAAAAATTCTGCGGACTTCTTCGTATCTGTCGTAAAAATCTTTCCCCATTCCGGCAAACTGAGAGCCCTGACCGGGGAAAACCACTGCGGTTTTTGCCATGTTTTTTACCGTCCGTATTTTCGTTATTAGAAAGTGAAAACCATGCTGCCCCAAGTGAGACCGCCGCCGAAAGCGGCGCAGGCAATGTTCATGCCTCTTTTGAGAGTGCCGTTTCTCACGACTCCGTCAAATGCGGTGGGGATGGTTGCGGCAGAGGTGTTGCCGTATTTATCAAGGTTGATGACAACTTTTTCGGGCGGAAGTTTCAGCCTTTTTGCCGTGGCGTCAATAATGCGCAGGTTCGCCTGATGGGGGATAAGGAAGTCTATGTCCTCATAGGTGAGCCCGCTTGAGAGAACAGCCGCGTCCGCCGCGTCAGACATGGCGCGCACGGCTATTTTGAATATTTCGTTTCCGCTCATGTGGAGCAGGTGATCTTCTATGTTTCGCTCTTTTCTTTCTGCAAGGAATGTGGAACCCAGTGAATCCAGCGTAAGCAGGTTGCCGAAGCTTCCGTCTGCGTATGCGTGTATGCTGCGGATTCCGGGGGTGGTGTCAGCGCCTATCACTGCCGCGCCTGCTCCGTCGCCGAAGAGGATGCATGTGCTTCTGTCTGACCAGTCAAGCCCTGCGGTGAGCCTTTCCGCCCCTATAATAAGGAGCTTTTTGGCCGCGCCGGAGCGTATCAGCCCGTTGGCTATGTTGACTGCGTATATGAAGCCTGAACATGCGGCTGTGAGGTCGAAGGCGAAACAGCCTCTGACACCGAGCATTTTCTGAACATTGCACGCTGTGGAGGGCATTGTGGTATCCGGCGTGAGCGAGGCGACTATTATTCCGTCAATTTCTTCCGCTTTTACACCCGCCATATCCAGAGCATTCACCGCAGCGCCGTATGCCATTTCCCCGCAGGTCATGGTTTTGGCTATTCTGCGCTCTTTGATTCCGGTGCGGCTGGTTATCCATTCATCGGAAGTTTCCAGAAATTTTTCAAAATCATGGTTGGTCATAACATCCGGCGGAAAACAGGAGCCGGTTCCCAGGAATCTTGAATATATATTCATCTATACCACCGCAGGCAGGCTGATTTTACTCAGCCTGCGGGTTTTTTTTCTTGAATTTGCCGATGATATTATCCAAAAAAGACACATCTTTGTCAACTTCTAAAACCCCGATGGAATCAGCCAGCTTCTGCTGGATCACTCTGTTGAGGTCATGCTCGGCGAGCTCTTTCGCTACTCTTATACCGTTTTTCACGGCATTTGCGTTTGAGCTTCCGTGTCCTATTATACATACGCCCTCGACACCGAGAAGAGGAGCGCCGCCGTATTCTGTGTAGTCCGCTCTTTCCTTCACTCTCATAAGGGCTTTTCTCGCCATGAGGGCTCCGGCTTTTGCCCAGAAGGAGCTTGTTATCTCTTCCTTGAGCATTTTGGATATGTACCATCCGGCGGATTCGGCAACCTTGAGAGCAACATTTCCGGAGAAACCGTCACAGACAACCACATCGGTGGTTCCCCTGAAAAGATCCTTTCCTTCAACATTGCCGTAAAAGTTGATTGCATTTCCCACTGAGCGCAGGAGGGTATGAACGGATTTGGTTGTCTCGTTTCCCTTGACATCCTCCTCCCCTATGCTGAGGAGGCCGATGGAGGGTTTGGAGAGTCCGAGAACTATCTGGGCATAGACACTGCCCATGATAGCGAACTGGAAGTAGTTCAGCGGTTTGCAGTCAACATTGGCGCCGACATCAAGCATCACTGTGTGCCCCTTTATATTGGGGAGAACAGCGCCTATGGCCGGCCTGTCAATGCCGGGCAGGGTGCGCAGAACCATGATGGCCACAGCCATGACCGCACCTGTATTGCCCGCGCTGAAAAACGCGTCCGCATCTCCGTTTTTAACATGCCTGAGACCTGCGTGTATGGAGGAATTCCTTTTCCCGCGCACAATCATGGAGGGGGAATCGTCCATGGCGACAACATCTTCAGCATGGTCAATTTCGATTTTAGAGGAGGGGAACCTGCCGCATGAGTCGAGCTCTTTTTTGATAAGCTCTTCCCTGCCCACAAGGAGTATGTCTGCTCCGTATTCGTTGCAGGCGGCAACGGCTCCTTTTACTATCTCCTCCGGGGCGTGGTCGCCGCCCATGGCATCAACCACAATCCTCATGTCAGATTTCAGCCGTCTTGATTACCTGCACTTTTTTGTAATATCCGCAGGAAGGGCAAACTCTGTGAGGAAGTTTAAGCTCACCGCAGTTTTCGCATTTTCCGAAGGAATGCGCCGTTGCGTGGTGGTGGCTTCTTCTGTGACCTTTTTTGCGACGTGTGGTCTTCTTCTTGGGTACACCCATTACAGTACTCCTTAATATTTTGCGCATTCACCGCCGGAGCGGGGAGGCGTCAGTTGTTTTTAAGTTTATCAAGAGCGTCCCAGCGGGGATCGCGTTCTTTCTCTGTTTCTTCGTCTTCGCCCTTTATCAGCTCGCTTCCGCAGGGCTCAGCGCATGTAACCTTCATGGGGAGAAGCAACAGCGCCTCCGCCTCGGTTATTTCGTCAGTGTCAAGCTCCGCGCCTTCTATGAGATAGGCTGAAGCGTCCTCGTCCCCAAGTTCGATCTCTTCGGGGAGGCTTTCACTTTCTGCTCTGACTATCCTGACACCCACATCACCGGCAAGTTCAAGGCGGATTTCCTCAAGGCACCTGTCGCAGGGCATGGTAACCCGTGCGCTTATTCTGCCGTCAAGGTAGAATTCCGTCTTGGTGTCCCCGACGGGGAATATGCGGCCGCTGAAAACAACGGACTCAAAATTTCCGCCCTCAAAGGCGAAACTTCTCTCATCCTTAATTTCCAAACCTGTGCTTTCGATGTCTTCCAGTATGATTTTCAATGCCTTAAACCTTTGTGCAAACTGTGCGTACAGGGGCTTCTGCCCTTGATTTTTAACCGCTTTCCGGCATCTGTCAACAGGGCAGACTTCAAGCGGTCAAAATGAGGGAAAATCTTATATAGATTAAAATGGAAAGTCAAGATCAATCCGTCTTGCCGCAGAAAAGGGTACATCTGTCTTGCCATAGTTCGCAGAAACCTGCGTCCTGCAGTTTCTTCTCACTCACAGCCTGCGCAGTAAAACTGCTTGCTGCTCTGGTTGCGCTTGCGTTCCTCGCGTTCGCTGCGGTACGCGCTCCACGGGCACATCCCTGTGCCTGAGTGCCTGAATCACTCACGGCGCAACTCCGTCCATGGAGTTGTATACGTCATTGCGAACTCCGCAGGGGTGAAGCAATCTCTGTCTTACCACAGAAAAGAGAACATCTATCTTGCCATAGTGAGCAGAAACCTGCGTCCTGCAGTTTCTTCTCACTCACAGCCTGCGCAGTAAAACTGCTTGCTGCTCTGGTTGCGCTTGCGTTCCTCGCATTCGCTCCGGTACGCACTCCACGGGCACATCCCTGTGCCTGAGTGCCTGAATCACGCACGGCGCAACTCCGTCCATGGAGCTGCCTGCGTCATTCTGAGCGCAGCGAAGAATCCCGTGCAGGTTTAGTTCCTTCACCGTTTTGAGGATTGATGCCTAGCGGTTTTTGATGAACGTGCCTCTGTCAAGCTCGTCAAAGGCGAGTTTAAGTTCCTCATCCGTGTTCATGACAATGGGGCCTCCCCATGCGATGGGCTCATTAAGGGGGTGTCCGTGCACAAGGATGAACCTTGCGTCTTTTTCTGAATATGCCCTGAATGTGTCCCCTTCGGTGAAGAGAACCGCCTGTTTTGCGCTTGAGGGAGCGGAGTCCGCGAAGCTGCATTCCCCCTGCATAATATATGCGAAGAGATTCTCATCCGCAGGCGTAGTGTAAGTCCATGTCTGCCCGGGTTTCAGCGTAACATCAAGGAAAGTCACCGGAAGGTGCTCCCCCGTCATTCCGCCGTGGTATCCTTTATATTCACCCGCAACAATCGCAACGGCCGCCGTTTCGTCCTCAACTTTTGTCACCAGATCAGGCGTTATGTCCCTGTAGGCGGGTTCGGTCATTTTCTTTTTTGCGGCTAGGTTCACCCAAAGCTGAAGGCCGAGCATCCGAGGGGAGGGCTGAGGCATTTCCTGATGGAGTATGCCGCTTCCGGCGGTCATCCACTGACAGGCGCCGGAGGTGATTACTCCTTTGTTTCCCAGACTGTCCTGATGCTCGATCTCCCCTTCTATAAGATAAGTCACAGTCTCAATCCCTCTGTGGGGGTGCATGGGGAAGCCTTTGATGTAGTCCGCCGGATTTGTGGAATCGAAGGCGTCCAGAAGGAGAAAGGGGTCGAACTTCTCCGCGTTTCTTCTGCTCAGCACACGGTTGAGGTGCACTCCCGCCCCGTCAACGGAGGCTCTGCCCGTCACTGTTTCTCTTATGGTGCGTAGTTTCATGGCTATCTCCTTCGGATATAATATAAATACATGGCGGAACATTTCAAGGGCGCTTATACTGTGCCCCGTCAGCCGTTCCGGCAGGTAATTCTCACTTTTTTATAAATTGACACTTATCCCGCCTGCGGGTAAAGTCCGGTTATTCAGTTCGGGAAATATTTTACTTTAAAAGGTGATAAAAGATGAAGCTTACTGTAATCGGCGCGGGCTATGTCGGTCTTGTGACTGCTGCGTGTCTGGCTGACACCGGCAACGAAGTGATGTGTGTTGAGAAAGTTTCTTCAAAGCTTGCAACGCTTAAAAAAGGCGAATCGCCCATTTATGAGCCGGGGCTTACGGAAGTTCTTAAAAAAAATATTGCCTCGGGAAATATACGTTTTACAGACAGCATAGAAGAAGGGGCAAAGTTCGCCGAAGCGGTTTTCCTCTGCGTTGGAACACCACAGAGCGACACGGGCAAGGCTGATCTTTCTCAGGTTGAGGAGGCGGCAAGGCAGATAGCCGAAGTTGCGGACGGCTATAAACTGATTATCGAAAAATCCACAGTTCCCGTCAACACCCACAGAAGAGTGAAGATGACACTGAGAAGATATGCCAACCCCCATGTGACTTTTGATGTGGCGTCAAACCCCGAATTTCTCCGTGAGGGCTCTGCGCTTTATGATTTCACCAATCCTGACAGGGTAGTTGCCGGAGTGGAGAGCGAAAGGGCGGAAGCTATATTCAGAGAGCTGTACAAGCCGTTCACGGACAGGGGTTTCCCCCTGCTGATAACCACCCCTGCGGCGGCGGAGCTCATAAAGCATGCTTCAAACTCATTTCTTGCCCTTAAAATTTCATACATAAATATGGTTGCGGATCTCTGCGAAAAAGTCGGTGCTGATATTGAACTCGTGGCGGAAGGAATGGGCTATGACAAGCGCATAGGCAGGGCTTTCCTGAATGCGGGTCTTGGTTACGGAGGAAGCTGTTTCCCTAAGGACATCAAAGCTTTCATCAATATGGCCGAAGAAAACGGAGTGGACTTCTCTCTCCTTGAGGAGGCAGACTTCATAAACGCCGCCAGAAGAACAAAATATCTCGCCAAGGTGGAGGACCTTCTCTGGATAACAAAAGACAAGGAAATCTGCGTGTGGGGACTTGCCTTCAAACCCAACACGGACGATATAAGGGAAGCGCCCGCAATAGATATAGTGCGTGAACTCGCCGCTCAAGGGGCTAAGCTCCGTCTCTGCGATCCGAAGGCGGTTGAGAACTTCTCAAGACTTTTTCCCGAAGACGGGCAGATAAAATATTATGAAGATATGTACGCGGCGGCAGACGGCGCGGACGCCGTTCTTCTCGTTACAGAGTGGAAGGAGTTTGTTGAGGCTGACGCGGCCAAGCTTAAAAAAATAATGAAGCTGCCGCTTGTCATCGACGGCAGAAACGCTTTTGATCCTCAGAAGATGAAGGAACACGGGGTGGAATATTACAGCATCGGCAGATAAACGGAAAACAGTTCTGATAACCGGTGCGGCCGGATTCATCGGAAGTCACCTCTGCGACCGCTTTCTGGCGGAAGGGTGGAAGGTTATCGGCATGGACAACCTTATAACAGGCTCCATGAACAACATATCCCACCATCTGGGGAATGACTGTTTCCGGTTCATTAAATATAACGTCACAAACTATATACATGTTGAGGGCAGTGTTGATCTGATTCTGCACTTCGCTTGTCCGGCAAGTCCGGTGGATTACCTCAATTTCCCGATCCAGACCCTCAAGGTGGATTCCGTGGGGACAATGCATACCCTCGGAATGGCCAAGGAAAAGGGGGCGAGATATGTTTTCGCCTCAACATCCGAGGTCTACGGGGATCCGGAGATCCATCCCCAGCCTGAAACTTACTGGGGCAATGTGAACCCTGTGGGCGTTCGCTCAGTCTATGATGAGGCTAAGAGATTTTCCGAAGCCATGACAATGTCATATCACCGCACTCACGGCGTTGATGTCCGTATAGTGCGCATATTCAACACCTACGGCCCGAGGATGAGGCTGAATGACGGCAGGATAATACCGAACTTCGCTTATCAGGCGCTCAAGGGCGAGCCTGTGACCGTTTACGGCGACGGCAGCCAGACACGCAGTTTCTGCTATATCTCAGACCTTATTGAAGGGATATACCGCACAGCGGTGCAGGACGGACTGAACGGAGAGATAATAAACCTCGGCAACACTGACGAATACGCAGTGGAGGACTTCGCAAGGCTCATAATAGGCTTTCTCGGCTCAAAGTCCGAAGTTGTGCGAAAGGAGCTCCCGCAGGACGACCCCAAGAGAAGATGCCCCGACATCACAAAAGCGGAAAGGCTTCTCGGCTGGCGGCCTGTGGTCAGCATCTATGAAGGGCTCAGGCAGACAATAGAATTTTTCAGGAATACCATAAACAAAAACGGGGGAACAAAGGAGAATGGCTAAGCTTCCTCTTTCCGTCTGCTTTATTTCCTTTAATGAAGAAGCGAACATGGAGAGAACGCTGAAAAGCGTTGCAGATATAGCATCAGAGATAATAGTTGTGGATTCGCACTCAGCGGACAAAACCGTTCAGATAGCGGAAAAGTTCGGTGCAAAGGTCTACAGTGAAGACTGGAAAGGCTTCGAAAAGCAGAAAAACTCCGCTCTGGAAAAATGCACCCAGCCGTGGATACTCTCACTTGACTGTGACGAGGTTCCGGACGAGACTCTCCGTCATTCAATAGTGGGCGCAGTGCTCAGCGGGGCTTTCAGCGGATATGTTCTCAGCAGGCGCACTTTCTATGCGGGAAAGTTTCTCCGTTTTTCATGGCAGCCCGACCGCAGGCTCCGTCTTGTGAAAGCCTCCGCAAAACCCGAATGGCGCGGCGGTGATGTGCACGAGTATCTCCATATTGAAGGCGATACAGGCAGGCTTGAGGGCGAGCTTCAGCATTTTTCATATAAGGACATAGAAGACCACATGCACAGGCTGATTAAATATGCCCGTCTTTCCGCAGGGGAATACAGGAAAAAAGGGCGAAAGATGTCTTTCTTTAAGCTTTTCTTCAGCCCTCTCGGGGCATTTCTGAAAAAATATATACTCCGTCTGGGCTTTCTGGACGGGTTCCGGGGATTTCTCGCCGCATTCAGCAGCCTTCTTTATGTATTTCTCAAATATGTTTTCCTCTGGGAACTGGAGATGAAAAATCGTGACTCCTAAAGTTATCTCCGTCGGGAACATATCCCTCGGCGGCACAGGCAAAACCCCCTTCACCATCAGGCTTACCAACTATTTCCTCGGTCAGGGGAAAAAGGTCTGCGTGCTTTCCAGAGGGTACAAGGGGAAGATAGGGCTTGAAACAAATGTAATCTCCGACGGGGAGAATATACTCATAGAACCGCCGCTGGCTGCGGATGAGCCTTATATGATAGCCCAGAACTGCAAAGGGGCGATCGTCATCACCGGAAAGGAGAGGGCAGACAGCGCCGCATACGCTATGGAGCATTTCAGGCCGGATCTGTTCATACTGGACGACGGCTTTCAGCATAAAAGGATGCATAGGGATCTGGACATTCTCCTGCTGGATCACAGAAAGCCCATTTCAACAGGGCTTCCTTTTCCCTTCGGCTATCTGCGGGAGTTTCCGAAAGGGATACGTAGGGCGGACATCATAGTTTTCACCAGAGCAGACAATACCGAAGTGCCGAGCAACGTTGTGCCGCTGGTGAAGGACAAGCCTGTTTTTTTCAGTCACATAGAGTTCAGGGGCATAAGGACTGCGGACGGTTCGCTCCTCTCTGCCGATGACATGGCGGGGAAAAAATGCCTCGGCTTTTCGGGCATAGCAGGCGGCGGCAGATTTTTTGCCTTTCTCTATGAAAACGGCGTAAACATCGTGAAGAACAGACAGTTCCCAGATCATATGCACTACTGCTGCGGAACTCTGGACAAGCTGGAAAACATAGCCGAGCACTATAAGCTTGATATGATAATAACCACCCAGAAGGACTTTGTGAAAATACCCGAAGACCGCAGATATAAATATGCATATGCCGAAATCGATATAGCGCTCAATGACGAGGCGGGGTTTTTCGGAGAGATAGCGAAAAAAATAGGCTAAAGGCTGTTTTTGAGGTCTCTGTAGAAGTTTTCGTGCGGAGCAATGAAAATAAGCCTCAGATTATTGTCGTCAAATTCGTAGGCTATGAGATAAAGCTGGTTTGTCAGTCTGTACTTGTAAACATAAATTCCTGCCAGATCCCCCTTTTTCTGCTCACCGGAATCAGGAGATGCGGCAAGCTTCCGTACCTCTTCATCCAGAGCAGTTATTTGCTTTTTTGTCAGTTTCTTTTTCTGCCTCGCGAAGGCAGGTGACTGAAATATCTGCCTCAAGCTCCTTCTCCGAAGATATACGGTTCACAGCCCGACTGCTCTGCCTCTTCTCTGGCAAGCATTATTGCCTTGATCATCGAAAACGGCATATCAGGATTCTGCTCAGCGGCTTTCCCCATTTTTGCCCAGAACTCTATCTGTGCGGATAATGACCTGTTCTCTGCCTTGGCGTGTATTTTTGCACTCTTTATTATTTCATCACTTATTTTGACAGCCTGAGACATACTGCACCTCTGGAGTAAATATAGACGCTGTGCGACTTAATGCAACTAAAAGTTGCTCTGTTTCCGCTTGACTTTGGTGTATAAAAACCTGATCTTAAAATCTGTCGATGTGAGGACGGCCTCACCTCTCGGTTACATCAGGGGACGGCCCCGTTTTTTTAAACGAGGCTTAAAATGGCGTGGACTCTCCTTTTCATCGCAGGACTATTCGAAATCATCTGGGCTCTGGGGCTTAAATACAGTCAGGGCTTTTCAAAACCGCTTCCGTCAGTTATCACAATCGCCGCAATGTTCGTAAGCTTTTACCTTCTGTCATATTCAATGAAGACTCTCCCCATGGGCACGGCTTATGCCGTCTGGACAGGGATAGGGGCAACGGGCATTTTCATCTGCGGGGTGATTTTTATGGGCGAGCTGCTCACCCTTGTCAGGGGTTTATCCGTTCTGCTGATTGCGGCGGGGATAGCGGGGCTGAAGATAGCGGGCTAGAAGTCCGCCTCCATCTCGTTCTCTGATTTGCGCTTGCGGAGCACCTTGTTGTATGTGGATATGATGTCCCTGCGGGTAATGATGCCGATGAGGATATTGTCCTTGTCGGTGTCAACCACGGGGAGAAGTTCAATATTCTTGAAGCCTATCATCTCTATTGCATCCGCCAGATTATGGGAGGGCTTGATCACCGGTATGTCCTTCTCGCAGACCTCGCCGGCAACTACGATGCTCTCCAGCCCTTCCTCAAACACGAACTCCCGTATTTCCTCAAACAGGAGAACGCCCACAAGCTCGCCGTTTTCCCTCACAACGGGGAAGTTGTTGTGCTTGGTGGCGGATATGAAGTGGACTATTTCGCTGAACTTCATATCCTCTCTGATGACGATCGGGTCGGGACGCATGATGTCCTTTACCCTGATGTCCTGAAGAACCTGAAGGAAGAACTCGCCTTTGTGTATTGGTGAATCACTGCGGAATTCGACCTGACTGCGGTACATTGTGGTTCTGCGGAGCAGAAGGAAGGTAAGCGTGCTCACCCACATGGAGGGAACAAGCAGGTGGTAGTTTCCTGTCATTTCGCTCACCATGATTATTGTGGAGAGAGGGGCGCTTGCTATCCCAGCGAAAAAGCCCGCCATCCCCACAACAACATATGCTCCAGGCTCGGGGGCAATGGCGGGAACGGTCATGTTAAGCGCCAGGCCGATAAACCCGCCGACGGAAGCCCCGATCACCATTGAAGGCCCGAATATGCCTGCGCTACCGCCGCTGCCTATGCTGAATGATGTTGTCAGTATCTTGGCGAATATAAGTACGAACAGGAAAAGAATGCTTAAATGAACATTCATGGCAAGTTCTATATTGGCGTATCCGCCGCCTATCGCCTCCGGCAGCCAAAAGCCGATTATCCCCGTGAGCAGACCGCCGAGAGCGGGTTTGAGATAGGGGGAAAGCTTCATCGCCTTAAAGAAGTCGTGAATCCTGTAGAAGGTGTTGACATACAGCCAGCCGAAGAAAGCGCAGGCGAAGCCGAGAACGGTATATCCGGCCAGTTCCAGCGGGCTGTCAAACCGGAAGCCCGGAGTCGCAAACAGGGGATCCCAGCCGAAGAACGAGCAGAAAATTGAGTAAGCGATTATTGAGGTTATTGTAGAGGGCAGAAGAACCTCAAACTCCATGTCCGAACTGCTGTAGAGCACTTCCGCGGCGAAAATTGCTCCCGCAAGAGGGGAACGGAATATAGCGCCCACGCCCGCGCCCATTCCTGCGGCGGTGAGGATGCGTTTTTCCCTGTCAGTCAGGTTCATCACGCGCCCGAGGAATGAGCCGAAGCCTGCGCCTATCTGCGCTATGGGGCCTTCACGTCCTCCGGAGCCTCCTGTACCTATGGTTATGGAGCTTGCGATGGTTTTTATGACGGGAACATTCCACTTTATATAGCCGTTTTTGTGGTGAATAGCCTTGATTGCCGCGTCTGTTCCGTGCCCTTCGGCTTCCGGTGCGAACTTATAAACAAGAAAACCGCTGATCAGTCCGCCCAGAGCGGGAAGAAAAAGGACAATCCATCTGTTGAAAGGGGTTGCGGCATGGCCAAAGAAGGCCGGTTCCCCCGCTGTTTCCTCAACTCTCATGCCGCCGATATAGTCAAGAAAAATGTAGGAACAGCCCTGAAGCAGGAGGAAGAAGAGGATTGCACCCAGACCGGCCACAATGCCCACAAGGGAGCCCAGTATGAACCATCTGCCTATGACGGGCAGATTGAATTCCTTCAGCCTGAATTTAAACACCGGCGAACCTTATCACACTGACCTGAAAACGAAAAAACCTTTCTTATCCGTATATGCGGAGATTTTGCCGTAGGTTTTTTCAACTTCCAGCTCTTTCTGTATACTATCCGGCAGTTCCTTAAAGGCGTTTTCGATTCTCTCCACCGCCTCCGGCCCTTCAGCGAGCCTTCCTGCCCATTCGGGGAAATCATGCTTCTTGAATATGCAGCTGTAGTCTATCAGGCGGAAATCCTCCCCTGCGAAACCGAGAATCTCTTCCAGAGTGTAGCTGCGTATGTGCGTGTTGTCTCTTATGTATTCTATTACATTGAGGTATGAGTCCTCAACATCCACAACATTGTCGATCACAATCATCCAGCCCAGAGGACGCAGAACTCTTTTTGCCTCACGGAAGAATGAATGCGGATTTCTGAAATGGTGCATGGCTATGCGGCAGGTGATTATGTCAAAGGTGTTGTCTGTGAAGGGGAGACTCTCCGCAACGGCGCACACGGGCAGGCTGAGGCCGAATTTGTCTCTGGCGGTTTTCAGCATCGGCATACTGGGGTCAAGGGTGAAGCGTTTCCGGGCAGGAACAGCCGCCGCGCAGTGCCCTGCGCCTGTGGCCACATCAAGCAGGCATTCAAATTCTTTGTTTTTGAAGTTTTTTCTTATCATATCAAGGTCGTCACCCTTGATGTGATCGGAGCTTATGTAGTAGTTGAACGCAGCTTCGTTGAATCCCATTTACAGTCCTCTGTCAGCAAAAAATTCCCTTATCAGCCTGTCCAGCTCTTCAAATTCAAGGAGGAAGGCGTCATGCCCGTAGTTGGATTGTATGTTATACCAGAAGGCCTTTTTGCCCTGATGCTTCATTATATCATAAATTTCCTCAGTAAGATACGGCGGGAAAAGGAAATCCGATGAAACGGAGATAAGCAGTGTGTCCGCTTTTATGAGCTCAACAGCGTCCGCCAGCGAACCGCGGCCGTATGAAAGATCGAAAATATCCATTGCTTTCAGCACATAAAGGTACGTGTTGGCGTCGAAAAATTCGGTAAACTTATATCCGTTGTAGCGGAGATAGTTCTCCACTTCAAAGAAGCCGTTAAAATCGTAAAAGCCTTCAAATGCGGAGTACCTGCGCCCGAACTTATCATTAAACGCCGGATCGGAAAGGTAGGTGATGTGCCCTGCCATCCGCGCTATCGCCAGTCCGTCCACGGGGAACTCCCCTTCGTAGTAGTCCCCTTTGTTCCATCTGGGGTCTTTGGTGATGGAGAAGCGGGCGATGCTGTTGAAGGCTATCGCCATGGGGGTTATGGCGTGGGTTGTGGCAATGGGGATCAGGGTTTTCATCATGTCCGGGAAAGTCGCGCCCCATTCCAGAACCTGCATACCGCCCATTGAGCCTCCGGCAACAGCCATAAGCTTCTCTATGCCCAGATGGTCTATGAGCCTTTTCTGGAGTTTCACCATGTCCTTCACTGACGCCACGGGAAAGCTTATGCCGTATCTCCTGCCTGTGGAGGGGTCGATGGAAGAGGGGCCTGTGGTTCCGAAACAGCTTCCGAGGAAGTTGGAACAGATGACAAAGTATTTGTTTGTGTCGAAAGTTTTTCCGGGGCCGATCATCGAGTCCCACCAGCCGGGCTTCTGATCATCCGCCCTGTGGAAGCCTGCTGCGTGGGCGCTTCCCGTCAGGGCGTGGCAGATCAGGATCGCGTTGGATTTATCGTCATTAAGCCTGCCGTATGTCTCGTAACAGCAGGTGACGGATGAAAGCACCCTGCCGCTTTCAAAGGAGAAGTCATCCCTGAAGGTTACATACTGCGGTTTTACTATGCCTGCTGAGTTTTCCATATATTATGCCTTCTTAGCTTTCGCGAATGCCTGTTCCATATCGGCTGTTATGTCGTCTATGTGCTCTATGCCCACGGAGAGGCGGATAAGCCCGTCCGTTATGCCCGCTTTCGCCTTCTGCTCCGCATTAAGCTGGCGGTGAGTTGTGCTTGCGGGGTGAGTGACCAGAGTTCTGGTGTCGCCCAGATTGGTGAGGTGGGTGGCAAGCTCAACGCCCTCTATGAAGGCTCTGCCTGCTTTCAGACCGCCCTTGATGCCGAAGCTGAGCATTGCCCCTGTTCCTTTGGGCATATATTTTTTGGCTCTTTCGCAGTTGGGGTTTCCTTCAAGTTCAGGGAAGTTCACCCAGTCCACCATGTCGCTTTTCTGTAAATAGGCGGCGAGCTTGCGGGCATTTTCCACATGCCTCTCCATGCGCACATGCAGAGTCTCCAGCCCCTGAAGAAGGAGAAAGGCGTTCATGGGGCTCATGCAGCCGCCTATGTCCCGCATTGTCTGCACCCGCATCTTGACCGCAAGAGCCATGTTGCCGAAGCGCTCAGAATACACCATGCCGTGGTAGCTGGGATCAGGGGTGGTGAATGAGGGAAAGCGCCCGCTCTTTGCCCAGTCGAACGTGCCGAGGTCAACGGCTATGCCGCCCATTGAGTTTCCGTGTCCGCCGAGGAACTTGGTTACGGAGTGGATAACCACATCCGCTCCGAACTCCTTGGGACGGCAGAGGAAGGGTGTCGGGTATGTATTGTCTATAACGAGGGGCAGGCCGTTTTCATGGGCTATTGCGGCTATCGCCTCAAAGTCTGCTATGTCGTTTCCGGGGTTAGCCACTGTCTCAAGGTAAACCGCCTTGGTTTTTTCATTTATAAGCCCTTTGATCTCCTCCGGATTATTCTGGTCAAATGGGCGGAAGGTGATCCCCATCTTTTTGAAAGTGTGAAAGAAAAGGTTGTTTGTTCCGCCGTAAAGCCTGTTGGTGGTGATTATTTCGTCTCCGGCTTCTGCTATGGTGGAGAAAACCATGAACTCGGCAAACTGGCCGGAAGAAGCGGCAACGGCTCCTGTTCCCCCCTCAAGCATGGCAATCCTGTTTTCCAGCACCTCGACGGTGGGGTTGTTCAGGCGGGTGTAGATGTAGCCTGCCTCCTCAAGGTCAAACAGCTTTGCTGCATGATCCGCATCACGGAACTTGTATGCGGTTGTCTGATATATGGGAACGGCTCTGGCTCCCGTAACCGGGTCAGGTGTCTGTCCGCCGTGGACTGCTATTGTTTCGATGCGGTGCCTGCTCATAGTTTGCCTCCTGAATATAAAAAAAGCCTCTATCCCTGAGGGAAAGAGGCGTTAGAGCTGTTCTTAACGGTTCTTATCTCCCCCATTCAGGGCAGGAATTAGCACCTTTCCTCAAAGGGCGGTTGCTGTGGTTTCAACGGGCCTGTCCCTCCACCACTCTTGATAAGTATAAAGTTTGCAATATTACATCCGTTTTTATTGCTTAGTCAATGGAATGTTTTGCTTGGTCGCTTGTCTTTTGTCTGATAATTTAAAAAAATACAGTTTAAAACCGGAGGGATGATTTTGAACGGAATGATCAAAACAGTGGTTATCGCAGCGGCGGTGGTTCTTGCCGTATTCGCGGGAACCGCGGCATTTAAATATTACAAAAAGTCGGCCAAGGCGGAAAAGGGAATAACCGGCGTGGTTCTGGAACAGAACTGGGAAAAACGGGAAGTGGGCAGAACAGGCGTGAAGATACTTGCCCCTGATAAAATGAGGGATCTCTCTCAAGCGGCAGTGATAGCGGACAACGCCGCTGCTCAGGATGTGTGGCAGTTTTCCCTCGGAACATTCGGGTTCACAGTGCTTTCGATTGAGACAGAACAGGAGCTGAACGGCGAGGCCTTCTCTCAGGATCTGGTTAACAAGATAAAGGGTTCTGGCGCGGCGTCCTCTTTTGAGTATGAAATTAAGCCGGAGAAGATCAGCGGCTATTCAGGCTGGCGGCTTTCAGGCACTGCGGATGCCGGAGGGCGGAAGATAAGGGTTGAGGCTCTGAGCGTTTCCGGCGGGAAGCTTCTCCGTCATATTGCCGTGAGTTTTGACGGAAATGATGACAGGCTTGAGGAATTCACGGAAAGGATTCTGGATTCGGCGGAGATAGAGCAGGCTCACTAGGTATTATCATACAGAGAGATTCTTCGGCCAAGGCCTCAGAATGACTTACTGCGTTTGACTGCGGCTTCGTCATTCTGAGCGTCAGCGAAGAATCTCTTTAATATAGGCAGTTTTCCCTTACTTCTCAGGTCTCACCGTAAACACGGGCATGGCGCCTTGCGGACTACTTTTTCAACCACAGTCCCATGGATGGGACTGCGCCGTGCGGAGCGAAGCCGTGTTTACCACGGCGCGAGCGTGCCTTGCAATCAGACAGGATGTTCTGATTGTAGGGCTGATTAACCTTCCTTACTTTTCAGGCCGTACAGTAAACACAGGGCAGGGTGCTTTACGGACTACCTTTTCAGCAGTCGACCCGAAAAGAACATGATCAAGCCCTGTTCTGCCGTGTGTGCCGATTACTATCATATCCGCGGCTGTGTCTTTCGCGTGTTTGGTTATTTCGATAAACGGCGTGCCTTTGATCAGCTTCGTAGTGTAGTTGACGCCTTTAAGCACGGGCTGGCTCTTGATGAACTCATCAAGCTGTTTTGCGGAGCCTGTTTCTATATCGGTTGAGAGAGACTGCATAGTCACCTGAGGCAGGTAGAAGGAGACCACCTGAGTTTCGTCAAACATAACATGAAGTATCTCAAGCTCCGCTCCGAACTGCTTTGCGAGTTCAGCGGCATATTCAAGGGCGATTTTTGAAGGTTCGGAAAAATCCGTGGGGTAAAGTATTTTTTTAATCTTTATCATCACTGTCCTCCGTGTATGTAATAAATTATTATGATAAATCTATTATATACCCTGAAAGTCAGTTAAGAAAGGTCAATTCAGGCCGGAATTACTCTTTTGATAACATCCATCAGCTCTCCGAACTGGAAGGGCTTGTAGATGACATCCAGCGCTCCGAGCTGATAGGCGGACAGCATGTTCTCCATGTTCTGGTTTCCGGTTATCACGAGAACGGGAACGCTGCTTCCGTTGTTTCTGAGCTTGTGGAGAAACTGGAGCCCGTCTGTCGCGGGCATCATAAGGTCAGTCACCACAAGGTCAAACTCATCCTCATGGAGCTTATCAAGGGCGAAGCGCCCGTTTTCCACTGTTTCCACTTCGTAGTTCTGCTCGCTGAGGAGAGATGCGAGGCCTTCGCGCTCGTACCTGTTGTCCTCCACAATCAAAATTCTCTTTTTCATAACCTGTCCCCAAACAGTGACTGAAAGTTGCTTTCCAGAAGCTCAGCCGTTTCCATAAGGCTCATCCCCAGCTCAGCGGCAACTGTTTCCGCTGTGTATGCCGTATAGGCGGGCTCATTTGTTCTGCCTCTGTAGGGTGCGGGCGTAAGATAAGGGGCATCGGTTTCGATCAGCAGTCTGTCCCTCGGCACAAACTCAAGGGTTCTGCGCAGTTCTTCCGATTTGGGGTATGTGATCACCCCCGCGTAAGAAATATAAAACCCTTTATCCAGCGCATACCGCAGGAGATCAGTATCTCCGCTGAAGCAGTGGATTATGCCGCTCTTTTCCCTGACGGGCAGTTCCGCCTCCAATATTTCAATGAGGCGGGCGGTTGAGTCTCTGTTGTGTATAATAACGGGCATTCCCGTTTCATTCGCGAGTCCGAGGAGGGAGGCGAAGCACTTTTCCTGTGTTTCCCTCGGCGAGTGGTCGTAGTAAAAGTCCAGCCCTATTTCGCCCAGTGCTATGACCTTGGGCGATTTTAAAAGTTCTCTCAGCCTGTCCGTTCCGTCAGCGGGAAAGCCGCTTGTGTCGTGGGGGTGTACGCCGACGGAGGCATACACGCTTTCATATTTCGCCGCGAACTGAACGGCACGGACGCTGTCTTCGATGTCAATCCCGATGGTGACAATGCGTCCGATTTTATGCTCTGCCGCCCGCTCCAGAACAGCCTCAGGCTCGTCAGAGAGAGGCTGCATATGTATGTGGGCGTGGGAGTCCGTAAAAAAGCTATCCAGTCCGGCTAATTTATCGAGAAATGCCCTGTGTTCGGGCGTATCTTTTTTTGAAATCATGTGTAATCTGTTCCTGTATTTTTGTTTAAAATGTATACCGGCCCTGCAAAGATCAAGGCCGAAGAACAGATTATTTTATTTATATGTCTGTGTCAATGCTGTTGATAAATAGTATCATCGTCAGAAGCGGCCGCACAGAGCTAAAGGCGGCCGTTCCGCAATGGGTCATTATTTAATTGGTGTTCCCGCCGCTATGCCGTCAGGAAGAATCAGCACATGGTGATGCTCTCCGTCAAACGCCGCGAGAACCATCCCTTCGGATGTGATTCCCATGAGCTTTGCGGGCTTGAGGTTTGCCACCACGGCGACTGTTTTGTCTTTGAGATCCTCCGGCGCATAGCTTTTGGCTATCCCCGCAACTATGGTTCTCTCGCTGTTTTCGCCGAGGGAAACTTTCAGCCTGAGGAGCTTTTCGCTTTTCTCAACCTTTTCAGCGTCAAGGATTTTGCCGGCTTTGAGAGCCACTTTCTGAAAATCAGCAAACTCAATGGCGACTGATATGGCCTCAGGTTTTGCCGTTTCTTCTTTCTTGGTTTCTGGGGTGCGGGTCTTCTGTATGTTTTCCAGCATCTCTTTTTCGTCTATTCTGGGGAAAAGCTGCACAGCTTTGTCAAGAAGCGTTCCTGCTTTAAGCCCGCCTCTTTTTTTGAGTTCTTCAACAGGTGCGGGGGTTATTTCAGGCTCAAGCCCGAGCTGAGTGCGCATACTTCCTGCCGTTTCGGGCATGAAAGGGGAAATGAGCGTGGCTATGAGCCTTGCACCGTCAAGGATTTTATAGAGAACGGAACCAAGCCTGTCCTTGTGCGCCTCGTCTTTTGCGAGAGCCCATGGTGCGGTGTCGTCAATGTATTTGTTGAAGGCGCTCACCAGTTCCCAGAGGCTGATCAGCGCTTTATTGAAAGCGAGGGTGTCAAGATGCTTCTCAACATCGGCAAAAACAGAGTCTATCTTTGCGTCCATTGCTTCATCAAGGGGGTCGCTCACCTTATACTCAGGGAGAACACCGCCGAAGTAGCGGGTAAGCATTCCGAGGGTACGGTTAAGCAGGTTGCCCAGATCGTTTGCCAGATCGCCGTTTATGCGGTGGATAAGCGCTTTGAAAGAGAAGTCGCCGTCCAGTCCGAAGGGAACCTCACGGAGGAGGAAATACCTGATGGCATCCACTCCGAAGGTGTCCGCCAGCCAGTATGGGTCAATGGCGTTGCCGAGGGATTTGGACATCTTCTGCCCTTCGACAGTCCACCAGCCGTGGGCGAAAACACTTTTCGGCAGGGGGAGACCCGCGCTCATGAGCATTGTAGGCCAGTAAACGGTGTGGAAGCGGAGAATATCCTTGCCCACAACATGGTATGAGGCAGGCCAGAATTTGCTGAAGTTTTCAGCGTCGTCCTTGTAGCCGAGGGCGCTTATATAGTTGGTGAGGGCGTCGATCCACACATAGATGACATGCGCGGGATCATTCGGCACGGGTATGCCCCATTTGAATGACATGCGGCTCACGGAGAGGTCTTTAAGCCCTTCTCTGATGAATGATATAATCTCGTTGCGTCTGGATTCGGGCTTTATGAAGTCGGGGTTGTCCTGAATATGCTTCAGGAGAGTGTCCCCGTATTTGCTCATGCGGAAGAAGTAGCTGGGTTCCTTGAGTTTTTCCGTGGATCTGCCGCAGGAAGGGCAGCAGTTTCCGTCCAGAAGCTGGGTCTCTGTCCAGTAGGTTTCGCAGGGGGTGCAGTACCAGCCTTCATAGTGGCCGAGGTAGATGTCGCCGTTTTCCTGCATTTTTTTAAAGAGCTTCTGCACTGAGTCTTTATGAAGCTGATCCGTTGTGCGGATGAAGCCGTCATTGGAGATATTGAGCTTTTCCCAGAGTCCGGCGAAGCGCTGAACCACGCCGTCGGCGAGTTCTTTTGGGGTTATGCCTTTTTTCTCAGCGGCCTGTTCAATCTTCTGGCCGTGTTCGTCGGTTCCGGTGAGGAAGAAGACCTCGTGTCCTGTGAGGCGTTTGAAGCGGGAAACAGCATCACACGCAACCGTCGTATATGCGTGGCCTATGTGGGGCACGTCATTTACGTAGTAAATCGGTGTTGTGATATAAAAAGGCTGTTTTGTCATATGTTTCCTCCTTCGTCTTCCGCCCTGCCCAGTGTGAACTCGACTTTTGCCGTGTTGCCGTTTTCGTCTATGATGCCGGAGTAGGATTCTTTTTCATAGAGCAGGCAGCACATCAGCCTTCCGCATACCCCTGAAATTTTGGTGGGGTTGAGGATAAGGTTCTGGTCTTTCGCCATTTTTATGGAGATGTTGTCGAATTTTCTTAAAAAAGTGGAGCAGCAGAACTCCTTTCCGCAGAGTCCGAAACCGCCGAGCATCTTGGTCGCGTCCCTGACGCCCACCTGACGCATTTCGATACGGGTGCGGAAAACACGGGCGAGATCGCGCACAAGGGCACGGAAATCCACCCTGCCGTCTGAGGTGAAGAAGAAGGTGAGCTTGCTTCTGTCCAGAGTGTATTCCGCCTTGAGCAGCTTCATGTCGAGGTTGTGCTTCACCACAAGCTCCTTGCACTCGGCAAACGCGGCGGGTTCCTCTTCAATGTTTTTGGCGCGTCTGGCGTAGTCTTCCTCGGTTGCCTTGCGGATAACCTTCTTCATCTCGTCCATGTTCTTGATAATCATCGGACGGGGGGACAGGATAACAGCGGCGATATCTTCG
Source organism: Deferribacterales bacterium (assembly GCA_050253335.1). Lineage (GTDB taxonomy): Bacteria > Chrysiogenota > Deferribacteres > Deferribacterales > Geovibrionaceae > Geovibrio. The sequence continues at coordinate 4,738 of JBFWJG010000032.1, read as the reverse complement.
CCTTTTTCTGTTTCCACTACAACGTGTTCGCCATGCTTAGCTTCTATCCCGCAGGATAAAAAGTCATATATTTTTCCGGCGGGCTTAAACGCCACTCCGGTAACTTCAATCTCTTTCAATTAGAACCTCTGTTATTTTCGTGAACAGGTCAAACCTGAAAATGTCAAGATTAACATTATAGTTAAGCCTCTGCAAAATATCCAGCAAATAGTTTGAAAACTCCAGCAGAACGGGATCTCCCGTACTTCTGTATTTTTCCAGAATGAAGCCGTAAAGAACGGAGGAGAAAATTCTTATATCATCTTTTTCTTTCAGACTTTCCAGACGCTTGTACAGTTTTTCGCCGCTGAGATCCTCAAAAAGCATCCATTTTTCGGAGGCGTTGTTGTCCAGAAAATAAAGAGCCTGCGCCACGGAGCCCGCGGCAAGCTTCACCGCGGCATCATAATTTGCAGCATCGGGGCGGATCTTTCTGATTATTTGCACCACCTCACTGTCGCTGAGGCGTGAGAACTCTATGTGAACGCACCTTGAGCGTATCGTGGGCAGAAGGCGGTCGTATTTGTCGGTTATGAGGAAAAACACAGTGTTCTCCCCCGGTTCCTCAAGGGTTTTTAGGAATGCGTTGGAGGCTTCGGTGCGCATGTTGTGGGCGTTGTCTATTATGAAGATCTTGTGGCTTGCCGAATGCGGGCTCATGAATGCGGTTTCCGACATTCTGCGCACTTTTTCTATGGGGATGGAATCATCTTCGAATATGTGGAGATCAGGATGGTTCAGCGCGTCAACCTGTGCTGAGTGGCGTGAGGCGGATTCCTCAAACAGTCCGCATCCGCAGAAGAGCGAACGGGCAATCTCGCGGGCGAGGAGCTTTTTTCCGCAGCTCTCTTTCCCGCTGAAAATATATGCATGTACAAGCTTTTCCGATTTCAGGGCCTTGGAGAATATCTCCCTTTCCCTTTCATGGCCTATGTATCTCATTTTATGCTGCTGAGTACGCGGGAGAAGACTTCCTCAACTGTTCCCAGGCCGTCTACCACGCTGACGTAGCTGTTTTTCTCCGCGAAGGTGAGAAAGCCGCTGCGCACATTACGGAAAAATTCATATGGAAGCTGTTCGAACTTGCCTTCGGACTCCTCTTTGCCGTCTTCAATAAGGCGCGCCTTTGCCCTTGTTATGCATGCTATAGGCTCATTATCGATTATAACCGCCGCATCGGGCACAACCTTGAGGGCTATGCGCTCCAGAGATGTGTACACGCTTTCCGGTATGCCCCGCCCGAAGACCTGATAGGCGAAGGTGGAGGCTGTGAAGCGGTCGCTTATCACCACCATCCCCTCATTGAGCGCGGGGATAACCTTCTTAGTGAGGTGCTCCAACCTGTCCACGAAGAAGAGCATCATCTCCGATTCGGGCTCAAGCTCGTATTTGCTGGAAAGAAGTCTGGCTCTCAGTTCGGCTCCGATTTCGGTTCCGCCCGGTTCACGGGTGAGGAGCACCTTGCGTCCCAAAGCCCCGAAGTGCTCGGCAAGCTTAATGCAGTGGGTGCTCTTTCCGCAGCCGTCTATTCCGTCCAGCGCTATGTAAAGTCCGTTATTTTGCCGCGCAGTCAGCAGGATCCCCCTGAAGTTTTTTTATGGCGTGGGGAAGAGCCTTTATAACGACCTCAAGATTCTCAAGGGCTCCTTTAGGGCTTCCCGGCACATTTAATATTATACTCCCGTTTCTGGTTCCGCAGACCGCTCTTGATAAAAGAGCGTGGGGAGTCTTTCTGAAACTTTCCATGCGCATGGCTTCCTCGAAGCCGGGCAGACGCTTCTCTATCATCTCCAGAGTGGCGTCCGGCGCTATGTCACGGGGTGAGAGGCCTGTGGAGCCGTTGGTTATCACAAGGTCAAACCCCTGAATATCTATGAGATATTTTATTATGTTTTTAAGCTGGTCAACCTCGTCAGGGATAAGCTCAAGGCGGGTGAAGGAGGGGTTGAGCTCCTTTTTCACCATTTCGATGATGGCGGGGCCTGTCTCATCCGTGCGTTCGCCCTTGCTCCCCTTATCGCTGAGAGTCACAACGGCAACGGTGATGCTCTCCTTCGGCAGTTTTTCCGCGGTATCGCCGAGGGTTACCGTTCCGTTCCCTTTTACGATGCCGAATATCCCTTCACGGGGCATAACGCAGTCGCCCGCTGCGTGATAAATTGCGCATCTGTTATGGCAGAGCTTGCCGAGTTGGGAGATAACGAACTCGACATTGTTTATGCGGAGCCTTTCGCCCACTTTCATGCTCACGAGATCAACGCCGATCGTGGTGATGTTTTCCGCGAAGTCGCCCCCTTTGACTTTGAGACCCTTTGCCACCATTTTATCAATACTTTCCTGAGCAAGGAAGCTTACCTGTCTGTGCCATTTGCCTGCGTGGGCATCGGTTGTTATGCCGAAATCGTTTTTCATCTCAACGGAGTTTACGGGTGTTTTCTGCACTCCTTTCTTCTCGCTGATATTTATTGAATGAACTTTGCCTGACATTTTTCAATCCTCCGGACAGATGAAATAAAATTTTATTTTTCTTTGCAAGTTTATTATCGAATGAGGAAAGGTAAAGTAAAACTTTTCATTTCCCCCGTTTGGATGCAAAATAAATAATTCAGTTCCTAATGTCAATGAACCATGAAGGAGTCACCGATGAGAGTGTTCGAAAACAACCCCGCTTCCATAGGCGGTACGCCGCTTGTGAAGCTTAACAAAATATGCGCGGCGGACAATACTTTTCTGGTCAAGATAGAAGGGCGCAACCCCGCTTATTCCGTGAAATGCAGAATAGGCGCCGCTCTCCTCTGGGATGCTCTGGAAAAGGGGACGCTTAAAAAAGGGATGACGGTAATAGAACCCACCAGCGGCAACACAGGTATAGGTCTTGCCTACGCCGGGGCGGCGATGGGGATAAAAGTTGCCCTGATCATGCCCGACAACATGAGCGCGGAACGCAGAATGCTGATGAACGCCTTCGGGGCGGAGTGCATACTCACGGACGGAAGCCTTGGCATGAAAGGCGCCGTGGACAAAGCTGTGGAAATGGCGCGGAAAGAGCCGGACAGATACTACCTCCCCCAGCAGTTTGAAAACCCAGCAAACCCCGCAGTCCACCGCAGAACAACAGGCGTAGAGATATGGAACGATACTGACGGTCAGGTGGATGTGATAGTATCAGGCATTGGCACAGGCGGAACAATCACAGGCATTGCCCAGTACCTCAAGCTGGATAAAAAGAAGGATGTGCTCGCTGTGGGTGTTGAGCCTGCGGGCAGTCCGGTTATCAGCCAGTTTATGGCGGGCAGGCCGATGGTTCCGGGCCCCCACAAGATTCAGGGGATCGGTGCGGGCTTCATCCCCAAGACTCTGGATGTGAGCCTTATTGATAAAATGGTCGCTGTGCCGGATGACGCCGCCTATGAATGGACAAAAAGACTTGCCGGGGAAGAGGGCATCCTCGCCGGAATCTCATCAGGCGCCGCTGTCTGGGCGGCGGATGCCGCAGCTAAGGAGCTTGGACTTAAGGGGAAAACAATCGTCATAATCCTGCCCGATTCAGGGGAAAGGTATCTGTCCGCGAATATATTTTAGGAACCGTATGCGCTTTTCTGCCGTTTTTTTGTTTTGTATGTTTGCCTTTGCCGTTTCCGCCGTGGAGAAGAATCCGTTTGAAGCGCTCTACCCTTCCGCTTCTTCCGTCACTGCGGAGGAGCTTGGGATCTTCTTTGATAAAAATGCGGTCAACTGCTCCTCAAAAGCTTCCGTTAAGGGCTTTTTCGCTCTTTCAAGGGTTATTTACGGCTATGAGGAGGGGAATATATACGCAGATGCGTTTCGCACAAATTTTAAGAAATGCCCCGATGTCTTCATGGCGGAGCTTTCCGCCGCGCAGGACGATGTTCAAGCATGCGTGATATTCCGCCTGACCAACTCCGAGAACGAGGACGACTCTTTCGATGAAAAGCTCGCAGGCTACCTCACAGCAGAAAAATATGCCGCACTTGCAGAGATATACGATGCCTCGCCACTGTGTCAGTTTGATGAAAAAGTCACAGGCAGGTTTGACTTCGCCTTCGTTTTTGACAACTTCGCACGCCTCGCACCCGCTGAAACGGAAACCGCGTACTCACAGTATTATTCCGAAGTCTTCCTCTGCAAAAACAGGGCACAGGTAAAGAACTTCCTGAAAATCTCCCGCCTTCCCCTTGAGGAGGACGCGCTGGACAGATATTACTCCGCCCTCGCCCTCACGCTGATCCGCAGCCCCGAATGTTTCCTCACGGAGCTTGCCGCATCCACTGAGCCTGTGCGCAGCTGCGTGGTTTCATACCTGAAATCAACACCGTTTAATAACCAGACTGAAATAGCGCTCACCCTCGGACTGTTCGAGGCAAACCCCAAATTCACCGGAATACTGGGACTTTATTTCAACGCCGAGCCTGAATGCGAAGTGTTTGAGGATAAATAAACGGGTTCCAACATCGCTAAACAAATTTAAGCAAAACCAAACATTATCCTTTACATTTGTTCATTCAGGTTTTATTCTTATGTATCTTGAAATAGCATTCTCACCGCTGCTTAAACAAGTCCATGGAAGGACTTGCGCCGTGCGGAGCGAAGCCGTGTTTACCACGGCGCGAGCGGTTTCAGGCGAACCACAGGACGTAGGTTCGCCGATATAAAACAAGGAGATATAGAGATGGGCAAA
>JBFWJG010000031.1:0-31753 GCA_050253335.1 Deferribacterales bacterium | reverse complement strand
AAGCGGTATGTATTGACAACACAGAGCAGGAGGCAAAGAGTTTTTGCGGTCCGGGTTTACATGTACCAGCCGACGGCGAGGGCAACAGCTCTCTGACTTCACAAAAAAAAATTCTCCTTCCATGGGAATTTTTTATACACGCTCGCGGCAGGGTGAACCTGCCTTCGCTCGCACGGCGCGCCCCCATCCCTGGGGGCGTGGAGGCAATATTATAAGCGGATAAGGCTTACATGTACCTGCCGACGGCGAGGGCAACAGCTCTCATTTCGCCCATAAGCTGGATGAAGTGTTCGGGGCTGATGGTCTGGGCGGCATCGCTCCATGCCTTGTCGGGCTCGGGGTGAACCTCTATTATCACGCCGTCCGCTCCGACTGCGATGGCTGATTTAGACAAAGCAGACACGTACTGCCTGTGTCCGCCGGAGTGGCTGGGGTCGATGATTATCGGCAGGTGCGATTTATCCTTAACAACAGGAACGCAGCTTATATCAAGCGTGTTTCTTGTTGCTGTCTCAAACGTTCTGATACCCCTTTCGCAGAGGATGACTCTCTGATTCCCCTCACTGAGGATGTACTCAGCGGCCATGAGGAACTCTTCTATAGTAGTGGACATGCCGCGTTTAAGCAGAACAGGCTTATCAGTCTGCCCCAGCATGGAAAGCAGGGCGAAGTTCTGTATATTGCGCGCGCCTACCTGAAACATATCGGTGTATTTGTAAACAAGCTCAACGTTTCTGGGGTTTACCACCTCGGTGCATACGGGAAGGCCTGTCTCCTGCCTTGCGGTGGCGAGGTATTTAAGCCCCTCTTCACCATGCCCCTGGAAAGCGTAGGGGCTTGTTCTCGGTTTGAATGCGCCGCCGCGGAGAATTTTGGCTCCTGCCGCCTTAACCATCTGCGCGGAGCGGACTATCTGCTCCTCTGACTCCACGGAGCAGGGGCCTGCGATTATGGGAATTTCCCCTCCGCCGAATTTTACTCCGCATACGTCCACGATTGATGTTTCAGGTTTGACTTCTTTGCTGGCGAGTTTGTAGGGTTTGCTGATGGGGACTATGTTGTCGACACCGGGCATCTCGGATATTACGCAGACACTGTCTTTCTTGACGTTAGTGCCCACAATGCCTATTACATTGCGCTCTTTTCCGTAGATGACGTGGGGGCTGAAACCGAGTTCCTCCGCTCTTGCCACCACGTCTTTCAGGTGCTGTTCTTCCGCGTCCATCCTCATTACTACTATCATAACTTTCCTCCGAAAATTTCCGGCGGCGGTGAGAGAAAAGACCCCTTATGCGGACATAAAAAAAGGCCGCGGGGCTTTCTGCTGCCCGCGGCCTTGTTATTTTATACATTTCCTGTATTTTAACTACACCCTAAGCAGCCTCTTCAAAGAAGAAGTAAAAATAAAAGCCGCTAAAAAAGTAGTTAAAATATGCCTTTACATTGTTCATGGTGACTATAATGCTCCCGTGATTCACATATGTCAATATCTATTTTTATTGAAAACGTAAATTAATTGTCAGATCCAGATCTTCTCCACTGCTCCCTTAACGTTCCTCGTACCTAGGCCGTGGGATATGCAGTCCGCCGCCTTTTCAAAGCTCAGTATCCTTGTTCCCGCCAGATGCCAGCCGGTGTCAATAAGATGCTTCGACATGGGAGTGGTCGGTCCCAGAATGATCCTGAACGCTTCTTTACGGATATGAGGCACATATGTATGGAAGGTTTTGTTGATGAATGTTACCCCAGTAATCATCACCACATCGCACTGAGGCATTATTTCCGCTGCGGCCTCCGGCTTATGCGTTCCTTCTATGTCCTTGAGTTCAAAGATTTCAAGATCCGCTCCGGCCTCTTTCATCATCTCAAGCATAGGGCGGAACCAGCCGACCATGCCGACCTTTTTCCCCCTGAATGTTTCAGGACGGAGAAAATCTTCTGCCGAGGAGGTTCTGTTATTGAGTGCGGAGTTGATAACCGCAAGGCCGATTCCCGCCTCGAAGCTGTTCTCCGAGAAGTAATATTTCTCCGCCGTTTCCAGTGCGTTTCTTCCGCGCAGATCCTCTTCCATGGTTCTGGCGGTTCTGCGCATGGGCAGTTCACCCCGGAAGGTGTATGCCATGCCGCTTCCCGCATCGGTTTTGACTGCTATATAGTCAAGCCCCAGAATATAGTCCTGAATTTCTGCATTTTCCAGAAGCGGAGCTGCCTCATCAAAAATATGGGTGTAAATCATTTCCTTATGCCGGATTTCCCGAAACGGTTCTCCAGAACATCCAGAACGGCCTCAAACGCCACGCCTCTGTATTCCAAAGCAACCACCATATGATAAATTATGTCTGCGGCTTCCCCCGCCACGGATTCATCGCTCTCTTTCAGAAAAGCCCTGATGAACTCGGCGTTTTCCTCGCCCAGCTTTTTGACAAGCTTATTTTCGCCCGCTTCCAGAAGCTTGCAGGTGTATGAGTCGTCCTGCGGGTTGCGTTTTCTTTCTCTGACAGTTTCTACCAGTTTGCCTATTATCTCAGTGTTCATTTATACCATCCTTACCGGAACGCCTCTTTCCGCGAGGTACTCTTTCACCTCTGCGATTGAGTATTCCTTATAGTGAAATATGCTTGCCGCCAGAACAGCGTCCGCGCCGCCCTGCGTTACCCCTTCGTACATATGTTGAGGGTTTCCCGCCCCGCCGGAGGCGATGACGGGTATCGACACGGCATCCGCCACGGCACGGGTAAGTTTCAGGTCAAACCCGTCCTTAACGCCGTCCTTGTCCATACTTGTGAGCAGAATTTCTCCGCTGCCGTATTTTTCCATCAGCACAGCCCACTCAACAACATCAATCCCCGTGGCTTTGCGTCCGCCGTGGGTATAAACCTCCCAGCCGCTGCCGTCCGCCTTCATTTTCGCATCTATGGCTACGACTGTGCACTGCGAGCCGAACCTCAGTGCCGCCTCGCTGACAAACTCCGGTCTGGCGACCGCCGCCGAGTTTATGGAAACCTTGTCCGCGCCGGAGTTCAGCAGATTGCGTATATCATCAAGAGTACGCACACCACCGCCCACGGTAACAGGCATAAACACACGCTCCGCAGTTTTTGCCACCACATCGAGAATGATGCTTCTGTTATCGGAACTGGCTGTTATATCAAGGAAAGTAAGTTCATCCGCGCCCTGTTCATCATAAATCTGCGCCACTTCCACAGGATCGCCCGCATCACGCAGATTCACAAAATTTGTTCCCTTTACGACCCTGCCGTCCTTAACATCCAGACAGGGGATAATTCTCTTCGCCAGCATATATATTCCTTGCTCTGTATTTTATAAAACTTTGTCTATTCCGAAACCTTTCAGGAATGCCCTGACCTCCTGATCATTCAGCCTGACTTTATCCGGTTCGGGCAGACCGTAGCCCGCTTCTTTCACGAAAAAGTCGTTCTCAGCCAGATCCATGGGCTCATTATCGCCGAACTGCGCCTTGAAGTGGTTGTGGAGACCGAGGAGAAAACGCAGGGCGCTGTTCCTTATCTCCTCCGTTGTTCCTTCCGCCATGAAGGTGAGCTTGGGGGATGTGTTAGACATGCCGTACATTATGAACCCTTCCGCCCAGTCCGCCCGTATCTGACCGTCAAACTCGACGGTTTCGACACCATCAAGCCTGCCGAAGGCATCGCGGATCACCCTGACGATTTCGTTTGTTATCTGCTCCTTCGCCTCATTGCTCACGGAGGTTGTTCTTATCTCTTTTGTTATAAAACGAAAGGGTATTGAAGCGAAATAGTCATTCAGATTTGTTATTCCCGATTCTGCAAACACCTGCTCCAGAACAAATATATTTTCCACAGCATCATCACGGGGCATTCCGTCCTCAACATCTGTTGTGAAGAAATGGAGCGAAGCCTCTATCTGGTAATCCCTGTAGCCTGTATCCGCAACGAACGATGATATGCTGTCGTATCCGGCAAGCTCCGCCATCTCAGCCATATTCGCCGTTATTGTCTCTTTCCAGAGGGAGTGCCCTTTTGTGTGGAAAACAGTTTTCCCGCCGAGGGATTCCATATAGCTCTTCACCCCGCTGGTGTAGCGGGCATCTATATAAACTGTTTCCGCGATTTCCTTTATCCTCTCAGTCTTTTCCGCCGTTACACCTTTTTCGGAAAGCTTTTCAAGCAGTTCGGGAACGCATTTCTTCAGCTTGTAATCAGCCAGAATATACGCAAGCGCATCACCGAGATAATGTCCGGACGCGCCTGTTTTGAGGGCATCAGCACCGGAGGTGACGGAGCCTCTGTCCGCGTCCAGATCAAAAGAATGTATGCGGAAGCCTTCCGAGAGAGCTTCCGCGAAGCCGTCAACTCTTTCTATCATCTCTTTTCTGGTGGGGTCGGCCAGCGCCGCGCCCGAATTCACATCCAGATCAGCGCCGAGAATCAGCACATCCGCACCGAAAACCGCACGGAAGAGATCGGCATATTTGCAGCCTGTTCCGCCGAAAAGGTTCACAGCCACTTTGGATGTGTCCTTATCCGCAAAGTACTCTTTATATGTTCTCACCATTTTGTCAAAGTAAACGGCGTATGCTTCTTCTGTTTTATCAGTGATTTTCCCTTTTGCGGAACCGAAACGGACGGGAGCATTCGTTTTCAGCGCCTCGTTCATCTGTTTAAGCAGGTAAGTGTGTATCCCCTGCGTTCCTATGCCGAATTTCGCGCCGTTGGTGGTTACTTCCACATGGGAGCGGGTTATCTGCACATGGGCATCCGCCCCGAGCTGGTTCTGGTTCTGATAAACCTGACCGGAGCCGGAAACGCCTATGATATATACATTCACGCCTGTTTCCGCCAGACCCTCCGCAAAGGATTCCGCCAGTGCTTTTGACGTGGGGCCGTTGTCATAGCCGATTACGCACGCATCGCCCTCGTTAAGGGCGATTTTTTCACCGCTGCGGAGAGTGAAGCTCAGCCCGCCCATGAGGATTCCCGCTGTTCTTGCCGCATCCGGCGTGAAGACAGCCTTCTCCCCGAAGAAGTTTCCCGGCTCGCCCACATAGGCTCTAATATCGTATGAAGCAGGCTTAAAAAGCTTGTCCGCGTTCTTGACCACGCTCTCAGGCGCACTCACAGGCTTAAAAGGCATACAGTCCCCCGTTAATTCCGATAAGCATTTATAGCCCAAAACCGCAAGGCAGATCAAACATATATTGCCCCGCGCGGGCGTTCCGAGGCTTATTTCAGACTTAATCAATTTTTCGTTATTTTTTTGTTGACAAAGAATACTCACTTTAGTAATTTAGCGTTCCCACAGATGCCCAGGTAGCTCAGTCGGTAGAGCAGTGGACTGAAAATCCACGTGTCGATGGTTCGATTCCGTCCCTGGGCACCATTTTGAAATCTACAGGCTTCCAGAGAAATCTGCGAAGCCTTTTTTATTCAATAGTTTATGACAAAATACCGTCCAATAAAATCCAAAAAAATCCATAGGCAGCCACATAAACTTGACGGTAGTAACGACGGTATATTATAATTTGTCATGGGCACATACCGTCAATCATAATTCAATCCACTTATTATCAATCACTTACATTTGACGGTATAAATAAAAAGCGAGACAGGAAATACCGTCATGGCATTAACAGATACCGTCATCAAAAATTCCAGATTCTCAGGAAAGCAAATCAAAATAACAGATGAAAAAGGAATGTATCTCTTAGTAAGCAATTCAGGGAAATATTTCCGTATGGATTACAGATTCGGCGGTAAACGTAAAACACTGGCAATCGGTGTTTATCCTGAAACATCATTGAAAGAGGCAAGAATTAAGAGAGACAACGCCAGAAAGCTTTTATCCGATAACATTGATCCTATGGAAGTTAAGAAAACAAAAAAGCAATTAATATATGAGGACTCCACAAACAACTTTTATTCGGTTGCCTGTGAATGGTATGAAAAGTTTAAGCCCAAGTGGTCTGAAAAACACGCTGAAAAGAAATGGCGGTTTCTTGAAAAAGATATTTTCCCCTATGTAGGCAGCAAACCGATTAAAAATATCACTGCAAAAGATATTCTGACACTTCTTGAGCGGATTCAGCATCGTGGAGCTATCGACATTGCACATAGAATCAATGGAATATGCGGAGAGATATTTTTATATGGTATCCGGACTAACCGATGTGAAAACAACCCTACTTCCGGATTAACCAAAGCTCTTACCCCTAAAGTCAACAAACATATGGCTTGCATAACAGAACCATCAAAACTCAAAGGCTTGCTTCTGGCAATAGAAGACTATGAGGGGGAAATTGTCACAAGATATGCTCTGAAACTTGCTCCATATGTATTTTTAAGACCTGGTGAGTTAAGACAGGCTGAATGGTCTGAGATTGACCTTGAAAACGCTGTATGGAAAATTCCGGCTGGTAAAATGAAAATGAAAAAACCTCATATGATTCCATTGTCAAAGCAGGCTGTACAAATTTTTAAAGATATTATGCCCCTAACAGGACGCTGGAAATATGTTTTCCCTTCCCTTCGTTCAAAAGACAGACCGATGAGCGATAACACACTGAACGCAGCATTAAGGCGCATGGGCTTTACCAAAGAGGAAATGACCGCTCATGGCTTCAGAGGCGTTGCGTCAACTCTCCTGCACGAAAACGGATTCAACAGTCTTTATATTGAAACACAGCTTGCTCATTCTGAAAGCAATAAGGTTAAAGCAGCTTATAACCATGCCGAATATATGGAAGAAAGAACAAAAATGATGCAATGGTGGGCGGATTTTTTAGATGAGGTGAAAAATGGGGGAAAAAGATATACCTGAAGAATATAAACAGCGAAGAATAGAGAACTTTTGGGTTTTGCTAGCCAATAGCAATATTGACCTTATTCATTTACCTAGCAGAGTTGAAAGAGGAGATATTCCCAAGTTTACGGAAAAAGAATTAGAACTACATTTTCAAACACTTTATGAAGTTATTACTGAAGCGTACCCCCTTCGTTCGTTAGAAGAAAACTCTGATTTATATTTAAGAAAACTTGAAATATATTCAGGCAAACACAATGCCGGATTCAGACGTACTGGTTATAATAATGAAATATTACAAATGATTAAACTTGCCGAAACAAACTCTTTGGCACTTGAAATTATTAAACTTTCGTTAGCAAAGTTCATTCGTAAAAAAGGGGGAGACATCACTAAGCTTTTACCTTCATTACCAGAACCTTTAATTACTCTAGTTTTTGAAAGCTTCTCAGGAATAATGCAAGAACCCGAAAAAATCAGAAAAAATCACAAAAATTTGATAGGAAATGGGTATGTTGGTTATGCAAGAGGCTTAATGGTATGGGCTTTAAAAGTGTTATTCGGTATTCCGCCTTATCATAGTGAAAAATCTCCACACAAAAAAACAAACGCTAATGTTCGTTCTGGCTGCCAAATTGCTGAATATATTTTCAGGAAAAACGGTCAGATTGCTACACCAAATACATTTAGAACAGCTTATGGTAAATTTAAAGATATATATGTCATACCTGAAGGCTTAAGAGCCAAAGATTAAATATTTTTTAAATATACCAAGATATTATGTGTTGCAAAACTTTTCTAAAATGACTCTCATTTATTACTTAGCTCTCTTGTTTTACCTTACTGAAAAATACCAGTGAGGTTTCAAAATGACTAAAAAACTCCTTAGAAGAAACGAAGTCGAAAAAGTCACAGGGCTGAAAAGAAGCTCAATCTATTCAAAAATCAAAGAAGGCGATTTTCCCAAACCGATCAAGCTTGGTATGCGTGCGGTTGCATGGCTTGAAGCCGATGTTATGCAGTGGATTGAATCCAAAGTTACTGAAAGCAGGGGGCTGTAGCCATGAAAGTGGAAGGAAAACGCTTCAGGGGAAAAGCCCTGCTTAATAAGCACCTCAACGGTGAACGCCTCACCAGAAACGAAGCGATAATTGCCAAATGCTATGAATGTGAAGGCGGTTATCCTGAAGGCATTCAGAAATGCACGATCACAAAATGCCCGCTGAATCCCTTTAATCCGTATTCTGATTCTCTTAACCTGTCTGCACAGGCTGATTAAGCGTATTGAAGATTCAGACTAAGGCTGTTTGTCATGGGTAATTTGAAAAAGCCATTAAAATACATCTTTTTGAATGCGCTCTCTATCCTGTTCTATGCCTATATAACATGGGTTCATAGAATGAACAAAAATAGCCTTATTGCTGTTAAGTGACAATGTGTTATGAGAAATAAGAAAAATATTTCCAGATACAGAATAGACACGCTGCATTTAAGCTGCTTGGTTGAGCGGGGTTTTATCGAATCATGCGCCGCTTACTGTGAAAAGCGTGAATTAGGTTTTGAACAGGAAACCAGAGGATATAAAACAATATTGGATTGCGGATATTTTAGGACTGAGGTGACAAAAGTCAGTGGTTCAGAATATGAACAGGCAATAATTCAAGTTCATTCTGTTCTTTGCAATAAATACGGCTTATCGATCATCAAAAATATGGTCAAGATTGAATCAATATTAGAAATTAGTATCAATCGTGTAGATGTTTGTGTTGATTTGATAAATGAAAATTTTAAACTCGTAAAAGGCATTATCAGAAAGCAGCCCTCAAAAGCTACGGTAAGATCGGAGTTAGTAGAGAAAGACAAAACAATAGAAACAGTTTATTTTAAATCCAAGTCATTTGTAGTCAGAATTTATGATAAATACATTGAGCAGAAAAATAAAACAAATAAACTGCTTCCAGATATTCCTAAAGATTGGAAAAGGTTTGAAATTGAGTTTAAAAAAGATTTTCTTGCTCGTTACAATGTGAGGAATACAGATAATCTTAGCTTGTCTGAATTGCGTGAAAATATCAGCTCTTTGATAGTAACTCTCAAAGAAAATTACAGCTTCAATCCAAAATATGACAAAATTATCAAACGCATGATAACAGGCGGAAATAAACTCTATACCTACAGACCTGAGTATGATCACAAAATGACGGATAGAAACGCATTACGATTTTCAAAAATTGCAGAATACCTTGTGGCAAGAAATCCTGAAAGGTACAGAAAAATTATTAATAGCCCTGAACTGCAAAAAGCTATAAGTGAAAACTACCATAATAACAAAAGGCTGAAAGCACTCAACTAATAAACTTCCTTCCTGTGAGCAATGCGGAGAGCAAGAATAACAAGCTCATTATCCTGAATATCGCAGATAATTCGGTAGTCCCCTACCCTGAACCGCCAGAACTGCCCCAATGATCCGGAAAGCTGTTTGCCTAAGCTCTTCGGGTTATCGGCAACAGAAAGGCGTTCACAAAGAAATTTAACGATTCTCACAGCAGACGGCTTATCCAGTTTGGCAAGCTCCTTTTCCGCCGTTTTGGTAAGCCTGATTTTATAAGCCAAGACGCTTTTCAACCTCTTCCAGAGCGGATATTTCTTCCTTGCCCTCAAGCACCCTGCGGTAAACGGTTTCGGCGGTGTAGAGATCTTCAAGGTCTTCCAGATAGTTCTCCAGAGCCTCACGGACATAATAGCTTTTCGGTCTGCCTGTCTGCTCCGCAAGGGCTGTAAGCCTGTTTTCAATCTCTTCCGGCAATCTGACAGTAAGCATGTTCTCACCTCATGCTTGTATTATATGTATTACAGAGAAAGTGAGCAATTAATTTCTGCTTTGAAAGGTTCAGGGAAATAATCTTGAAGTATGCACCACTGCCAGAATTTTTATAGTATCTACAGAAACTATCCTGTAAACAACAACATAGGGGAACACCTGATTCACCAGTTCCCTTGTTTCTGACACCCTGCCAAGCCTGCCGGACAAAGGGAATTTAGCCAATATCTCAGTTGAGGTGAAAAGTTCGCCTACTATCTCGTATCCGAGTTCTTCTTTTTCGGTCTCTCTGAAATAGCGGAATATTTCGGCTAAATCATCATAGGCATATTCTGACCACTCGATCAGCACTTGACACCGAGCTTGCGGAGCCTTCCCCTTACTTCATCGTGAGAAACGAAAGAGCCCGCTTCTGCTTTCTGCACCTTAGCCTCAAGCCATGCAAGAGAGTTCAGATAACCTTCGACCGCCTCCTGAATAATATCAGAGCGTGAGCGGTTCTGATTGCCTGCGATTTCCTCAAGCCTTGCTATAGTATCACTTGTAAAGCGTGTGCTTATTGTCTGCATTTGCGCCATGATAAAAACTCCTTAGCTGTATGCTCATACAGAAAAGTATGGCAATTGTCACACGCTTTTCAAGTGTTATTTCATCTTTATTCAATAACAAGCTTGGGAAGAGACCGGACTATCTTCATTGTCTCCAAACTGACGGTTATAACCCGCAGAAGCAGTTCAAGGGGGTATTTCGGGTTGTTCATGGTTTCAACTGCCCAGTCGTTCGCATCGTTTACTATGCCGCTGGCTTTATCGGTTTTGACGCATTGGCGTTCAACAACCCAGTCGATAGCAGATTTACCGTTTACAACTAAGTAAGCTCACTCCCATATTTAAAATAACTATCGTTATTTTTATGAGAAGTCAAAACCGTTAGACAAGAAAACACAACACTGGTATCTTATTTGTAAATATTTTACTTATTTGGTGCATTATTCATGACAAAACAGGTTAAGTCCAAGCAGCGGGTGGCGGATCATGGGGAGGTGTTTACTTCGGAGCGTGAGGTAAATGCCATGCTTGATTTGGTGAAGCAGGAGACGGAGCGTATTGACAGCCGTTTTTTAGAGCCTGCCTGCGGTAATGGGAATTTTTTAGCTGAGATTCTGCGGCGAAAGCTGGCTGTTGTCAGGCAGCGTTATGGCAAGAATGCGTCAGATTATGAGAAATTTGCTGTTGTTGCCGTAACAAGCTTATACGGTATCGATCTTCTGCCTGATAATATAGAAGAATGCTGTGAGAGATTATTTAGTATCTTTGATATTGAATACACTGCTGTCTGCAAAGGAACTGCAAGTGATGAATGCAGAGAGGCTGTTAAATATATCTTGAAGCATAATATCATCTGTGGCGATGCTCTGACGCTGAAAGCATTAGATGGTTCACCGATTACTTTTTCTGAATGGTCTCTTGTTTCAGGTTCGCTTATGCAACGCCGTGATTTTTATCTTAATCAGATGTTGGAAGGGCATGAGGGTAATATAGAAGTGTTCCTTAATGATTGGGAGTATGACGAGGAGACTAAAACATATATCCCCAAACCAATAAAAGAATATCCCCTAACTGATTACAGAAAGGTACAGCAGTATGATAAATGAAGTCGGCTATAATCCTGATGTTTTGAATTGCTTGGCAAATTTATCAAACGATGAAGTTTTCACTCCGCCTGAGCTTGTTAACAACATGCTTGATATGCTGCCTGAAAGCTTATGGAGCGATAAGGAAGCAACCTTTCTTGATCCTGCTTGCAAATCCGGTGTTTTTCTTCGAGAGATTGCTAAACGTTTGATAAAAGGGTTGGAGAAGGATTTCCCTGACTTGCAGGAAAGGCTTGATTATATATACCATAATCAATTGTTTGGTATCCCCATCACCGAACTCACCGCTCTGCTTTCACGCCGTAGTTTATATTGTTCAAAATATCCAAACAGAAAGTATTCCGTTTCAAAGTTCATTAATGAACAAGGGAATATACGTTTTAATCGTATTTCGCATTCATGGAAGAATGGAAAATGTGAATTTTGCGGAGCTTCTCAAAGCGAATATGACAGAGGAGAGGAGTTAGAAACACATGCTTATGAATTCATACATACAAACAATCCTGAGGAGATATTCAATATGAAGTTTGATGTTATAATCGGGAATCCGCCGTATCAGTTGAGTGATGGGGGGAACAAAGCAAGTGCCAAACCTATATATAATCTTTTTGTTGAACAAGCTAAGAAATTGATGCCACGTTATCTGATGATGATCGTTCCATCCCGTTGGTTTGCTGGCGGTAAAGGACTAGATGATTTTAGGCTGAGTATGCTTAAAGATAAACGTATCAGAAAGATTGTTGATTATACAGATTCTAAAGATTGCTTCCCCGGAGTAGATATAGCTGGTGGAATATGTTATTTTTTATGGGATAGAGATAATAAAGGTGAATGTGAAGTTACTAATATTGTCAAAGGCAAAGTGTTCAATGCTAAACGTAACTTAGATGAATTTGAGACTTTTATTCGATATTCTGAGGCATCTGACATAATAAAAAAAGTTCTATCTTATAATGAGATATTAATGTCTACAGTTGTATCAAGTAGAAAACCTTTTGGATTAGCTACAAATGTTGAACCAATACAAGATGGCGATCTTGAACTGAGGTATAACAAAGGATTAGGTCGCTACAGTTCAACATTAATTACTACTGGTGTAGATTTGATTGATAAATGGAAAGTTATCATTTCTTATATTTCGTTTGATCATGCAGGTCAACCAGATAAAAACGGTATGCGTAAGGTAATGTCTGTCATTGAAACACTCCCACCGAAAGCAATATGTTCAGAAACTTACTTAGTTGCAGGTATTTTTGATGATGAGCCAGATGCAAAGAATCTTATCAGTTATTTACGTACAAAGTTTGTTCGTTTTTTGATAGCTCAAGTTGCCGTATCACAGCATATCACGAAAGGCTGTTTTGTTTTTGTCCCTATGCAGGACTTTTCAAAACCGTGGACAGACAAAGAGCTTTACGAAAAATACAGATTAACCGCAGAGGAAATTGAGTTTATCGAATCTATGATAAAGCCGATGGAGCTTGATAATGGCTGAAGAGCGTTTTTTTCGGGTTCGTCCTTTAGCTAATCCGACAATTTACGCCTATGAGGATAAGTTTCACCCTGACCGTAAAGGTTTGATGAAAGTCGGCTATACTGAAAAAGATGCTTCCGAACGTGTAGCACAACAGTATGATGCAACTATTAAGCCCGGTGAAAAGCAATATAGAATAGTTTTTTCAGAATCTGCCATTCGTCCTGACGGCTCCACATTTACTGATCACGATATTCACCGTGTGCTGGTAAGAAAAGGCATTATCCGAATTGAGGGCGAGTGGTTTCGTTGCAGTGTTACTGATGTTCAGGCTGCTTATCTGGCGGTTAAAAACAACGAAGCAAACATAGAAAACCGTACATGCTCCTTCCCAATGCGTCCTGAGCAGGAAGAGGCGGTAAACAGAACCATCAGTTACTTTGAAAAAATGAATAAAGAATATCCTCAAAGTATTCCCAAATTCCTTTGGAATGCAAAAATGCGGTTTGGCAAAACCTTTGCCTCGTATCAGCTTGCCCGCCGAATGAACTTCACTAAAGTGTTAGTTTTGACATTTAAGCCCGCAGTTGAAAGCTCATGGCGGGAAGACCTACTTACTCATATGGATTTTGAGGGCTGGCAGTTCATAAGCCCTAATAACGGAATGAGGTATGAAGACGCAGATATTTCTAAGCCTATCGTTTGCTTTGGCTCTTTTCAGGATTATTTAGGCAGAAATGATTCCGGCGGAATAAAAGTAAAAAATGAATGGGTACATACCACCAACTGGGATTTGGTGATTTTTGATGAATATCACTTCGGCGCATGGCGTGACAGCGTAAAGAAGCTGTTTGAAGAGGATGATGAATCTTATTATGCTCTTGATATAGAAAAATATAAAAAGGAAGAAGCAGACAACGCTTACAATGAAACATTCCTGCCTATAACCACATCATATTACCTATTTCTTTCGGGAACACCCTTTCGAGCCTTGAACTCCGGTGAATTTATAGAAGACCAGATCTACAACTGGACATATAGCGATGAACAGCAGGCAAAGCAGAACTGGGGCGAGAAACCCGATAACCCGTATGCTTCTTTGCCTCAGATGGTTATGTTGACTTATAAATTGCCTGACAGTATCAGAAATATCGCTATGCAAGGCGAATTTAATGAATTTGACCTTAACGAATTCTTTTCCGCCACGGGCAGAGAAGAGATGGCTATATTCAAATACAAGGACTATGTTCAGAAGTGGCTGGATCTTATACGTGGCTCATATTTAGCAACCACTGTAGACGATCTTAAGCTGGGGGCAAAGAAGCCGCCTTTACCATATTCTGATGCCAGACTACTTGGTATTTTGACGCATACATTATGGTTTTTGCCTGATGTTGCTTCATGTTATGCGATGAAGAATCTCTTAGATGAAAAGCAAAACTCCTTTTATCATGATTATAAAGTTATTGTGAGTGCGGGAGCTAGGGCAGGAATCGGTGTAAACGCATTAGAGCCTGTCCGCCGTGCTATGGGTGATCCGCTTAAAACTAAAACAATAACACTTTCCTGCGGCAAACTCACCACAGGCGTAACTGTTAAGCCGTGGAGCGGTATTCTTATGCTTCGTAATCTTTCCAGCCCTGAAACATATTTTCAGTCTGCTTTCCGTGTTCAAAGCCCGTGGGTGATTGATTCAGAAGATGGGAAAAAAGAAATTTTGAAGCATGTTTGCTATGTTTTTGATTTTGCCCTAGATCGTGCTTTGAGGCAAATATCTGATTATAGTTGCCGATTAAACATCAAAGAGGGGAATCCAGAGAAAAAAGTTGAGGAGTTTATCAGTTTTCTTCCTGTACTTGCCTATGATGGCAGCAGCATGAGAGAGGTTGACGCAGGAGAAATTCTCCAGATTGCAATGTCAGGAACGTCAGCAACTCTGCTTGCCAGACGTTGGGAAAGTGCGCTGCTCGTTAATGTTGATAATGACACTCTGTCACGCCTGATTGCAAATGATGAAGCTATGAAAGCTCTTATGAAAATTGAGGGATTCAGGAGCTTGAATGCGGATATTGAAACTATTATCAATAAATCAGAAGCTGTTAAAAAAACTAAGAAAGAAGGTAAAGAGCTTTCTCTAAAAGAAAAGCAGGCTCTGACGGAGGAGGAAAAAGAATATAAGTCCAAACGTAAGCAGATTCAGGAAAAGCTGATAAAATTTGCTACGAGAATTCCCGTCTTTATGTATCTGAGTGATTACAGGGAATATTGCCTGAAAGATGTTATAAGGCAGTTGGAGCCTGAGCTTTTCAGAAAAGTCACTGGGCTTGACCTTGTGGACTTTGAGCTTTTGATCTCCCTCGGTGTGTTCAACTCAGCATTGATGAATGACGCAATTTATAAATTCAAACGATACGAAGACGCAAGCTTGACATACACAGGGATAAATAAACACAAAGATGAAAATGTAGGACTTTTTGATACTGTCATAAGCAACGATGATTATCAAAAACATAGTACGGTAAATAATCAAGTGCAGGAAAAAGAGCCTAAAGATAAAAATCAAGCAATCAAGATTGACATAGCGAAGGTAAAAGTTGGCACAAATGTATCCCACATCAAATTTGGCAATGGCAGGGTTACTGAACTGTATGGCAATAGAATTACTATCTCTTTTAATTCCGATGGTAAAAAAGCAGAGAAGAAATTTGTCTTTCCTGAGGCTTTTGAAAAAGGGTTTTTGGAAATGAAAGGACAATGAAGAGTGCCTTTTCAGTGAATAAGGGGGGCGGATAAGGTTTGATGTTGTTGTTCAAAATGACCACACCCCGCAGTCATGAGGAGATTTTATTCTATTTGCCAAATATACTTACTTCCGTGGCTGACGGACACGGGGAAAAATATTCTAAGTTTATAAAAAGTGTGGTAAATATAGTCAGCTTACCTTAGCTTACTTACCCAGCCCAATCATTCTGGCGGTATATTTGACGGTATACGCTAAAAGTCTTAAATCGAATAGCCTTTGCTATAAATATTATATGGCTACAATAACAGAGTGTCCCTGGCACCATTTTTTTATCTAAAGTCAGACTTCTCCATAATCTCAGCTTATCCCCAGAATAAAAACTTTAATCCCCCATAAACATCTTTTATACGTCCGTACACCCATGTTCCGTTTCTGTGATATAATAGAAGATATTTGTCATTGTAAGGAGATATTTATGGCTATAATTCAGGAGTTCAAAAAATTTGCCATGCGCGGAAATGTTGCGGACATGGCTGTGGGTATCATAATCGGCGGAGCGTTCGGAAAGATTGTTTCGAGCCTTGTCGCCGATGTGCTTATGCCGCCCCTTGGGCTTCTTCTCGGCAATGTGAATTTCAGCGATCTTGCAGTTACGCTGAAAGCAGCCTCCGGCGACATTGCGGCCGTTACCCTTAATTACGGCAAGTTCATTCAGACCGTGCTTGATTTCATAATTATGGCTTTCGCCGTGTTCATGCTTATCAAAGGGATGAACAGCCTGAAAAAGAAGGAGGATGAAGCCCCCGCCGCTCCGCCTGCTCCGTCCAAGGAAGAACAGCTTCTCGCCGAAATACGCGACATTCTCAAGAATAAATAACACACAGGGGGCTGACTGCCCCCTCTTCTCCGTTTATTATCCCTGATGACATGAATATTCATTTATGCTAATCTCTTTTTATTTCACGGAGGAAAATGTATGAAAACAATTCAGCGGTTTGCCCTTCTTATGCTTCTTATCTTCGCCCTGAGTGCGTGCTGGGGAACAGACGAAGAAGACGACAACGGAACATCGGGCGGCAACACCCTCACCCCCATCAGCCTCGGGCAGAACAAAACCCTGAGAGGGAAATACGAAATTACGGAATATACCGAAACCTACGACAACAGAACCATAGACGCGGACAATGCGACAAGCTTCCTCGGCGAGATGGAGATCGAAACCCAGACAACAGTGAAGACAATGGAATATGCCGTTTCATATGTGATTGACGGAAGAAGCGGCTCCGCATCAGAAAAATTCACACTCACACCGAACGGCTCCGGCAGATACCAGATAGACGGAACAAAAATCACCCCGCAGCCGGACACTGTGCATGACCTCGCCGCAAGCGGAAGCTACTATCTTGTGGTGGAGATTGAAGGGATGGAGAAGCTGGGTTCAGATGCGAAGTATGATCTTTACATCCGGGCGAGAAAGGTTTCAGACAACCCTGCCTACATAATACCTTAACCTTAACAGGGGCTTGAAGAAAGCCCCTTAACTGATTTGCTGAAGATTCTCAAAATGGCACAGGGATGCGTCATTCTGAGCGCAGCGAAGAACCTGATGCCGTTAAATAATCCGCGGGGCTTTTCACAAAGCCCTTCTTCATTTAATCAGCGAAGCTTTCCCTGCTGTAGACAGCCCTTACTATAGCCTTGCTCAGAACAGGATAAATAACTGCCGTAACCACGGCGCATATGATCAGCGAGGCGGATGTCTCCGCGCTCATCATCTCATACTGCCTGCCCAGAGTGGCAACAGTGACCATCAGGGTGAGCGGAAATGACAGCGCAAAGGGGGTTACTATTATGATTTTTCTGGGCAGTGCTGAAAAGAACATAGGGATGACGGAAACAACTCTTATGCTCAGCAGAATCGCCGCAATCGCAAACCCCTGAGAAACAACAGAGAAATTTTTCAGATTGTCCAGATCAAAACCGAGACCCACATGGATGAAGAAAACAGGTATCAGAAAGCCGTTCCCCACGCCACTGAATATCTCGACTATGTCCTCTTTCGCGAAAAACAGCATGGAAAAAAGCATTCCGCCTATGAAGGCTCCGACTATTGGCTCTATATTCATAAAAGCCGCGGCGGCAACAAAAACAAACATGTTCACAAAGTTCGCCCTGATACCCATCTCCGAAAGATTGCCCGTTGTGGTGAAAATCACCGCTATCTTCGGGAACCACCATATCATAAGCCGCAGAAGCTTTGTGACGGCATAAACAAAGAAAATAAAAGCGCCGATTTTCAGGACATGTATTCCTGCCTCAAGGGTAACGCCGTATCTGTAGTAAAGCACTGCGAAGGTAAGCCCGAGAAGGCTGAAGACCTCCCCTATGCCCCCGATGACGAGGAGCGCCTGCCCCTCCTTGGTGCTGATCAGTCCGGTATCCTGAAGCACAGGGAAAAGAAGCCCTATGGCGACAGTCATATACGCCACAGCCATGATAGGCTCGTTGCCCATGAGGGCTGAAACAATAAGAGAAAAGGCGACTATGAGAACAGCCACGGCTCCGTAGCTGAAAAGATCTTTTTTCGGAAGAGTGCGGATATTTTCAAAATCTATCTCCATTCCGGCCAGATACATAAGAACCAGAAAGCCAAGCTCCGCGAGAAAGCTTATTATCTCCTTGCTGTAGTGGACATCCGCGAAAAACCAGCCCAGCCCTATGCCCAGAAGAATTTCCCCCACAGCCACAGGTATCATGAGACGCTTTGAGATAAACGGAGCAAAGTAAGCCCCGAGACAGAAAGCAAGGAGAAGAAATGCCTCGCCGCTATGCATTCTTTTCCCCTACAGGCACAGCAAGAACACTGCAGTCCGCACTGCGGGTAAGCAGATACGGCACATTTACGGCGAATATCCCGATTTTCTCTTTGGGATCAAAGGTCAGGACAAGAAGCGTGTTTCCGCCGCCAAACTCCTTGATCCGCCCCAGAGTCTCAAAGACGGGGTTCCCCTCTTTTATGGTGAAGTCCAGCTTGACTCCTTCCGATATCTCGTAATCTGCCACTATGTTTTTTCTGAAGCTGAGATACTCTGTCTCTTTCTGCCCCCTGAGGGCTTCCGGCGCGCATACATATATTATTTCATAGGGTTTTTTCAGCAGTCCAGCCAGCTCTATGCCTGTTTCCAGTGCGAAGGATGGTGTCTCGGAGTTAAGGCTGATCAGAACCCGGTCATAATCCCTGCTGCCTTTCGCGAAAAGAACGGGAGAAGAAGCTTCCCTGAAAAAACCTTTATAATAAAGATCGCAGCAGAAAACCCTTCTCTTAGGGACAACAAGCACGCCCTTATCATAACTGCGGAGATCTTTGAGGCTGGCGATTGAGTCGCCGGTCTCAAACTCAATTCTTCGGTTTTTTATCTCATCAGCGAGCCCCTTTATCCCCTTGCCGAGGTGAGGAATGAGCGTGAGCTTTTTTGAGAGGGTGTTTGAATGGATGAGCACGGCTTCCTGAACTATATCCGGATAGTTTGCGGAGATATAAACGGAAAGAGTCTGTCCGAAGCGCAGAGGGAAGTTCGGCACACCCTTCGAAAGGGTGTCAACAATGCTCTTAACCACCTGCGGATCGCCGACGATTATCAGCCTGTCGCCAATATTGATCCTGCTTTCTTTATTGGGGAGAAGGATTTTTCCGCCGGAATAAATGAGAGCCACGCTCCAGTTGGTCGGCCTGAGGTGCTTCAGCCGAACGCCCACAAGGTGTGAGTAGCGCAGAACCTGCACCTCGACTATCTCGCCTGCGCCCTTGCCTATATTCACAGGCCATGCGACATTCTTCTCTATCATGGAGGCGATGATCTCAATCCCCACATTCAGCGGATGCACTATGTTTACGTTATATTTATCAAGAATTGAGTCACTGTAGTTGCCGTAGGAGAGAACAATTATCTGAACATCAAGCTTATACACCTCACGGGCAATGCGGCAACACTCAGACACCACGTCAGGATCCTTGATGGTTATTATGATGTTCATCACTTCGTTAACGCTGATCTTTTTCCACGTAACGATGCTGCTGGCATCGCCGTTGATCAGCTCCACACCGGAGAGGGCATCCTTCAGCGATTCCTGATACTCCCTGCGGATGTCCACAACCTTGAGTTTTTTTCTCTCACGCAGAAAGCGCACAAGCTCTATCTCGAAATAGCCGAGACCGAAAATCAGCGTAAATTTTTCCCTTAATCCGTTAGAAGTTTCTTTCATCGGCATTTCCTGTTTGTTTAGGGCAGTTTTCCGCTCCTGAGATCCGCTTTTCGCGGCAGCGGAACGGGCCTGCCGTTTGTGTCGATGGCAACGAACTTGACGCTGGTGGAAAAAACCTCCACCACCTCTTTCGCGCCCGGCGCGTCTGCCTCCACAGTGACATTATAGCTGGCGGAGGTGCGGCCTATTTTCTCGGGAAGGGTAATGAATTTCAGTATGGAGCCGTTCTCCACCCTGTGCTTGAATATAACCCTGTCCATGGAGACAGTGACAAGGGAGTACCCGGGGAAATCCAGCGAAGCTGCCAGCCAGGCTATTTCGTCAATCCATTTCAGCATCATTCCGCCGAAAAGATATCCGTAGTGATTGAGGTGTTCCGGTCTTACAAGCACATAATTATCCATAAAACCTCCGGGTGACTAATAGTATATATCATGCACGGGCACTCCGCCGCCAGAACATATCTTAAAAAAACTGCACACGTCAGCAAAAAATACACTGAACAGGTCTTTTCCCTGCAAAAAACATTTTATATATCGATATTCGTAATAATATAATCCCTAGCTTTTATATATGAATTTATTGTTTATTTTATAATTACTTATATGAACAAATGCAGAACAGGGCAAAACAGCGTCAGAAACTCGCTCGGGTTAATTACTACTTAACAGATAGGAAAAGAACAATACCTCACTCACTCAATAGGTTAGATTCCCGTCACCTTTACGGCTGTTCATTAAAAAAGTCTTAAAAATCAAATTCTTCCAAAGAACAGAAGTGCCGGATCAACATCCGGACGGCAAACTAAGCTCTTAGCAAATAGTGTTTATCACAAAGAATATAACAAGAAATACTGAATAAAATATCACTGATTTTTATCGAGAGATTTTAATCCCGCATAAAAAACTTAAAAATTTTACCCTATCTTTACATTTCTCCCAAACGAGCCCAATCACAATAAACTAAAATACCAAATACTTAACTAATAATATTAAAATCTAAATATTCGCATTATCTGCATTAACACCGAAAAGAACCTGTGAGAATTTATTGACATTTAGCCCCGCTATGCCGATAATCAGTCAAGAAAAAGGAATGTTTTGTCACTTTTTATTTAACAAACGGACAGAACTCAGCCTGCAAACCGATATTTAATTTTTAATTGCCGTTATAGATAATACCAATAGGAGGTCACCAACAGTTCTATTCGGCAGAAATTCCTGTAAAAGAAGCAAATAAACGGAGGAAATCATGAAGTTCTGCAGTGTAAGGAAATTTTATTCTTTCATTCAACTCGCAACACTCACAGCTCTTTTGAGCATCACCGCGGCTTGCGGAAGCGGCGGCTCGGTGGACACATCGTATGAGAGCAACCCCCCTGTATATTCCTGGTGGGACGGCTACTACACCAATGAGTCCGGTCTCGTGGACAACGCGACTCTCGCAGCGTGGATCGACAACGGCTTCAAAACCGAAGAAGGCTGCCCTGTCATCATCTTCGACACAATGACCGACTTCACAACAGCAAGCGACAGAATTTACGGTTCCGTCTCCAAGGCGGTTATCGAGAACTTCAGCCGCAACGACAACAGAGCTGAAGGCCCCCTTGATCCCACACTCATCCAGCACGGCTCCACAGCCAACAACAGCATCACCGGAGAAAGGGTTGACGCTATTATTCAGGATCTCGGCATGAACCACGACACAGTGCTTGTTCTCGCTGGCAGCGGCGGTTCACAGTGGGACGTATGGAGATTCTACTGGGAGCTCATCTACTGGGGATTCGATAAATCAAAAATCAAGGTTCTTGACGGCGGCATAGCCTCCCTCAAATTACAGGACGCCACACTTGTGGACACCACATACACAGGATACGACCCCAACGACAGCACATTCAGCGTCAGAGCGCTTCCCAGAATGAACCAGTCTGAAAGGGCATCCATGAAACAGGTTATAGACGCTGTTAAAAGCGGCAAAGCTGTTGTTTTCTCTCAGGCAACCGCAGCAAGCGGCAGAATCGTGGCTACTGAAAACTCCTTCTTCCTCGGAGCAGGACAGACAAACGCCGCAGGCCTCTACAACAACGCCGACACGCTTAAAGCAACAATCATCGCAAACATGAACGCCTCATGGGCAGCAGACGGCCTGACACAGACAGTTTCCACATGGGACGAGGTTGAGGCAATCTTTGCAGGCAAGAAGATCATTGTTCACTGCGTGAGCGGTTCTTCAGCTTCAGCGCTTTATGTTGCGTTCTCTGATGTGCTCGGAATCGATGTCGCTCTTTATGACGGTTCCAGAAACCAGTGGTACTCATACAGAGCAGGCGCAGCCGACACCACAGACCCCGCAGAAATCGCATTCCAGGCTGTTCTCGGCGAATACAACACCACTCTTTACAGCATACCTGCCAACACCGCAGGTCTTTCAGACCTTATAGGAAGCTATGCGACAGATCCCCGCATAATAGTTAAACACCCCTATACTGGCACAGGAAATGAGATTGCCGAGGAAGACCTTGAGTACTTCAACACCAAACCTTCAGGAAACGGCGGCGGCAGCGGCCTTGAAGAAGGCATAGGCAGCGGATGCTAATTAATTCAAGAGGGAGATAAAACATGAGAAATATAAAGTTTTTAACATTTTTTATGGCTGTTATGCTCATGGCAGGTTCAGCTTTTGCCTTCAAACCCATTGATCTCGGGGAAGGCAAATACCTTAAATTCTTCTATGACGGTCAGTTCGGCCTCACAATGAGAAACACCGGCTCAGGCGAGCAGGGCGAGGACGACACTTCAGACTTTAACTTCAGAAGAAACAGAATCGGCTTCATCGGCACTTACAACGATAAGCTCAGCTTCTACTTCCAGACGGAATATCTTGATGACAAAGCGGTAAACCCCCTCGGAGTGAAAGACTCGCTCACAGACGACGAGAAGTTCTATGTTCTTGACGCGCAGATAAGATACGCTCAGAACAACGCTTTCAACATCACTCTCGGAAAGTTCAAGCACAACCTCACAAGGGAAAACCTTGAAGGATGCTTCACTCCCCTTAACTTCGATCGCTCACTCTTTGTTTCTGCTCCCTTTAAAACAAGCAGAGACTACGGTGTGGCTGTATGGGGCAACCTTGCCAACGACTACATCCAGTACAGACTTGACGTAATGGAAGGCCGTGAATCCGGCGGAGAAGGCGATGAAGGAGCTTATGTTCCCAATTCAGGCTTCCGCTACACCGGCCGTCTGCACTTCACAATGTTTGACAAGGAAAAAGGCTACGGCTATCAGGGCACATACCTCGGCGAGAAAAAAATCCTCACCGTTGGCGGAGCATATCAGTATGAAGCTGACATAGCCTACGGCGATGTCACAAACAGGACAGACGCGGTTGACTACAGCGCCTACTCACTGGATTTCTTCACTGAAATGCCCTCAGCAGCAGGTACTTTCACACTCTCAGGCGCATACCTCAACATAGATCTCGATGATCTTGATGAAGGCGCAGACCCAGATTCAGCCCTCACTGACAACGTTGCCGCTTCCTCATTCAACGGCGCAAACGGCCAGAGAGAAGGCTACTATGTGAAAGCCGGCTACATGCTCCCCATGAACATCGGCCCCGGCAAACTTCAGTTCTTCGGCAGATACGACAGCTTCGAATATGCCACACTGAACGGATACACTGACAACACTGTTGATTTCTACGCTTTCGGCGCTAACTACTACCTCGCCGGCAACGACATCAAAATTGTAGGCCAGTATTCAATTACCGATTTCGATAAAGAAGTCGGAGCAGATACCAACAAGCAGGACTTCGACACATTTGAAATGTTCCTGCAGGTAAGATTCTAATCCGAGGAGGAAGTTGATATGAAAAAGAAAATTACTGTAATTGCAATTGCTCTTACTCTTGTTGTAGCCGGAGCGGCTTTCGCGGCTGTTAAACAGTCCAAAGGCAAAGTTGTTGAAAAACAAGGAACAACAATCACCATTAAACTCGACAAAGACATCGATGTCAAAAAAGGCGACGATGTAAAAGTTGAAGCACTCGGTTCCCCCAAAGGCGGTTTCCAGCTTCAGGGCTGCTAACCGGCTGTTCTTTAAGGTTAAACCCTGGCGGGGCGGCGTTGACCGCCCTGCCTTCCTTTTTTCGTTTATCTTTTAAAATGCAGAAGAAATGTATAAGATGATTTATGTTTAGAGCGATATTTTTTACCCTTTTCTTATCGGTATTTATGTTTTCCGCAGGCACCTTTGCCGCCTCAGATGAAAAGGCGCAGTCATGCACTGCCGCCGAATGTCACGCAGGCATTGAAGATGCTTCCGAAAACCATAAATTCGCCTGTACCTCATGCCACGGGGGAAACCCCGGCACAAGGGACAAAGACGCTGCCCATAAGGACATGCTCGGAGGGCGGAACCCGTCCGATCCGTCCGTATGGGACAAAGGGTGCGGAACCTGCCACCAGTATCAGCATGACAGAGTCAACACAACCCTTATGTACACCAACACTGGGATTATCAAAAACGCCCAGCAGGCATGGGACGACTACAAAGGAAAGCACTACAGCACAGGCGGTTCCGAAGGCTTTGACGCGGAAGGGAACAGGGTCTCCCTGCCGAAAGTGACGGAGCTTGAGGAGCTTTCCGGCGAACTGTACAGAAAGTTCTGCTCAAGCTGTCATGTGGGGTTTGACAAGCTTGTGGGCTACCGTGCCCACCACTCCTCAGGATGCGCCGCCTGCCATTTCAGCCACAGCGTTGACGGAGCCTACGCAGGGGGCGATAAAACGATTCTGGGAAAGAAGCCCTACCCTGAAAAGCATGTGATAAACCCTCTGCCGAATGATGATGTGTGCCTCACCTGCCATAACCGAAGCGGGCGAATCGCCCTCTCCTACAGAGGCGAGTACGACGGCAACAACTCCCTAGTTCCCACAAACGGCGGCATACCCGGGCCTGAGCTCATGGACGGCATACGCAGCATAAAGCACATGCAGGCCGACATTCACAAGGAGTTCGGCATGGAGTGCATAGACTGCCACACCTCAAGGGACATGATGGGGGACGGCTATCTTTATGAAAATATGTTCGAACAGCTTGAAACCGCCTGCGAGGACTGCCACGGAACACCGGAAGCACTGCCGAAAACAGCGAAAATAACCAAGGAAAGCGATTCTCCGCTGAGAGAGTCGCAGTATTACAGAGTAAAAGCGAACTACGGCGATGAGATGGTGCTCACCTCCAAGGGGCGCATGTACTCCAACGTAAAAAAGGAAGGCGGAAAATTCATCCTCTACACCAAGAGAGAAGGGAAGCGCCTTGAGATAAAAACCGTCACCAACACCCCCGACCACGCAGTCTACGGGCATGAGCGCATGGAGTGCTACACCTGTCACTCCAAAACCGTAATCCAGTGCTACGGCTGCCACACCACCTACGACAAATCCCAGACCATGATGGACTGGGTGAAGATGGAGGAGACCAAGGGTCTCTTCAGCGAGAAGGAGGACTTCCGCTCGTTTTTCCCCTTCCCCATGGGGCTGAACCAGCGCGGGAAAATCTCCCCCGTCACCCCCGGATGCCAGACCTTCCTCACCGTGCTTGACGAAAAAGAGAATGTGATAATAAAAGAACACGTTTTCAACTACAAGGGCGGAAAGAAGTTCAAATTCGCCCCTTTCTACGGACATAACACAGGGAAAAAAGCCATAACCTGCCGCAAGTGCCATTCCGACCTCATGTTTGCCGGATTCGGGCAGGGGCTGGTATCAATCACCAAAAAGAATATAGACAGCTCATACATGTGCGACCAGTGTGACAAGCCGCTGGATTCGCTCTATACACTGAAGAACGGTAAAGTTTCCGTTACTTCTGATGTGGTGCGGGATCGTTCCAGAGTGTTCACCCCCGCGGAGATAAGCCGGATATTCGATGCCAACCGCTGTATCATCTGCCATGACAAGGGCGATAAAAAAATCTACGGGAAAAAGATAGACTATGAAAAAATTCTTTCCGATTCTGTGCATAAGCCTCTTCTTGCTGACTAGCGCGGCATACGGCGGACAGATAGACACCAAAGGCAAAACCTGCACGGACTGCCACAAGGTTAAGCTTACTGACGCCCATAAGAATGCCTCGTGCACATCATGCCATATAAAAAACGACACCCACTACGCAAAGGCGGCAGAGTTCCGCACGGGCGCGCAGGGCTGTCTCACCTGCCATTCGGACTACAAAGGGATGCTGACAACACCCATGCACAAACGCACGGCGGAGCAGAAATTTGTCCATGAATCATACGGCAAAAAAGACCCCGCGTTCTACGCGAAGAACTGCTCATCCTGTCATGTGAACTCCTGCACTGACTGCCACAAGGGCAAAAGCATCCACGAGACCGTTAAACCGAAAACCGATGCATGCACCACATGCCACAGCGGATACTACACCGGAATCGAATACACTGGACTCGGTGTGCGGGACGACCACGAACGCTACGGCAGAGGCATTGAACACAACGGCGAGCTCTACGCAAAAATGCTCCCCGATGTGCACCATGAAAAAGGGATGCAGTGCTCCGCATGCCACTCCATGAAGAGTCTGGCGGAAGGAAAGCCTTTCTCCAAAACCTGCACCGACTGCCACAAGGTCAGTAAAAGTTCGTCAATTGAGCACTCAATTCCTGAGCATATGGAAAAGATGGAATGCTACGCCTGCCACTCCGCATGGGCGCCACAGGAATACGGCACATTCTGGATCCGCTTTAAAAACACCGAGTATGACGACTACTTCCGCTGGGTGAAAACACCCAATAACGAATACGCCAAAAGCAGCCACACCAAAGACTACACCCCGCCTCCCCTCGGCGTAAACTCACGGGGGAAATACTCGCCCGTGCGGCCTCAATTCATCGCCTTCTTCACCTATGTTGTCGGCGAGGGTTCCAAGGGGAAAGAGAACGAAATGCTGGCGAATAATTACAAGGCGCTTTTCCCGCACACAGTGCGGCGGGAGGCTGTGATGTGCGAAAGCTGCCACAAAAACAATAAACGCCTCATGCGCGAAACAGAAGAGGAGCGGATCTTCGACCTTAAAAAAGACGGGCTGGAGATCGAAAGCTTCCACAACGGCAAGGATTTTAAAGTCACAAACGGCCGCTTCATAAACGATGAGGAATACAAAAGGATGACCGATGATGATCCCCGATACAAGAGGCTTTCGGTTAAGAAATGGAGGCAGCTGAAAGACATTGTCAGGTAAAGGAGGAGCAGTCCGCTTTTACCCCCGGATATATTATCATGTAAATCATCGAAATATCGGTTATAATACGTTTATCTTAACTTTGACTTAACGGAGCCTGTATGCTGCCAGTTTCAAAAAAAGTATCCATGTTCGTTACTTTTTTGATCCTCGTTCTCTGCGCCTATTTCATAGGGTCTTCCCTCGTGAGAAATCAGCATGCCTTTGATCTGATGACGGAAAGAGACAAGACCCGCCTCCACGGTCTGGCGGAAGAACTCCCCACACGCTTCACCGATATGCTCAGCAACACCAACTCAAACATCCTCGCCAACAAAGAGATAACCGAAGCTTTCTATGAGCGAAACAGGGAAAAAACAGCGGCTCTTCTCGCCCCTTATTTCAGGCAGCTTAAAGGGGACTTCGGAAATGTCGATGTAATCATGCAGTTTCAGCTCACGGACGGCACATCCTTCTACAGAGCCCATCAGCCCGATCAGTTTAATGACGCTCTTTATGACGTGAGGCCCATGCTGAGAAAAACCCTTGAGACAGGACAGGAGCAGGCAGGTTTCGAAATAGGTCGGTACGGGCTTCCCCTCAGGGTTATGACCCCTGTTTACAGAAACGGGGAGCTTATAGGCACTTTTGAGACAGGGATTGATGTCAGCTTCATATCCAGAAGGCTCTCAAGCCTCACATCATACGCGGCGAGCATTCTTATCAACATGCAGAGTTCACAGCACTACAAACTGAAGCTTGAAAACAAGGTATCCTTCAACAGATATGAGATTTTCAGCAACTCACCGGAACTTTTCAAAAAGATATACGCGGAAGTGAAGGAAGGCAGTTTCCCCGACATTCTCAGAATTGAGGACAAAACATACTTTATCATAAGCGACATACCCATAACAGAATTCAGCGGTGAAAACGCAGGAGTGCTTGTTTTCGCCCTTGATGTGACAGAGGAAACAAAATGGGTGCGCTCATACCTTTATAAAAGCGCTGCTGCCACAGTGCTGATCGTTATCCTTATCCTCTTCATAATAAGAAAAGGCTTCATGGAAATGATAGGCGGACTTGAAAAGAAATACGCCAGAACAATAAAAGAGCTTGAGCGCAAAGAGGCTCAGTGCAGGGGCTATATCGTCAATGCGCCTCTGGCTGTTTTTGTGACTGATTCAAACCTTAACCTGCTTGAAACCAACAGAGCCGCTGAAAAGCTCACCGGATACACCGATTCGGAGATGATGCTGATGAACTTCATCTCCCTTTTTCACTACGAAACAGCGGAAACCCAGAACAATGTGAGAACCGCTCTCGGCGAGACAGGCAGACTCAGCGGAATGTACACATTCAGAACCGCGGACGGAAGACGCATTCAGGTTCATGCGGAAGGAGCCTCACTCACCGCCCACAGACTGAACATTGTCTTCTGCCGTGATGTAACCGAGGAAAACGCCCTGAAGATCAACCTTCAGAAAGCCTATGCGGAGCTTGAGGACATGAACCGCCACCTTGCGGCGAAGGTTGAGGAAGAGATAGAAAAAAGGCAGAAAACGGAAAAACATCTGGAACTCCAGAAAAAGTTTTCCGACATGGGCCAGATGATAAACGCCATAGCCCACCAGTGGCGCCAGCCCCTGAACGCTCTGGGCATCTACATTCAGGACACGGCGGAGAGAATCAGAGACAAGGATCTGACAGAAAGCGATTTAAGCGAGTTTGAATCAGTATCCATGCAGCTTATTGCCCAGATGTCGGACACCATAGACAACTTCCGCTCATTCTTCCTTCCGGCGGAGAATCAGGGAAGGTTCAACGTGGCGGAGGAGACGGCTTATCTCCTGCGGATGATCAGCGCGCAGATAGCCTCAAAAAATATCGGGCTTTCCTTCACCTGCGACTGTGACGGGGAGAAGCGTAACTGCATGAATGACTACAGTATGCCCGTCTGCAGCGCGGCCTACATATCCGCCTTCGGCTATGTGGGCGAGTTCCGTCAGGCGCTGATGAACGTTGTCAGCAACGCCATATACGCTGTTGAGGAAAAATGTCTGGCCGATAAAAGTTTAAAAGGAATGATCACCATAGAATTATCCTGCTATAATGGTATCATCCGCCTCAGGGTAAAAGATAACGGAACGGGAATTGCAAACGAAACATTGTCAAAAGTTTTCGATCCGTATTATACTACCAAACCTCAGGGCAGAGGAACGGGCATAGGCCTGTATGTTACCAAGCTTCTTATAGAAAAGCATATGGGAGGCAGCATAAGCATCCGCAACAGCGAAGAGGGCGGAGCTGAAGTGGAGATTACATTGAGTCAGGATATTGCAGATGGATAATAAGACAATTCTTTACGCCGAAGACGACATAATTATACAGAAGATTCTGGGCAAGTTCATCAGCAAGAAATACCCGGACACGCTTATTGCCAGCAACGGCAGGGACGCATTCTCACTTTTTCAGGAGAACAAGGTTGATGCGGTTGTCACTGACCTTTCGATGCCGGTTATGAGCGGTTTCGAGCTGATAAGAAAAATCAGGGAGCAGAACACCGCCACCCCCATAATTGTCACCACTGCCTACAGAGATGAAGCAAAACAGCTCAGCGACGCAGGTGTGACCATACTCTACAAGCCCATAGACACCAAAGAGCTTATGAAAAGTCTCGAAGCGGCGTTCACCTGAAGAACAGAAGGAGAATCAGCCCTTGAAGGAAGATCTTTTTCCGGAAGGAATCACAATAACCGACTGCACAGAATCCGCCTACATCAGCCTCCACAGGATGAGCTACACACAGAAAGGCACCCCCAAAAACTGGGACTTCATAAAAGTGCACGACAGCGTGGCTGCTGTTCTTGCCGATATGAAGAGGCGGGAGCTTATTCTTGTCCGCCAGTTCAGGCCTCCGGTCTTCCTGCGGGAGAAAACAGGCATAACCTATGAACTGTGCGCGGGAATTACGGATAAAGCCATTTCCCCCGAAGAGACAATGCGGGAGGAGATTCTGGAGGAGACCGGCTATTCTGTGCGGACGGAGGATATAGAGAGAGTCACATCCTTCTTCACAGCAGTAAGCTTCGCCGGAAGCAGACAGACGCTTTATTATGCCGAAATTGATGATTCACAAAGGACAGGCTCAGGCGGCGGTGTCGGCACGGAAAAGCTTGAGGTAATCAGGCTGCCGTTCAACGAAATACATTCTTTTATGCTTGATGAGTCAAAACCGAAAACCCCGGGGCTTCTCTTCGGGCTGATATGGTTCATACAGAACAAGGTTCAGCTCTGAGGCAGACTGACCCTGACACATGTAAATCCTCTGCCCGTTTCCAGTGATATACTGCCGCCGTGCGCCTCCGCCAGAAGCTTCGCGGAATAAGTGCCCAGCCCTGTCCCCCCAGCCTTTCCTTTCGTAACATACTTGTCAAAAAAACTGCCGACGATATCATACGGCACATCTCCTCTGTTGGTTACCGCTATAGTGTCCAGTCCGTCAGCCGTTCCGCATTCGATCAGCACGGTTCCGCCCTCAGGGGAAGCCTCAACAGCGTTTTTCACAAGGTTGGACAGGCAGGAGTAAAGAAGAAGATCATCAGCGCTCACGAAGAAACCGCCCGCACACTCAGCGGGAAAACTCTGCTCCATGTGCACCTGATATGACGCGGCGAGCCCTTCCAGATGAGAGCAGATCCGCCCGAGCAGATCGTTTAGAAGAACCTTCTTCTTAACGACCCTGTAGTCACCCTTCTCCAGACGGTAAAGAATCTGCGAGAGGTTTATCATCGCATTAAGCTGAAAACATGCCTCTATGATTTTGGAGGCCAGAAAACGGCTGTCCTCGGATTCCGCGGAGAATTCAAGGGTCTGCCCCAGAAGGCAAATGGAATTGAGCGGGGTTTTGAGGTCATGCCGCATTATCCGCTCCACATCCTCACGGAGCAGTTCCAGCTTTTTTCTTTCATCTATGTCGTGGGAAATAACAAGCCTTACATCTCTGCCGTTATCCCATGAAATCTGACGTCCGGTTTCCAGATACCATCTTCTGCTGCGGCTGTTGAAAATCTCCTCGGCTGTTCCGTCCGCCGGTGCGCCTGCGGTCAGGGAGCAGTGTCTGCATTTTTCATCAAAACCGTGAATTATTTTCCAGCATTTCTCACCCCGCCAGTTTCCTTTCACATTAAGTACATTCAGTGCGTGGCCGTTCATATAAAGCAGTGAGAAATCATCGGGATCGATAACATAAACCATTGAGGAAAGGCTGTTGAAAAGGAAGGGAAGCTTGCCCTCATCCCTGCGGTCAGGCTCATCTTCGGCAGGACGGACGGTGCAGATGATTTTCACATCGCCGTCCTCTTCCTCCTGAACAAAAGGGTGCAGTTCGAGAATCACCCTCACGGAGTTGTTCTCCGCAAGGCTGTGCACAGCTCCGTGAGTTATTTTCTGTCTGTATCCGCCGGAGAAAAGATTAGAAAAAGAACACTGTCTGTCTGAATTACGGCAGAGTGAACAAATCTTTACTTCGCCCGCGTTTTCCGCACACAATGAATACAGCTCGGAAGCCTTTCTGTTGAAACCCAGAACAGTTCCCTCACCGTCAAGCAGAAAAAGCGGTTTTTCGGAGATATCCGCAATCAACCTAAAGCTTTTCATAGCCCGCCTTCGGGAATAATCATATTGATTTTTCTCGAAAACACAATACACGTAAATCACATAAGGTTAAAATCATCATATATAGTGACCCGAAAAATGT
>JBFWJG010000030.1:0-31810 GCA_050253335.1 Deferribacterales bacterium | reverse complement strand
GAGGAAATGCCTCTCGCATA
Organism: Deferribacterales bacterium; assembly: GCA_050253335.1. Lineage (GTDB taxonomy): Bacteria > Chrysiogenota > Deferribacteres > Deferribacterales > Geovibrionaceae > Geovibrio. The sequence goes on along the minus strand of JBFWJG010000030.1, from coordinate 31,790 downwards.
TATAATTCAGTCCTGCTGAATTGGTCTTCTTTAAGTTAGTTTTGGCAAGAGAAAGATCAACGTCTTTTTTCATAATGTCTGGATCAACATCAAAGCGCTTCGCAACAGCTTCAAGGTAATGCGCTTTTCTGTAGGGATCCTTTATGCGCATGAGCTTCTCTTTTATTCTGCCTAAATTCACAAGCTTTCTGTTGAAGTCCGAGGACTTAGCCCTCAGAAGATCGACAGTGTAAAGAAAAAGATCCTTTTTCGCGTCCAGAAGCCTTGCGAACTCATCCTTCCCTTTCTGAAGAAGAAAAGTGTCCGGATCCTCTCCCTTGGGAAGAAAGACGGCGTAAGGGAAGAAATTGGACTCAAGGAAAACATCCAGAGCCTTGAGAGCGGCCTTGAACCCTGCCTCGTCGCCGTCAAACAGGAGAACAACCTCCTGAGCATAGCGTTTAAGCTGATCCACATGCTCCTTGGTGAGGGATGTTCCCATTGTGGCCACTGAGTTTCCGTAGCCTTTCTCCACCATGCGCATAACATCAAAGTAGCCTTCGGTGATTATGCAGGTTTCGGTTTTCTTTATCTTGTCTTTCGCTTTATCAAAGTTGTATAGAATCTCTCTCTTTCTGAAAGCCTCAGTCTCCGGCGAGTTCATATATTTCGGCATGGAACCGTCCATGGATCTGCCTGAGAAACCCACTACCTTCCCTGTTATGCTTCTGATGGGGAAGGAAAGCCTGTTGAAAAAGCGCATACGCACGCCGTACTGCCCTTCCACAAACAAGCCGGAAGCCAGAAGAACATCCTTGCCGTATTTTTTGAGATAAGGCTCCGTCTCAAGCCGGAGAGGAAAATAGCCGAGGCCGAACTCCTCAACAACCTCATCCGTAAACTTTCGGGAAGCTATGTATTCCCTTGCCTCTTTGCCTTCGGGGGAGAGCAGCCTGCGCTTTGTTTCCAGCAGAATGTCCTCATGCAGGCCTATGATCCCGCTGCGTTTGGAATCCTCTTTACCGAGTGTAACACTTATTCCGTAACGCTCGGCAAGAAACATCACGGCATCTGTGAAGCTTAAACTGTGAAAGCGGGAAACAAAGGTTATGGCGTTTCCCCCTGCTCCGCATCCGAAGCAGTAAAACAGGTTTTTCTCAGGATTAACGTTGAACGAAGGGGTCTTCTCCCCGTGAAAGGGGCAGAGACCTTTAAAGCTGTTTCCCGCTTTTTTAAGCTGAACAGCCTCACCGACAATATCGACAATGTCCGCTGAACTCAGAACCTCTTCGACGACTGTATCGGGAATTTTCATATATAGAGCATACCTCTTATTTAATAACTTAAATCCGTACATCCTGTCGGATTTAAGTACACGCTCGCGCCGAAACAAGTTCGGCTTCGCTGCGCACGGCGCAGTTCCTTCCATGGAACTGTCAAGCGTTTAACGTCATTCTGAACGCAGTGAAGAATCTCTCATTTTAATAACTTAAATCCGTACATCCTGTCGGATTTAAGTACACGCTCGCGCCGAAACAAGTTCGGCTTCGCTGCGAACGGCGCAGTTCCTTCCATGGAACTGTCAAGCGTTTAACGTCATTCTGAACGCAGTGAAGAATCTCTCATTTTAATAACTTAAATCCGTACATCCATACAAACAGCCGACACTTCGCAAAAATACGAATACAAAATGAACCTCATCATTTCAAACGAATCTGGAAAAGCAGGAAGAAGTAATTATCGGCAGATGAATGAATATCTTCATACTTTATATAATATAGACAAAGGATCCTATTTCAAATATATTTTAACATGCTTTTTATAAACGGTCTCAATATCGGAATAAAAAATTCCGGAAAAATAATACATATTTTACGTGATATTTCTCTTAATGTCCGAAAAGGGGAAATTCTGGGAATCGGCGGCGAATCCGGTTCAGGCAAAACCATTCTCGCCAAAACCGTTCTGGGAATCCTCAGCCGTCCGGTCGAAAAACTTTCCGGTGAAATTATTTTTGAGGGAAAATCTCTCGAAACAGAAAAAGACTTCCGCTCCGTCCGCGGCAGAAATATATCCATGATTTTCCAGAACCCCACCGCCTCCCTCAACCCGGTCATGAAGATCGGCACTCAGATAACCGAGGCTATACGCGCTGCGGATAAAGCAATCAGCAAAACGGAAGCCCGCAAAAAAGCCGAACAGCTTCTAAGGGAAGTGGAGATAGATTATCCGGCTGAAAGGCTGGAAAGCTACCCCCACCAGCTTTCAGGCGGCATGAACCAGAGGGTGATGATAGCACTCGCTCTTGCCAGCGACCCCGAACTGCTGATTGCAGATGAGCCCACAACAGCGCTGGACGTCACCATACAGAAGCAGATTATCGAACTGCTCCTAAAGCTGAACAGAGAGAAAAACCTCTCCATTATATTTATCACACATGATCTCTCGCTTATGCAGGCAATTTCCCACAGATGCGTTATCCTCTACGCAGGCGAAATAATGGAAAAGACAGACTCCAAGGACCTGCGGGAAAACAAGATCCGCCATCCATACACCTTCAGCCTGAAAAAGTGCCTGCCTACTCTGGACGAAAGAAAAGAAACGCTCTACTCCATACCCGGAGTGATTGACAAAAACACGGAAGAATATGACAGCTCATGCGTTTTTCACAAACGCTGCTTTAACAAAATTGATAAATGCCTCATAGAAAAGCCCAAGCTGACGGAAGACCGCCCCTTCGCCTGCCATAACCCGCTGTAGGAAATCAAATATAACGTTAAGAAAAAATTCAATACAAACATTAATTTTAAATAAAAAATTATTTTATTTGTTCAATTAGTTGGGCGGTAAATTTTGATAAATCACGATTGTCTTTGATATCATCACACAATGAATCGATAAAAACATCTTCACTAATTTTACGCTCAGACAGATTGTCTTTCAGCATTTTATAGAACGACTTATTTGGTTGTTTGGGCATATTTTCATTATTCTTATTAAACTGTGATATTAATTCTTCAAGAGATTGAAGTTGGAAATATTTGTCGCCAATAATCTTTCTAAGTACCTTATCTTTCCCTTCATATATAATTGAAAATAAAAATTTCTCAATACTTGCGATAGGCAAAAATAATTTTTTTAACGAATCATAATCTGTTTTCTTTTTGCACTCATGTTGTATATCACCATCCAGGACACTGATAACTTGTGTCCCAACTCCAAGTATTTTATTTTTCACAAGTTCTAATTGTAATTTGAGGACATTTTCCCATCCACCAACTGGAAGTACACAAACAAGTTTGCTTGTGCAAGCATTATTTTTTGCTATTATACTATTAATTAATTTTTTTGCTAAAGCATCCTCACACAGCACAAGATAATCATACTTATCGTGTGTGTAGAGCTCTCTAATTGCATAACTTGGGTAACATGGGTTTATTACACTAATATCTCCATTATCATTTTCCAATTTATAGATATTTGATGGTTCAATACGCCTAATAACTTCAGGAGCATGAGTAGTCAAAATTGCAACAACATTTAGATATTTTTTAGTTATCTCTTCAATCAAATCAAGAAATCTAGAAACAGCAACAGGGTGAAGCGCAAGCTCAATCTCATCTAACAGCATTATTATTGGTAGATTAATAGGAAGAGATGAACGTATGATTGCATTATAAATGAAATGTAAAAGAGATACTAATAGGCATTCACCTGAACTCATACGATATTGACTGATAAGCCCCCCAAAAGAGCTTTCAACAAAATAAGGCAGATTCTTCAATTTATTTTTTTCTTTTAATTCTCTATTTTTTAATCGCTTTAAACTTGCATAATGTGTCAAATCGCCATGCAATATATAGCTCAGTTTCTTTATTACATAATCGTCTGCAGGTACTAAATCAGATGATGTAAGCTCCTGATTTGCAACCAAATAATCAACCTGCTTTGAATCCATAAATCGTGTACCAACAAACAGGCTTCCTTCGTACATACCATTGATTGGTATGTTGTTTTTTGCATCTTTTCGTCTGTTTGATTGATAAATCTGGTTTCTCCATCCTTTTTTTGAATAAAACCATTTATCTGAATCAGATTTATGAAAAAACTCAACAGATGAATCTGATTTGTAATCATTTGGCTTTAAAGCAAGTAAAGCATTTTGTGGACGAATTAATTGAGCTATGCATTGCAAAATAGTACTTTTACCAGTTCCATTTCCCCCAACAAGAGCATACACACCATTTTCCAATGGTAATTCAAGATTGGCTGATGAGATACCTTTTATATTGTGAATATTAATAGTTATATTGGCCATGGAAATTCTCTCCTGATTGTTTATTATCAATCATAGCTTAATATCTTATTTTTGCAAATCAAATTCACAAAAAGGCACGCCATAAATAAATTGAATCCTAAACAGCGATGCTTTTCCACCTGCCCCGAATGAATACCCTGACCAACAGCCCTGCCCTCACTGCGCTTTCCAGCGCCGCAACGAGATAAACCCAGAAAAGCGCAATCCCCGCCCAGACCATGACAGCGGCAGGCAGAACACGCAGAAGCCATATGCAGGCGGTATTCACGATAAATGTCGTCCTTGTGTCTCCCGCTCCTCTCAAAGCTCCGCTCATCACGAAAAACACCCCCAGAGGAATCTGGCTCAGACCCATGATCCGCAGATATTCCGCGGCGGATGCCACAGTGGCGGCGTCCGTAGTGAACATTCTCGCAAGAGGCGCAGGGAAGAGAAACATCAAAAGCCCCACCGACCCCATAAACGCACATGCGGCCACAGTGGCGGCCATTGCGTCCTTCTCCGCTTCTTCGGGATTTCCGGCGCCCAAGTGCCTGCCGGTGAGCGCCATTGTCGCCACAATGAACCCCACGCCGGGCATGAACGCTATCCCCTCGATCCGCAGACCTATCTGATAGCCCGCGAGTGCCTCTGTTCCGTATCTGGCAACCAGTGCGGAAAGTACAATATATGTGGGAAAGGTCATCATCCGCTCCATCCATGTGGGGAAGCCGACTTTAAGCGCCCTGCGGAGCAGATCGTCCGAAAAGCGCATGACAAAATGAATCTCCTTTCTGATAAAACACAGATAAGCATATATAAAAAATTCAAGCAGCCTTGCGATGACAGTCGCATACGCAACCCCCGCAACACCAAGGGCAGGAAAGCCCCATGCGCCGAATATAAGGGCATAGTCCAGCAGAAAGTTTACTATGTTGCCGAAAATACCTATGTAAAACGGAATCTTCGTTTTGCCGTATGCGTTCAGACTGCTGTAAAGCACCCCCTGAGCGAACAGCACAGGAATCGAGAAGCAGTAGATCTTCATATAAACAGAGCCGATCGCCTCTATCTCCCCGCTCATTCCGAGAATATTAAAAAGCAGATGGGACTTGAAATAGCCTATGATAAAAAGAGGCACAGAGAAAATCAGCGCCAGAACAAACATGTTATAACTTACAAGCCCTGCCTTCTCCGGATCATTCGCGCCGAAAAATCTTGAGACAAGGGCGTTTGTCCCAACATAAAAAAGCGACATAAACGCATACAGCATACCCACATACTGCATACTGACACCCACAGCGGCGACACTCAGGGCAGAGATGCGCCCGACAAAAAGCATGTCAACCATGGACTGAACCATTCCGAGAAGGTTATACATAGCGGCGGGAAAGGATATTTTAAGAACCGTCCATATCCTTTTACCGAAAGAGGAATCCGACAAAAAGCACCTTTTTTCTGTAAACAATTGTAAAAAACAGTATAAACCAAAAACAGAAGCTTGAAAAAGGGAAAAAAAATATTTAGAATAGCATCGAAATGAAATTGTGTTATAAATTACAAATGTTCATAAATCAGAAAACTCCTCCGGTGAAAGATGATTGCTAAGCTGTTCGGCAGAAAACATGTTGAGAATAAGCCGAAAGACCCTGTCGCGATTTATGTTAATAAAATGTGCGAAGCCGCAAAAAACCATCAGGCTATGGGCGAAAAGATTGAGGACGCGGTGTTCTCCGTTGTGGATACGGAAACCACCGGACTTGACTTAACTAAGGCAAGGGTGATCAACATTGCCGCCGTGAAGGTGCAGAATTTCAAAATAATCGACTTTTACAACACATTCATAAACCCCGAAATGATAATTCCGCCCGAGTCCATAAAGTGGCACAACATCACGGACGAGATGGTTCGGGACAAGCCGAGGGTTGAGGAAATCCTGCCCGACTTCCTGAAATTCGTCGGAACTTCGGTAATTGTCGGTCACCACATAAACTTTGATATAAAAATGATCAATAAGGAACTCAGCAGCTGTTTCGGCTGTCAGATTCACAACCAGTGGCTGGACACAATGCTTATTTATTCCCGCGCTATCATCAAAAAGGAGGATCACCTCTCCCTCGATCATCTTTTTGATGTATATAACGTGAAGTGCAACGGCAGACACACAGCCCTCGGGGATGCGCTGGCCACCGCGGAAGTTTTCACAAAGATGATTTTTCAGGCAAATGAACACTACAGCACAATCCGCGAGCTTGTGGACTGTCAGAAAAGCCTGCTGACATAGGCCGTGCAGGGAAAATCAGGTTTGTAAAAACTTATTTTCCTGATATAAAATCAGTATGGACTCACTAATACTCTTCAAAAAAGAGCTCATCAAAAACGTTACTGCCAATTATCTTAAATTTTTCATGCACATATCGCCTCATCCCGGCGTAGTGATCGGCAGGCGAGGTCTGGTGGACGAGGAAAAAACAAGGGGGATTGTCCTTGTTTTCGGTCCCCAGTCATACAGGGATTTCAGAATTGAGGACTCGTTTATATCAGTCACAATGAAATTCTCCGGCAGATGGGAGGAAGTTTTCATCCCTTTTGAGTCTGTGGCCGCAATATTCAATGATCCCGTGTCTCCTGAATTCATAGTCAATTTCCGTATTCCTGAAACAAAAACCGAACAGCCCAAAGACGAAAGCGGGACCCAGGCTGAAGGCAAAATAATCCGGCACGACTTCGGGAAAAAGAAATAACAGTCACGAAGAGTCTCAGAATGGAGATGCTTCACTTCGTTCAGCATGACGGGCGAGAACTGACCTGTCCTCCCGTTCCGGCAACAAAGATCTTCTCCGAGCAGAGAATGCATAACGATTTAAGTCTCTTATTCACGGTCACTCTGAGCGAATGCGAAGAGTCTCAGAATGGAGATGCTTCACTTCGTTCAGCATGACGGGAAGGGGATGAGCTTAACATGAAGTTCCGACACATAAACAGTTCCATGGATGGAACTGCGCCGTGCGAAGCGAAGGGCGGTTTACCCGCCCGCGAGCGTGTATCCAAAATTTCCATGGAGGGTAAATTTTGGGCATGAGGGCAAGATGCTGCGCCGTGCGAAGCGAAGGACTGCTTTTGCAGTCCGCGAGCGTGTGAGGCAATTTGACGGAATGTACAAATTGCCTAGGGAACTAAACCACGAACCTGCCGCTGAAAAACATAAAAACGAGAAAAGGAACAACCGCAGGCCAGATAAGCCCTGCGACATAAGCGGCGATAGCGGAAGGCAACCAGCCCACCCCGCCGCCAAGGGCAAATCCGTAAGTTTTTACACAGTAGATATAAGCAATGATAAACACTATGCCCCATGTTGCATAAAGGCCGAAACGGTAAATGCTGCTTCCCCAGTTCATAGACAGTCTCCGTGGTTTTTATTGAAAGGATTAAGCTGCGGACAGTCATATGCTTATATTTCGAAGAATATCAAATTCACCTTAAAACAACAATACAAAATTTTGATCTTCTTAACATTTTTTAAAATAAAATTTAGCATCTGTTCACTTGGAATGAAAAAGATTTTAAAGAAGCTTTTTTAACTAATATAAAAAAGAAGATAATAGGTGAAAAAAATCAGGCTTTCCTTTTTTCGTTGATTTTCCTTACGCAGGCATGGAGAAGCTCAAGAAGGAGATCCTTGTGCACGGGCTTGACCATAATATAGTCCGCACCGTCAAGGTTTTTGCCCTGATCGGGGAATGCGGTCACTATAACTATGGGGACATCGGTGTCGTGCTCCCTGATGGAAGCGATCATTTCCGCACCGTCCATAACAGGCATGGCGAGATCCGCAACAACAAGATCCGGACGCTTTTCCATGAAAAGGTCCAAACCTTCCTGACCGTTGGAAGCCATGTAAACTTCCGCCGCCCTTCTGCGTATTATGTTGACGATGGAGAGTCTGGCTATTTCGTCATCCTCAACGCAAAGTACCCTGAGCTTGCTCAAGTCCAATGAAGCCACACCTCACCCCGTGAAAGCTGTTATCAATAATATACTGTTTTCTAGAGGATATTGTGTACGGGAATGATAGTCAAGAGATAAAAAAAACCGGAAGGGCGTGCACCCTTCCGGCTGTAAAGTTTTCTGAATTAAGCAAGCATTGCCACAAACTCGTCCGCTTCTTTAACGGGGCTGAGTTTGAACTGCTCAACTATGAAGTTTGCCACTGCCGGAGAAAGGAAAGCGGGCAGTGAGGGTCCGAGGTGGATGTTTTTCACGCCGAGGTAGAGAAGGGCGAGAAGAACAGTAACCGCCTTCTGCTCATACCATGCCACATCATAGTAGATGGGGAGCTTGTTAACATCGTCAAGTCCGAAAGCCTCTTTCAGTTTAAGGGCGATGACTGCGAGCGAGTATGAGTCGTTGCACTGACCGGCGTCAAGCACTCTGGGTATTCCGCCGATTGTGCCGAGGTTCAGCTTGTTGTAGCGGTATTTAGCGCATCCTGCAGTGAGTATGATGTAGCCTTCGGGCAGTTTTTCCGCTACTTCTGTGTAGTGTGAGCGGGTTTTGTGTCTGCCGTCGCAGCCTGCCATAACAACAAAGCCTTTTACAGCGCCGGATTTAACAGCTTCGATAACCTTATCGGCTATGGAAAGAACCGTTCCGTGGGCGAAACCGCCTATGATTTTGCCTGTCTCAAGCTCAACGGGCGCAGCGCACTTTTTAGCAAGGGCGATGATTTCAGAGAAATCCTTTTTGCCGCCTTTTGCTCTGTCGGCTATGTGCTTAACACCGGGGTAACCCGCCATGCCAGTGGTGAAGATTCTGTCTTTGTAGGAATCCTTAACCGGCACAATGCAGTTTGTTGTCATAAGGATAGGTCCGTTGAAAGTTTCGAACTCCTTATCCTGATGCCACCATGAGCCGCCGTAGTTGCCTGCGAAATGGCTGTATTTTTTGAAAGCGGGATAGTAATGCCCGGGAAGCATTTCGCTGTGTGTGTAAACGTCCACTCCTGTGCCTTCGGTCTGCTCAAGGAGTTCCTGAAGGTCTTTAAGGTCGTGGCCGGAGATGAGAATACCGGGGTTTTTGCGGACACCGATATTAACCTCTGTGGGTTCGGGGCTGCCGTAAGTTGTGGTGTTTGCCTTATCAAGAAGCGCCATTGTGGTAACGGCGATTTCGCCCGTTTTCATAACGAGAGCGATAAGCTGCTCCATGCTGAGGTTTTTCACTGTGGCTGCGAGAGCTTCCTTGGCAAATGAGTAGATAGCGTCATCTTCGTAGCCGAGAACAGCGGCGTGCTCCGCATAAGCGGCGATGCCTTTGAGACCGTAAGTGATAAGCTCTTTAAGTGAGCGCAGGTCTTCGTTTGTTTCAAGAAGAACGCCCACAGAGGCGGCCTTCGCTTCAAGATCCGCATCATTCGCGGGCTTCCATGTAACACAGTCCGGTGTCTGTGCGGGCAGAGCCGCTTTAGTCTTGACGGACTCTCTTATATTCAAAGCCTCTTTCACAAGAGATGTCAGCTTAACGTTGTCGAAGTTGGCGTTTGTGATTGTGGCAAAAAGCGCCTTGATGGTGAAAAATCCTGCCTCTTTCTCATAAACTCCGGCGGGAGCGTGCTCGCCCGCGAAAGCTATACCTTTAAGAGTGTAGAGAAGAAGATCCTGAAGCTGAGCGGTATCCGCCTGCTTTCCGCAAACTCCCTTAACTGTACAGCCTGTGTTTTTCGCTGCTTCCTGGCACTGCATACAAAACATGCTCATTAATTTGTCCTCCTGCTTTTTTTTTCTGTTGGAGTTATGATATAAGAATAACAGGTAAATGATTTGATATGGATCAAGAATGGATAAAAAAACTGCAGTAAAGAAATTTTTAACGGCTTTTTTCGGTGATGACAGCGTACACGATGTTATCGACAGGATCTCAAGGGTGAAGACCCTGGACAAGGGCGGAATACTCTTCATGGAAGGGGAGAGCGGCAGATACATATATTTTCTGCTGGAAGGAAAAATCAAGCTCTACAAAACAAACAACGAAGGCAAGGAAGCCATAGTCCACTTTGTGGTGCAGAATGAAATGTTCGCTGAAATAATACTTCAGCTTGAATGCTGCTATCCTGTGACCTCGGAGGCAATGGAAAACTGCATTCTCCTTGAAATGGACGCGGCGGAGCTTTTCAGGCAGATTGAGAAAACACCTAAGGTGGCTATGGCCATAATAGGTCTGCTTGCAAGGCGCATAAAATATTTCGTCAATATGATAGAAAACCTCACCCTGAAGGATGTTCGGGGCAGGTTTCTGCATTATCTGGAAACCCTTCAGCACAAAGGGAAAAACACAGTCACTCTCCCTGTTCCCAAGGGCGAGCTGGCTCTTCTGCTCGGGACAACGCCCGAGACCTTCTCAAGACTTTTAAAAAAGCTTGCCGAAGAAGAGGTTATATCTTACGAAGGAAGAAAGATAACCTTTCTGAAAGAGCTTGACTCTTAACTTCCCGTGCTTCAAACAAATCTGCAATTTAAGGTGTTTTAAATATGTATTATATTCTTTTTCTCGCGTCCGCCGCGGCGGTAATTTTTGCCGGTAAAAAAATGTCGGTCAGCGGAGATATTATCGCCGAAAAAACCGGACTCGGCCACAGTTTCATCGGTCTTACGCTGATTGCGGCATCCACAAGCCTTCCCGAGGTAATTTCATCCGTCGGCGCCGTGACAATAGTCGACAACCCGGATCTGGCCTTCGGCAATGTTTACGGCTCAAACATGTTCAACATGCTGGTCATATTCATAATGGACGCCATGTACCGCAAGGGGAGCATACTGGCGCACGCCAGCAAGTCAAACGTCACCACCGGGCTTTATGTCATTATCCTCACAATGATAAGCGGCGTGGGGCTTTTCGTGCCCGTGCCTTCCATAGGCTGGCTGAACCTCACCAGTGTGGCTATATTTGCGGTTTATCTCATTTCAATGTACACAGCGTTCATCCACAAAGACGAGCTGCAGGCGGATCTGGAGGAAACCAATGTTAACGGAACAACCCTCGCCTCCGCTTTCACGTCCTTTGCGGTTTCAGCGGCGATTATAGTTGCCGCGGGCCTTGCCCTCAGCAAATCCGCAGATTTCATAGCCACTGACACGGGGCTGGGCGGTTCCTTCGTGGGCAACTTTCTCCTCGCGTTCGTAACTTCTCTTCCTGAGCTCGCAGTGTGCATAGCCGCCGTGAAAATAGGCTCGGTGAATATGGCGGTGGGCAACCTCATCGGCTCAAACATTTTCAACGTGACCATAATCGGCGTGTGCGACCTGTTTTATCTCAAAGGGGATGTGTACTCCTCTGTAAGCAGGGTTAACACAGTGGCCGTGCTCATAACATCCATGGTTGTCGCCCTTGTCCTTCTGGGCATCGAGCTTGACAAAAGCGCGAAAAAGCACAGAAGAATCTCCATTGTTTCATGGTGTATCGCCGCTCTTTACGCAGTTTACATGGCTTATGTGTACTTCGCTTCATAAGCGGGGAACTTACATTGAGTTTACAAAGCAGATTAAAGAACATATAATTCACAATAAAACGGTAGAATTATGTGGAAATACAAAAAAGAAAATGAAACCACGGTTGTCATAACCGCACCGAAATCAATAAATTATGATAATCTGGAAGACTTCCGCAGACTCATCAAGGAGATTACGGAAGCAGGAAGCGTGTTCGCAGTCATAAATATGAACGGAGCTATATATATTGACTCAAGCGGGCTCGGAACCCTTGTGAAGGCCGCGGCAGATCTGAGAAGCACCGGAGGGAACCTCATTCTGTCCGAAGTCAGCCACGGAATCAGGGACATACTTAAAATCACCAGTCTGCATAAAGTGCTCAAGGTGTTCGAAACTACGGAGTCCGCACTTAAAAGCTACGGGTAACGCTGAATAATCAAGGCAGGCCGATGCTTAAATTCAGGAATCTATCGGAACAGATTTTTTTATCAGCGTTCACGGCTGCGGTGATCACCGTCCTTACTGTCGGTTTTCTCTGGGTGAAAGAGATAAATACCCGCTTCGGCGAAGAATCAGCGGAGCTGAAATCAGCCCGGATAAACAACAGGAAAGAGCTTCTCCGCGCGCAGATTGATGAAGTCAGGACATTTATAGACTTTGAAAAAAGCCGCACTGAAGATGAAATAAGCAGGCTCATTTCCTCAAACCTCACAGCAATCAACTCAACAGCGGAAAAGATAGCCGCTTATGAATCCCCCGACAAGCTAATAAACACAATAGTATCTCTGGCAATTAACATCCGCACGGATATTTTTGTGATAGACAAAAACGGAATACTCCTTGCCCACTCCTCCATGCCCGAACTGAAAGGAACAGCAGTATCCGCCTACAGAGATGCAGAAGGGGCTGTTCCGTTCGAGACAGTCTTTAAAAACGCCCTCACAGGCTTCAGAGCCGCAACCCGCTTTAAACACCAGCCGAGAGACGGAAGCGGGCTTCAGGAGATAAGCGTCTCCGCCGCTCTGGAGAAGCAAAGCGGACTCATAATCGGCGTTCAGGCAAACAGAGACATCTTCATCCGCCAGATGAGGAAAAAAATATTCCGTTCTCTGGCCTACATGCCACTCAGTCAGGACGGCTACCTGATCATAGCCGACTTTGACGGGTATCTTCACGCAAATTTCGGCACATTCTATGACCCTCCGGTATATTTTGAAAAATTTCAGGATTCGGCGGGCAATTATCCGTATATGGAAATAAAGGAAATCCTGAAAAAACAGGACAGCACCTTCTACTCCTATCTCTACCCCAAGCACAAAGGGGGCAAACCGCTAAACAAAATATCTTACTTTGTTTCGGACAGGGAACTTAACGCCGTGTACGGAACAGGGCTCTATATCGATGATATTGAATCGGAATATATGGCGGAAAAAGCTGTAATGACCGAAAGGACAAAAAACAGCATCTTTCAGACAGTCGGCGTGCTTTTTATAATCCTCATAATCATATCTCTGATAGCACGGAGAATATCCGAGCGCATAAAGAGAAGCTTCGGCTCCTTCATGCTTTTCTTTGAACGAGGAAGGGATGAAAATGTGAAAATCGAGCCGGACGAGCTTTTTTTCACCGAATTCAGAATCCTCGCCGAATACGCAAACCGCATGATCGATGAAAGGATTGAGTTTGAAAACCGTCTGGAAGAGAAGCATCTCGCCCTTCTGAAAGAAACAGAGGAAAAGCAGGAAACCGAAAAGCGGTTTAAAACCGTGATCTCCGTGATGCGCGAAGGAGTGCTCCTTCAGGACGGTCAGGGGCGCATCATAGGCATAAACGCCAGCCTGAGGGCAATGTTCGGAATCGGAAACAGCACAGGGATAACAGGCAGGACTCTGGAATCTGTCGGACTGAAATTCATTGATGAAAACGATACGATTACGGGAAGCTTCTGTCCGCCCATAGCGGAATGCAGAACAAGCGGCAAACCCTCCGTGGACAGTGTGATAGGCCTTAAAAACCCTGACGGAAGCGCAAGCTGGTTTATTGTGAACGTAATGCCCCTTTTCACCCCGAATGCTGACAAGGTGGACAAAACCGTAGCCACTTTCAGTGATATAACAACACGTAAGGAACTGAACGATCAGCTTATAAAAACCAGAGCAAGCCTTGAAAACGCCCAGACGATATCAAACATCGGCAACTGGGAGTGGAATCCGGACACAGGAAGGCTCTGGCTCTCCAAAATGTTCTACACAATCCACGGCATAAAGGAAGGAGATGAGCTTGATCTGGACACATTTCTGGAAAAAGTGCATGAAAATGACCGCAACAGGCTGAGGAAGCATCTTCAGGATCTGGCGAGAAAAAATATTTCCTTTGAAACGGAATACAAGGTCACGGCAGCAGGCGGGCACGATAAATGGGTTTTCGCAAAGGCTGTCACCTCCGTTCTGAAAAACGGCGACAAGGTGATAACCGGAACCGTGCAGGACATAACCGCCATGCGCAAAGCCCAGCAGGAACTTAAACAGGCATACGCCAAGCTGAATGAGTATGTGGAAATCATTGACGAGAATGTCATTGTTTCCGAAACAGACAGGAAAGGCTTTATAACATCCGTGAGCGAGGCTTTCTGTCGTGTGTCGGGATACAGCAGAGAGGAATTGATAGGCAAAAAGTACAGCGATCTCAAATATGACAGAAACGACCCGCCCACAGCGGACGACATCCGCTTTATGGTGCTCTCCGGCGAGAAGTGGATCGGAGAAGTGAGAAACAGGCGCAAAAACGGCGAACTGTACTGGGTTAAAGCCACCGTTTCACCCAAGTTCGACAGCGACGGCAGGGTTATCGGAATGCTTTCCGTCCGCCAAGACATAACCGACAGAAAAAGAGTGGAGGAACTTTCCCTCACTGACGATCTGACGGGGCTGAACAACAGACGCTTTTTCACCTCCGTGATGAGCGCTGAGCTTAAAAGAGTGCGCAGGGAAAGCAAATATATGACCTTTGTGCTTCTGGATGTGGATAAGTTCAAGGAATATAACGACACATACGGGCACACTCAGGGCGACATGGTGCTGAAAAGCGTTGCTCACTGCATAAAAAGCTTCATGCTGAGAAGCTCCGACTACAGCTTCCGTCTGGGCGGCGAGGAATTCGGCCTTCTTTTCAGCGGGCAGGACTGCGAGAAAAGCGCAGTCTTTCTGGAAAAGATAAGATGCGCCGTCGAAAACCTCATGATCGAGCATTCGGGAAACACTGCCTCGAAATATGTCACCGCTTCTTTCGGGGGCATATGCATAGACCTTTCTAAATATCCGAAAACAGATATGGACACCATTTATAAAACCGCAGATGAAGAGCTTTACAAATCAAAAGACGCAGGAAGGAACAAAGTCAGCCTGAAAATAATGAGCTGAGTCTGCCCGCCTGTTCATTTCTTAGTTTGTTATCCTGAATTAAATAGGCTAAGCTGTTATTAACTATATTAATGAAGGTGTGCGGATGAACGATTTTATTCCTCTGTTCCTGTCTTTGGCTCTGGGGCTTCTCATTGGTCTGGAAAGGGGCTGGCGGGAGGTCATAGACGGCGAGTCCTCGCCCTTTTTCGGTCTGCGCACCTTCGGCCTGATAGGGCTTCTCGGCGGGATAATCGGTTTCATCAGCAATACATACAGCAACCTGCTCATAGCGGGGATAGCCTTTGCGGCGGTCACGGTTCTTCTCACAGCAGTTCATGTGAGCGACTGCGGAAGGCCTCACGGAGTGGGGATCACAACCGTTGTCGCCGCGGATATAACCTTCTGTCTGGGCATCCTCTCCTCCATGGGGTTTATGAGCATGGCATCGTCAATCGCAGTGGTAACAGCGGTGATCCTCAGCATGAAACCCTTTGTCTATCAATGGGTGCGTAAACTTGAAGCCAAGGAAATTCACGCCACACTGAAGCTTCTCCTTATCTCTGTGGTTCTTCTTCCGGTTCTGCCGGACAAGGGATACGGCCCATACTCCGCCCTCAATCCTTATGAGGTTTGGTGGTTTGTGGTTCTGATAACCGGAATGTCCTTCGCGGGTTATTTCGCCATACGCATAGCAGGAGCAGGCAAAGGAATAATGATAACAGGCATTCTCGGCGGGCTTGTCTCCTCAACCGCGCTCACCCTCTCCTTCTCCAGACTGGGCAAGCACTCACAGCTTAAAAGGGTTTTCTCCGCCGGAATACTCGTAGCCTGCGGAACCATGTTCCCGAGGATGCTCATAGAGGTTTCCGTGGTCAACAAGGAGCTTCTGAAGCTTGTGGCGGTTCCCCTTATCGTCAGCGGCGCTTCCGTATATCTCGGCATGGCTTTTTTCTGGTTTACAAGGGCAAGGGACAAAGAGGCAAAAGCTGATGTTCCGCCGCTCAGCAACCCTTTTCAGATACTGCCCGCTCTTAAATTCGCGGGTCTGATATCGATGATCCTGCTTTTTTCGCAGTTCATCAAAGAATACTACGGCGACACCGGAATAATTGTTCTGGCATTCTTTTCAGGCTTGACAGACGTGGACGCGATAACCATATCCATGGCGAGGCTCGCCCACGGAGAACTCAGCCACACCACGGCGGCAACGGCAATTATGACCGCGGCAGCCACAAACACCATCCTGAAAGGGCTTCTTGTTCTGCTGATTTCAAACAGGCAGATAGGCATAAGAGTTATGGGCGTGTTCATAACCGCACTTGCAGCGGGCGGACTTGCGCTTTACATTGCAGCTTAGCAGAAAGGGCGTATCTTCTCCCCTTTTTTCAGCCTTTCCGCAAGACCGCTGTTTTTAAGCGCGCACAGCACAGCACGGGTGAGCTCAAGCCCTGCGTTGTCCATCCCGTGCGCTTTAAGCAAATCGGCCATGGCTCTGAAGCCCTGCTCATAGGTCTTTTTCACGGCGATGTTCATGAGCACGGGCGTCTCCTCCCCCATAATCCTCGCCGCCAGCGCCTCGTGGCAGTCCTCCGCCGAAACCGAGGTAACAGCCCTGCACAGAAGCGGCCTGACGGGGTATATGGAGCAGGCTCCGTCCTGATCCAGAAAAATACACTTCTTACCGAGAAGGCTCCAGTCCTGCTCATCCGTCCATCTGGTCTCTTTCACGCGCTCCTCAAGCAGAGGGATAAGCCCTTCCGCCCTCCCCTCTCTGCGGAGAAAATCAGCAATATTGACCGCCTCCGGCATAAGCACTGTGATGTAAACCACACAGCAGTGGGCGCATCCTTTCTTACAGTCAATAAAATCAAAATCTGTTTTATCAACATTCTCTGAGAGATATGCTTCAGAACATGCCAATACATCCGCAACAAGCCTTGAGAAACAAGCATCTGAGCATATGCTCTTCTCGGAGGCCTCTGCTGTTCCGAGTATCTGTTCATAAACATTCATCCGAATCCCCTTCGTTTATAGAACATCGTAATACAATTATATCATACCCCCTGCGGAAAAATCAAAAACAAACTCTTGACCTGTAGGCTCAAATGCCTGATCATCATAAAACACACAGGTTTTGTCTTCTTTATGCGGAGGTTGTATGAAGCGGGTAGTAATAATCGGCGGAGGGTTCGCAGGGCTCAACGCCGCAAAAGGATTAGGCGGCTGCAAAGATGCGGAGGTAATCCTTATCGACAGGGCAAACCATCATCTTTTCCAGCCCCTGCTTTATCAGGTGGCGATGGCCGGCCTCAACCCTGCGGACATAGCAGTTCCGGTAAGGAGCCTTCTGGCGAAATACAGCAATATCAAGGTTGTTCAGGGGAAAGCGCTTTTCATAAACTCGGCAGAGAAAAAGGTCGTCACTGATTTCGGCGAACTGCCCTATGACTATCTTATACTGGCCTGCGGAGCAAAACACACCTACTTCGGCAATGAACACTGGGAACAGCACGCTCCGGGTCTGAAAACCCTCGAACAGGCCACAGAGATACGCAGACGCGTTCTTTCCGCCTTCGAAAACGCCGAAAAAACATCCGACCGGAGCCTTCAGAAAAAATACCTCACATTTGCGGTTGTCGGCGGCGGACCCACCGGAGTGGAACTGGCAGGGGCAATCGGAGAAATGAGCAGATACACCCTTGCCAGAGATTTTAAAAACATAGACGCAAAGCTCACCAGAGTCATCCTTATCGAAGGCGGAAACCGCATCCTGCCTTCCTTCAGCAAAAAGCTTTCAGCGTGGGCGACAAGAGCTCTGGAACAGCTAGGCGTTCAGGTCTGGACAAACAGCATTGTGACAAATATCGATGAAAACGGCCTCAACGTAGGCAACGAAAGGATAGAAACAACAGCCGTTCTCTGGGCGGCGGGAGTCAGGGCAAACTCCATCGACTCTGATTTCACCCCAGGGAAGGACAAGATGAACAGAATGACGGTCACGGCGGATCTCAGCCTTTCCGGTCATCCTGATATTTTCGCCGCGGGAGACTGCGCCTGTTTCCCTGACGGAGAGGGAAGACCCCTGCCCGGCATAGCGCCGGTCGCCATGCAGCAGGGAAATTACCTTGCGGATCTGATAGAAAAAGAAATCAGGGACAGAGAAAGAACACCTTTCAGATACAAAGACAAAGGCCAGATGGCCACCATAGGCCGCAGCAAAGCAATAACCGAATTCGGAATAATGCGCCTAACCGGATTTCCCGCATGGGTCGCATGGCTTCTGGTTCACATCTATTATCTGGCAGGGTTCAAGAACCGCTTCCTCGTTGTTTCCCAGTGGGCATGGTCTTACCTTACCTTCCGCAGGGGTTCAAGACTGATCCTTGAGAAAAAATGGCGGTTCTACAACGGTGAGGACTGAGCCTCACCATTTTCCGCTGAGCGCGTCAATGCGTTCGTGAGCACGCTGAACAGCCTCTTCGCACTGTCTTTCAAGACGGTAGAAGTCATCTTTTGTGGAATATTTTTCAGATATATGGAGCCTGAGATCCTGAAGCGCCTCCCTGACTCCGCCTATGCTTTTATTCAGCTTCGCAAGAACGTTCCAGACAGGAACGAAGATCAGCATTGTAACAGTATGAACAATCCCCAGAATCACGGCAACGGTTTCGAGCATGGTTAATCCTCCGTAAGTTTCGGAGAATCATAGCTGTTTTTAAATGTGTTGATGTTCCGCCGTGTTATTTCCTGCGGAAACTCTGAACGGCTCCCCTTATCACCCCTGTGGAATCATACAGAGGCTTCACTTCGATATCCGCCCCAACCTTTTCACCGTCCTTGTGAATGAATGAGGCTTCCAGATTTCTCGGTTTTCCGTCCTTGAGAGTTTTCGCAACGGGACAGGAAGTGCTGCAAAGCTTTTTGCCGCATTCGTCCTCGTGGCAGAGAATGTTGTCGTAGCAGAATTTTCCGGCGCATTCAGACTTGAGATAGCCTGAGATCTCCTCCGCGCCTTTGTTCCAGTAGATAATGCGTCTTTTCTCATCGAGATAAAACACACCCTCATTGAGCTCATCGAGCCTGTCGAATCCTATTCCAATCATAATAAGCCGTCCTTGTGTAATGTATATGTCAAAAATAAGTACAAGAGGACGGTTTTTCAATAGAAATAACGATTAATGAATAAATTTATTTAAAATAAAACAAGCGTGAAGATTTTACCCCAAGGCCACATCCAGAGTCATCATCACAGCAAAGCCCAGCATCGTGCCGATTGTGGCTATGTCTGTATTTTTTTCAAGCTGGGATTCAGGAATCAGCTCCTCCACCACAACATAAATCATAGCTCCGGCGGCAAAAGCAAGGGCATAGGGGAGTATGGGGCGCATGGCAAGAACAGCAAGAACACCTATCACGGCGGCAATGGGCTCCACTATGCCTGAAAGCTGCCCGTACCAGAAACATTTAAACTTACTCAGCCCCTCCCTGCGGAGAGGAACGGAAACCGCCGTGCCTTCAGGGAAGTTCTGTATCCCGATGCCTATGGCAAGGGCGACAGCTCCGGCAAGATCCGCAGAGGGAAGGCCATATGCCACCGCACCGAAAGCCACGCCGACCGCCAGCCCTTCGGGTATGTTATGAAGAGTGATTGCGAGAACAAGAAGAACACTGCGCTGCCAGCCTGTCTTAATCCCCTCTGCCTCAGATTTCGGAAAGCCAAGATGCAGGTGAGGCAGAACCTTGTCTATGGCCCAGAGAAAAGCACCTCCGGCAAGAAAACCCACAACCGCAGGTATCCACGCGGGAGTGTCTCCGCTGTTCTCTGCCATTTCAATGGCAGGGGCAAGGAGAGACCAGTAGCTTGCGGCTATCATCACTCCGGCTGCAAAGCCGAGCATTCCGTCCATAAGCTTACGGTTGATTTTAACAAAAAAGAACACAAGAGAACCGCCGAGGGCAGTCATCCCCCATGTGAAGAAAGTGGCTATAAGCGCCTGATAAACCGGACTCAACCCTGTAAACATTTCAACCATGCAAGCCTCGCTCTGAAAACTTATGACTGATTGTATACCGCCGAAGGGGACAAAATCAAGCCGTTAAGCCGGAAATATTTCAGCTCTGCACTTTCTCGGGCTTCAGCCCCAGTATGAAATTGCCCCAGTGCTTCCCTTTCACATACACAGGGAGGGAAAGATCATTAAGCAGCTCCCCTGTGTCGCGGGCATAGGTCTGAAGCAGGAAAGGCTTGGTGTTTTTCGCTCTTCTTTTCTCAACCTGATTGGCGCTGTATATCCTCATATGGCGGCTGTTGACGAGGTCTTCCTTTGGATTTCCCGTCATCGGGCGGGAAAACTGGCTGTGGTGGGTGGGCAGATAACCGTTCACATCAACGCCGAGGGAATATATCGCTCCCAGTTCATCACGGAACTTATCAAACATTTTCTGCATGGACGATTCAAACTGTCTGTTATATGAGGTTTCATACTTCTGCGGGTCAGTATTTTTAACAGGTTTGTAATTCCGGTCAAATACATCGCATTTTGAGGAGAGGGCATCAAGCTCCTTCTGAAAAAGGTCACGCATCTCGCCTGCTCTGACAATAAGCTTTTCCACCGAGGAATTGCCTGTTTTAAAAGAGGCTACATTATCAAGCAGATCCTCCGTGAATCCGCCCAGCCTGCGGGAGGCGTCCTCCGAAAGCTTCATGTGCCCTGCGACATTAATGCTGAGCGTGTTTATGGAATCGACATTGTCGTGTATCTGGCTGTTGGTAACAGAAAGCTCCTCAATGGCGGAGGCGATTCTCAGAAGGTTTGAATTGTTTTTCTCCAGATCATCCATCATGCTCTGGAACTGTTCCGTTGCGTTTGTGACCACAGACTGAATGTTCGCGGCGTAGGATTCAATCTGCTTTGCTCCGCTGTCTGTGTTTTTAACAAGTTCCGTCATGCCGCTTATGTTGTTGCTTATGTCGTTTGTTGCGCTCTGGGTGCGTTCCGCTAGCTTCCGCACCTCATCCGCCACCACCGCGAATCCTCTTCCCGCCTCCCCTGCTCTGGCGGCTTCTATGGCGGCGTTCAGAGCCAGAAGGTTTGTCTGATCGGAGATATCGTTTATGAGGGAGACGATCAGCCTGATGTTTTCCGAATTTTTACTGAGATCGGAAACGGTGCGCTGAAAGGAATCTATCTCGGATTTAATGATATTGATCTCTTCGGTAATGTTAACCATGTCCGAGTAGCTCCTGCGGACAGATTCCAGATTTTCGGAAGTCGAGCCGGTAATTTCTGATGTGCTCACGGAAATATCCGTCAGCGCCGATGTGGCTTCACTGCTGGCGTTAAATATAATTCCCGCCAGCTCGCCCTGATTTTTGGCATCATCCGCCGAATCATTGATATTTTTTGAGGTTTTTGCAGTTTCTTCTGCAATCTTGAGCCCAAGACGTCTTATGTCGTCCACAGTTGCGGCAATATTCCTCTGGTAGAGGTTAAATTTGTCCACCATTTCGGCTATTTCATCTATGGAACTGCACTTTATCTGTCTGGAAAGATCCTTGGAGCCGTTGTTCATTTCCTCAAGAGTGTGAATAACATCCGTAATTGGTCTGACAATCAGACTTCTCATGAAGAAAAATGTGAAAACAGAAGAGAAAAACAATACACACAAAACAAAATAAACAAATCCGTCACTTTCAGTTTCCGAAAGGAGATAAATCAGAGCCGCAAAAGAAACACCGGTTAAAAAAATAAGATTGCCTGCTATCTTTCTGGAAAGAGAATTAAAGAAATTTCGTTCAAGCCATTTGTAGACATCGTAAAACACAGCCCAACCCCCCGCAGAACATTGTATATGGGAAAGAGGTATTACCAAAACAAAGCTAACAATAACAATTAACCGTAGTTATTGTCCAGTATTTTTATTAATATGATGTACCGGATAAAAGAAAACTTTTAATGCCTGAAATGGTCAACAGTTAATAAATTATTAAAAAGATCAGGGGGATTTTATGAGTCTGAGAGTTATTATTCTTACCCTGATTCTGGCGGGATGTTCAGCATCAGCAAAAGTTGAAAGAGCACATATAAATGCGCCGTTTGACGGCAAAAGGTTTTATAACTATGACTCCCGCTCTGAGCGCTCCGCCATGGATCTGCTGAAATGGAAGTTCAGTTCAGATAAAACCGAATGGCCGGAATGGATTGAAAGCACTCCTGAAAAAATTCCGCATGAACGCGCGGAAGGGCTTTCTGTTACCTTCATCAATCACAGCACATTTCTTATACAGACAGACGGACTGAACATTCTCACGGATCCGTTTTACTCATACAGGGCAAGCCCTGTTTCGTGGGCGGGGCCCAGGCGTGTGCGTGATGCGGGCGTGAGGATGGAGGATCTGCCGCCTGTGGATATTATCCTTATCAGCCACAATCACTACGAACATATGGACAAACCCGCCCTTGAAAAACTGCACAGACTCTTTCCCGATGCCGCCGTTTACACAGGGCTGGGCAATGTGCCCGATATTATGGAAACAGGGTTCAAAAACGTGACCGAAATGGACTGGTGGGAAGAGACAGACTTTAAGGGGCTGAAAATCACATTTGTTCCCGCAAGGCACTTTTCCGCCCGAACGCCGTGGGACAGGAACATGACCCTTTGGGGCGGTTTTGTGCTTACCGGAGGTTCGGGAAACATCTATTTCGCGGGGGACACAGCAAAGGGCAGTCATGATAAAATGCTGGCGGACAGATTCGGAGAGTTTGAGCTGGCTGTAATCCCCATCGGTGCATATGAACCCAGATGGTTCATGAAATACTCGCACGTTAATCCTGAGGAAGCCGTTCAGATACATCAGGAGATCAATTCAAAATTCAGCATAGGGAGCCACTTCGGAACCGTCCAGCTAACTGATGAAGGGATAGACGAACCGGCGGAAAGGCTGATAAAGGCAAGGGAAGCGGCCGGACTGCCTGAATCCGGGTTCATAGTGCCGGAGTTCGGTAAAACTTATACAGTGCGGTAGTTAAAATGCCCATCCCTCCTTTCTTCAAAGGAGGGAGCCTTGCACGCTCACGAGGCAGACAGCCCTATTATTTCACAAGATAAGTCTCCAGATTGGGGTTCTTTTTCTGAAGCCTTGTCATGTATTCCTTTATGTCCGTTATTATTGTTATGTCCTTGCCGCTCATAAGGCAGAAAACCGTGCTGTTAACAGCTATACCCGCCTTAACAAGCTCTGCCGCGGGCATAACTATGCTTATGGTGCGCCTGCCGGACTGAATTATCACGGAAGCGTTAATGAGCCCTGCATCCACCTCCAGAACCGTTCCTTTGATAAGCTGTCCGTTAAAATCCCTGTGGGTGAGTTTCGGGGATGCGATCATTTTTTCACCTCCGCGTTTTCGGGCGCGATTATTTTTTCCGCCGCTTTCCATGCCTCTTTAAGACACACGCTGTAAGCAGTTCCCGCAAACGGAACTATGCCCAGATTTCTCATTTCCTCCGCAGCGCTGTTGCCTATTTTGCGGAATACCGCCGCATGGCATGTGCCGAGGCCGTTTATTATCGCGTTTGTCCTCGCATCCAGCCTTGTTTCAGGAGAGGAGGCAACGGCGGAGGCAAGGTCGAATGTTCCCTCATGCTCAAAGCCTTCTTCTGTGAAGGCGTAAATTTCAAATCTTCCCGCCTTGCCGAAGTTGGAGTCAAGACAGCGCCCTGTTGACGAAGCAACGGCGACCCTCACTGTGCGCCCGCGGAGAAAATCCTTCATGTCGGCTATTCCTGCCCGCACATCCGCCACGGCGAGTTCATTCAGCCTGCCGAAAACAGCCCCGCTGTGTGTTCTGGAATGCTCATCAAGGGAAAGGTCACCTATTTTCGAAACGCTTCCCAGTTTCCCCACAGCATCCGCCCTGCACTGACGGCAGTGGCTCATGATATTCTCCGAACTGCCCATGGCGTCCTCGCAGTCGTTTCTGACCTTGGCGAGCATCGCGCAGTCCGGTTCGGGAATCTCCATCTCGGAAAATTTTGTTCCGTATTCCTTTTTGGACATAAGCGGGATTACATTGTGAATGTAAGCACCCAGTTCTTTTATGGTTTCCGCCACTTCCGCTATGTGTTCATCATTTATCCCGGGAATGAGAACGGAATTAACCTTCACAATAACATTCTCCGCCACAAGCATCCGTATTCCGAGAATCTGGTTGCCTATGAGCTTTTTCACGGCTTCGATCCCTCTTTCACCGCCCACATTGTCGTATATCTTAACAGCGATTTCAGGGTCAACCGCGTTCATCGTCACTGTCACATGCTCTATGCCGAGTTCCGCTATCTGGTCTACATATTTTGGAAGAGCCAGTCCGTTTGTGCTGAGACAGAGCTTGATATCGGGGTTGAACTCCTTTATCAGCCTGAAAGTGCCGAAAGTTTCCTCCGGATTGGCCAGAGCGTCGCCCGGGCCTGCTATCCCCGCCACGCTGAGGTTCTCAACAGCGTGATAAGCGGAGATGGTTTTCTCAAGCGCCTGTTCCGGAGTGAGCACATCGCTTGTCACTCCCGGGCGTGATTCATTGCTGCAATCAAACTTTCGGTTGCAGTAGTTGCACTGAATGTTACAGGCGGGAGCCACGGGAAGATGTATGCGGGAATATTTCATATGCGCCCCGGCACAGTAGCAGGGGTGCTTTTCCACCTTTTGTCTGATTGTTTCTCTGTCCATAGCGCATTCTCCTTATGCTTCACCTTATGCAAGAAGTCTGCCAAACTCAATTCCCTTATATTTCAATAATTTATAAAATTGTAAGTTTGTCCGGAACCTTACAATCATTGTTACTTTGTAATAGTTGATACAATGACCATGAGCGCATAACTCATTCATAAACAAAGAATCAAACATAAAACAGCCCTTGGCACGGCTTTTGCGAATGGAGTGATAAATGAAATCCGTTTTGAGGAGGCATAAATGAAAAACTTTATAATAGACGACACCACCCTCCGTGACGGAGAGCAGACCCCCGGGGTTAGCTTCACCCCTGCCGAAAAGCTGGAAATAGCCCGAAGACTGGACGAAATCGGCGTTCAGGAGATTGAGGCGGGGATCCCTGTCATGGGCAGGGAAGAGAGCAGAGTTTTCTCAAGCATAATTGATCTGGGGCTGAACGCACGTATTATCGCATGGAACAGAGCCGTTGTGAGCGATGTTCAGGCTTCGGTAAACGCAGGGGCGGATTCCGTGGAAATCTCCCTCCCCCTTTCGGACATACAGATAAAAACCAAATTGAACAAAGACAGAGCATGGATCAAGGATCAGATTCGGAGGGTGATGGACTTCTGCGCGGCAAAAGGACTTTATGTCTCGGTCGGCGGAGAGGACGCCTCAAGGGCGGACACTGACTTTGTGATAGAATACGCAAAACTTGTTAAGGAATACGGAGGCGCGCGTCTGCGCTACTGCGATACCGTGGGGATACTCGACCCTTTCTCAACCTATGAAACAGTCAGGCGGATTATAACCGAAGCGGACATTGATGTGGAGATACACGCACACAACGACTTCGGACTGGCCACGGCAAACTCCCTTGCGGCAATCAGAGCAGGTGCGGCGCACGTCAACACCACTGTTATAGGTCTGGGGGAAAGGGCGGGGAATGCGCCTCTGGAAGAGATAGTTATGGCTTCCCGTCATGTTTACGGAGTTGAGGACGGGTTTGAACATTCCCGCATTAAAAGCCTGAGCGAATATGTTTCCACAGCCTCCGGCAGAGCCATAGAGCCTTACAGACCTGTCATCGGGGAGCTGATGTTTACCCATGAATCCGGCATACACACGGACGGGATATTGAAAAACCCCAATAACTACGAAGCCTTTGACCCCGCAGAACTGGGCATGGAGAGAAAGCTGGTGGTGGGCAAGCATTCAGGCAGGGGGATTCTGGAGTATATTCTTCAGTCCCACGGTCTGGAATACACACCGGAAACAGTTAAAACACTCCTTGACGCGGCTAAAAAAATCAGCGGCAGCGGCAAGCGGTATCTGGAGAATAATGAAGTAATAGAGCTTTACAAAAGTATCGCAGTCTGAAAAAGAGGCTCCCTGAAGAGGGAGCCTCCGGTTATTTAGATTTTAAATTCCTACGCCGAATACATTCGTTGTCTTTTTGCCCCCGTCGGTTTCCAGAATCATTCTGTCACTCAGGGCTCCGCCTGCGGAAGGATTAAACCTGACCTTCACTGTGCATGATTCCGAAGGATACAGCAAAAACGAATTCTGCTGGCAGGAACCCGCGCCGTAATCTTTCTCAAGGACAAAGTCATCGCCGTGCTGAAGGGCTATACTGCCGACATTCATAACCTGCGTTCCCGTGTTTGCCACCGTTATCACAAGCTCGGAGGAAAAGCTGCCTATGCTGACTTTGCCGAAGTTCTTGTAAATGTGGGAAACAGCGGGAACAGGTATCAGGCTTTCGGTCTCATGAACAAGCCTGCCGCCGCTGCGGTAAAACACAGAAACAAGCTGGGTAGCGGGATTGATCAAAGTTTTTATTCCGTTGTATGAGGTCGAATAAGCCGATGCGTTGTCAAGAATCGTTTCATCGTATGTGTCGTTCAGGATGCCGTCCGCAAGGATAATCCCCCTTCCCTCTTCTATTACCGCCGCATAAACATGATCCGAAGAATCCACGGCAAGGGAAACACCGCTGATGTTGTTTCCTGCTGCAGGATAAAAAGGTTCCTGAGAGAGGCACGAGCTGAGATCCGGATCACACTCGGCAACAGCCACAATCGAATCGTAAGCGCTGTCAGTTCCGCCCAGAAGATAAATCAGGCTTCCTGAGGCTGACACGGCGAGATCGGTAAAGCCGTTCACATGAGCCGCGGTTTCAACAGCTTTGTCCGCGGCATTGCTGAAGAAGTTTAGTCCGTAATGCTCGTTTGCGGTTGTGTTGTCATAGTAGGATAGATAAAGCTTGTTCTCAGAGGGCAGATATTTCATGGATATGGAAGATTCCGTGATCTGGCTGGTGAGTCCGCCTGTTATTCCGCCTCCGATCTCCCTGAGGGTCGGTTTTCCGGTGCTGTCTCCGTAGGCTATGAATATATCGCCGTTTCCGTCCGCCGCAACAGAGCAGACAGGAGATGTGGATGTGTCAAGCATGTTGTGTGAACCGTAGGTCAGCCTGTCCAGATAGCCGATTTTGTCCGTAATACCGTCTGTGGAGTATATATAGCATATGCTTATGTCCGGTTCGGACAGGAACAGATCCAGACCTTTGACAGTATACTTCTCCGGAGTGTCCAGAGCCTCAACAGTGAAACTGCCGTTTGAGGAATTAAAAATATACAGACCGCCGCTTTGTTCATAAACCAGATCCGCAACTGCGCCGACAAGCTGATTTCCGGAGGAGTCAAACTCCATGTCGAATGAGATATTTTCATTAACCCCCACTATAGGCGAGATTTCGGAGGAAGCGCTCCAGAGAGCTCCGGCATAGCTTTTTGAGACAAGCACCGCTCCCTCGTCATAAACAACCATAAGGCTGTCCGACGGGCCGGAGGCGGCGGCGAGCATTGAGCTTCCGGTGAAAAAGGCTATGCTGTTGTCATAAAACTCCGCGGGGGCGGACCATGTTCCGGTGTATGTGCTTGTCATAATCTTAGGCGTTGCGGAATCGTTATATTTGTAAAATACCCTGATCTCACCCGTACGGGTTACGGCAGCGAGCGAGCCGTTTACCGCGCCGTCTATAGCCGCGGGAGTGGATGACCATCCGCCGCCGGAGTTAACAGTTTCGTAAAGTCCGCCGTCATGATATATCACATGCACTTCTGTTCCGTAAAAGGCGATGGAGGGAAAATATCCGTTCGCTATTTCCTCATCCACAGGCCAAGGATCAGATGTATTGTTGGCATAGTGGATGCCGTCCGAATCCCTGAAAACCATGTGTACCGTTCCGGTCTGATCAATTTTCAGGAGAGTGCTTTCAGGCCCCGCTAGGCCGGTGGCTATGTTTTTTCGGGTGAAGGCCGCGCCGAAGTCCGATGTTTTGTCCACAACCGCGTCGTAGGTTCCTTCGATTATGCTTGATATGTATATGTCTGCTCCGTCAGCCGCTATGGAAACAGTCTCGCTCATTGACGAGGCATCCGTCCCGCTGACCTTTTTATGCTCCCAGAATCCGGAAACCCTGCTCTGTGCATAATACAGCTCAAAGCCTGTTCCGTTGTCCATAGTGTAGGCTATATGAGGCATACAGTCCGAATCCGCCGCGATCGCAACACCTCCGATGGAGGCATCGTGCTGAACGCCGATATCGCTGAGATACCATTCCCCGCCGTCAAAAAATGCGTAAGCTACTTTGCTTCCGTTGGTAAAAGCGGCGTGAGCCCTTCCCCCGCCGCACATCGCAACGTTTCTTTCAGAAAGAGCCGCAAGGGTTGTGTCCTCAAAAAGAACAGTCTTCGCTCTGGTGCCTTCCTCAACGGAATAGCCCTTCAGTCCGATGGAAACTGAAGGAGCGTTCGAGCTGACTTCAAGCATTGCGCTCCTTTCCCCTGTCGGCATGTCCGGTTCAAATGTCACTGTCACCGTGCAGTTGTCCCCGGGTGCCAGTGTTGAGCAGTTTTCCGACTCGGTGAAGTCCGCAGCGCCTGTTATAACGGCACTGATGCCTGAGGCTTCGGCAGAGCCTGTGTTGGTGAGAACGATAGTTTTTGTGACAAGCCCCGGGTTCAGAACCGCTCCGAAGTCCAGCTTTGTCCTGTCCGGCGTGATAACCGGAGAACCGGCGGGAACACCGATGCCGGAGGCGGATATAACTTTCGGGCTGAGAGGAAAGTTTCCTTCAATTGATACCGAAGCCGTGTATGACATTGCGGCCAGAGGCTCAAACGTGACCGTTATCCCGCAGCTGCTTCCCGCAGGAACTGGATTTGCGCATGAAGAAGCGTCAGTTGTATATACGCCCTGAGGCGGATTGACGGAAACATATTCGATTTTAAGATCATTTGTTCCGGTATTGTTGACAGTGAGAGTGACTGTTTCGCTTTCGCCTATCTCAACACTGCCGAAATCGGCAGATGTCGGCGATATAGACACATCGGTCACGGGCGGGGCAATGCCGTTTACGCTGAGGGCGGCCTCGCCGTCATCAACTGAGGAGTTGTCGGATGAAACTGTCAGAAGACTGCTGAGAGCTCCGACTGAATAAGGGGAAGCAGCAACGGACACGGTGCAGCTCTCCCCGGGCAGAAGCACAAAGGGTGCGGAGGCGCAGGGGGAGGAGCCTGCCTGATGCAAGATAAAATTATAGTTATCCGAGAGAGTTATGCTCTCAACACCAAGCCTGAAATTGCCGGAGTTGGTAATCATCACAATCTCATGATCAGAAAGAGTGCCCGTCTCTACATTGCCGAAAGAAACCGAAGATGGATTCACGGATATCTCAGGTTTAAGCCCTTCCTCCAGAACGCTTTCCAGAAGTTCAGCGGCCTCCTTCAGCTCCGCCGTGTTGTCAAGGGCGTTCACCATGTTCTTAAATGCGTTAAAAGCCGAAGGCGAGCTGAGTTTCAGGTTTCTGAGAGCTTCCACAAGCATTCTGTAGCTCTGGGAATTCTTGCTTTTTGATGCTGAACCCGCGGCAAGCTCCGCTTCCTCAACCGCGTCCTGAACCTCGCCGAGGTTCACTCCGTCCGCGACTGCGTCTGAAAGACTGCTCATTGCGGTCTGCACGGAAGGCAGGCTCTGGTATTCAAGGAGGTTCATCACCCCTTCAACCTTTGCGGGGGAGAGATCCACGCTTATCTGCAAAGCGCAGACCAGATTTATCTTAACCTCGGCAGCCGCCTGAATCATAGCGCTCTCAGAGCCGCTGCAAAGAAGAACACCGCCCGAAGTATATGCGCTAACTGTGAATGTGTATATCTTTCCGGCCGTGATCTCCACGTCCACTTCTCTTTCGCTTTTTTCAAGCATATCAGAGAGATTAAGCCTCAGCCCCGACCAGCCGGAGGCGGAAATATCAAGATAGAGTGTTGAGGCTTCCTGCCCTCCTATGGAGGTTCTTTTGTTTCTGCTCTCTTCTTCAAAGAGACCGTCCATCTTCAGACGGACAGTGACTTTCTGCTCACCGCCGCCGTCCTGCACTCCGTCACCGCAGGAAACCGCAGAGAGAATGAGGAAAACGGAAAGAAAAATAATATAAAAATATGATTTACGCACACAATTCATGATTTTCTCCTGAGAAATATTCCGGAAAATGGCACAGGATAAGACCATGCCCGTAATTAATATTACCAGATAAAATCAGGCAGTCAGGCTGAAAAACAGATGTGAAGTGAATAATAATAAAATTCTGACATTCGGGCGTTAAATCCCTATTTTGGATGCAAAGAGCGCATACCCTCCGCAGAGACCGTAGATAAAAGGATGCGGGAACAGGCTGAACGAAACAACACCCGCAAGCACGGAGAAAAATACCCCGATAAAACCGAGCTTTTTCATATATTCCCCGACCTGCTCAGGGGTTCTGTCCCCGGGGAAGCGCCTTTCGATAAGAAAAGCCTCCGCCCGGGTGCATATGAACCCGCCTATCATAAATCCGCTGAGAAAAATCAGTATATTGTCAACATTCATCAGAGACTCTTAGTAAAATTAAGCACGGCATCGTCATCCCCCATGAGAACAAGCTCATCCCGCTCATCCAGAACAAAGCCGCTGCCGGGATTGGCCATAACCTGCTGCCCCCTGCGCACAGCCAGAAGAGAGACACTGTAGCGGAACCTGAGATCAAGATCCCTGAGAGTTTTGCCCGCTGCCGGTGAACCCACGGGAACCGTGACATTCTTTATGTTCATCCCCGTGAGGCACACACCTTCGTTATAAGCCGCTCTGGACTCTGTTCCGTTTGCGCCGCCGTGAACCTCATAGCGTATGCCGGAGGCTATTCTCTCTATCTCCTCCGCAGTGATCTGATACTTCCTCAGCACACGGGAGAAAGTTTCAATCGCGGTTTCGTATTCCTCTACAATTATCTCATCCGCCCCAAGCTCCTTCAGCGGCTTGATCTCGGTTATATACCTTGTTCTGGCAAGGATATAGACAGTGGGGTTTTCACGTCTGGCCGTTTCCACAACCTTGCGCACCGCAACGGGATCCGGAAGGGTCACAACAACAATTCGGGCGCTGTGGAGACTGCCGTGTTCCAGAACAGCGGACTGGGAGGCATCACCGTAAAATATCGGAGTTCCCAGCTCCTTCTCTTTCTTAACCGTTTCGGGGTTCATCTCTATGACCACATAGCTTATGCCTGTCTCCTTGGCGGCTCTGGCGGTGTTTCTGCCGTTAAGCCCGAATCCGGCGATTATTATGTGGTCAATGAGCTCTTTGTGGTCGTTCTCCTTCTTTTCATGGAGATAGCCGAAACGGAGCTTTGACGGCAGGGGTACAACCGAAAGGATATCCGCAACCTTAGGAGCGGCTATTATAAGAAAAGGCGTTGTCGCCATTGATATAACCGTGACAGCTATATGGAAAGTGTATGTATCGGCATCGATTAGTCCCGCTGCGGCACCCGCGGCGCCGAGGATGAATGAAAACTCGCTCACCTGCGCGAGGGATATACCCGA
>JBFWJG010000029.1:0-32547 GCA_050253335.1 Deferribacterales bacterium | reverse complement strand
ACTTACGAAACCTTCACCGAGAAAGGCGGATTCAATGTTCAGGCTCTGCTTTCCAAGGTTGAGGAGTGCGGCAAAATAAAAGGGAAGGCTGTTGTTATCCTCAACTTCCCCAACAACCCCTCAGGCTACACACCCGTGCCCGCTGAGGCGAAAGCAATAGCCGATGGCCTCACCGCCATCGCCGAGAAAGGGATCAAGCTTGTCGTGGTTACTGACGATGCTTACTTCACGCTTTTCTATGAGGACAGCATAACAGAATCTATCTACGGCCAGCTTGTGGGCAGAAGCAAAAACCTTCTCCCCGTCAAACTTGACGGAGCAACTAAAGAGGAGTTCGTATGGGGCTTCCGCGTGGGCTTCATCACCTTCGGTGCCACAAGCAGCGCGGACGAATCCAAAATGTTTGCCGCTATCGAGAAAAAGGTTACAGGCCTCATCAGGGGAACAATCTCCAACTGCCCCCACCCCTCGCAGACTCTTGTTCTCAAGTCTCTGGAACACCCCGACTTCGAGAAACAGAGAAAACAGAAATTCGAGGTGCTCAAAGAAAGAGCGCTTAAATTTAAAGAAATACTGGGCAGAGGCGAATTCACAGACCAGTTTACTTACTACCCCTTCAACTCAGGCTACTTTATGTGCCTCAAGCTGAACACTGTGGACGCTGAGGAACTCCGCATTCACCTGCTGGATAAATACGGCATAGGCACTATCTCCACAAGCAAGACAGACCTGCGCATCGCTTTCTCATGTGTTGAGGTCGGCGACAGCGAAGAGCTCTTCAAATGCATCTATCAGGCATGCAAAGAACTCGCCGCGAAGTAAGCGGACTTTTTTAAGAAAACTTCCAGAGGGGAGCCGGATTTCCGGTTCCCCTTTTTTTTGTGAATGATAAATTTCCGTTGGATATATGTTTGAACAACCCCATGGATGGGGTTGCGCCGTGCGTAGCGTAGGCAGGCTTCTCCCTGCCGCGAGCGTGTACGTAAATTTTCATGGATGATAAATTTCCGTTGGTAATTGACACACAATACAATTCAGCATATAAAACTAAACCGATTCTATAAGGTTTAGCCCGAATGGCGGAATAGGTAGACGCAAGGGACTTAAAATCCCTCGGAATTTAATTCTGTGCCGGTTCAATTCCGGCTTCGGGCACTTTTTAAAAGACTTGATTTTTTATAATTGTAATTATTGGCATTAGTCTTGATTTCTTTTATTAACATCATTGTCATTAAAGCGAACCAATGTGACATTGCCTTGAATGTGTTTTAAGTTGAGTGATTTTCTAAGGCTGTCTTTTAAAGAGTTGATCAAGGGGTCAAGCTCAAAAGTACCGCCTTTGGCTATATCATATGCAAGCTTTTTAGCTAACTCAACTTGTTCTTCATTTCCAAATAGTTGAATTGCTCCAATGAGGCTTTCAAGCTTCTTATTACGTTCTTCAGTTGATTTTCTGTGTGCGACTTCATTGTTTAATATTCTATAAGCATCAATTAAATGGCTTGTAATTATTTTTCTTTTATCATCCTGAACAGCTCTTTTAGATGACCACCAACCGTTGAATATCCAGCCTGCTATAACTATCAGGCTGCTGATTATGAGTTCGATTTCTTTCATGCTATATTAGAAATTGAGTTTGTGATTTTCTCCAACTGAATAAAAAGAAATTGTTAAATTGATATTTACATTGAATTACGTATAATTATGCGTAATATTGTCTGTGAGAGGTGTAGCATGTATGGTGTAAAGTATGAGCTTAATGAAATGATGAGTGCCAGCAGCTTTTCAAGAAATATGAATAAAGTCGCAGAGCTCCTCAGAGATAAAAACCGCGTTGTGGTGCTGAGAAACAATAATCCAGAGATGATTGTACTTCCTGTACAGGAATACGAACTTATGAAGTCTGTCATGGACTTGGCAGAACATGTTGAAATAGCTCAGCTTATTGAAGAAAGAAAAAATTCGAAAAAGGTTCCTTTGGATGAGGCACTGAAAAGACTGGGCTTAGAAGATGAGTAGCTCGTACAATGTTTCTCTTTCTGAAAAAGCTGTTGAGGATATAGAAAGACTTGATGGCAGCATAAAGAAACTTGTGGTTAAACAGCTTCAGGCTCTTCGGAGCAATCCTTTCAAAGGCGAATCACTGGGAAGCAAGGCAGGAATTGATCTGAACGGCTGTTATAAGCTCTATGTCCATAAAAAGCAGGTCAGAATCGTCTATCAGGTAATAGATTATGAGCTTCTGGTGTTTGTTGTCGGCATAGGGAAGAGAGAAAATTTAGAAGTATATAAAGAAATATTTAAAAGACTGCAAAGCGGACAGGGTTAGAACTGTCTGTCGCCTCTGTGTCTCAATAACTTTAATCTTTACCCCCCAATCCCCCAGCCCTGATTGACAAGAATGCATAAGCGGTGTATTTTTTAACCATATACAAGACTTACGCCGTCCGAATTTTTCTGTCGGCGCAGTTCATTGCCGAGGCCGCTGTGTTTAAAAGATTCCTGCTGTTGCTCCTCCTTCTGTCAGTCTGCTCCCCTGCTTTCGCCTTGGAATTTACCTCTGCGGAAAAGGAGTACATAAAAAACAATCCCGAAGTGCGTCTTTGTGTTGATCCTGACTGGGTTCCTTTCGAGCGGATAAGCGAGGAAGGGAAACATGAGGGCATAGCGGCGGATCTCCTTGCGCTTATAAGCAGCCGCACAGGCATAAAGTTTGTCCTTGTCCCAACGAAAGACTGGGATGAGAGCCTTGCCCTCTCAAAAAGCGGCGGATGCGATGCGCTCAGCTTTCTGAACAGCACCCCTCAGCGGGAGGAGTGGCTTATATTCACAGAGCCTCACTTCACAGATTCCAATGTTTTTGTAACCCGCGAGGAGCATTCCTTCATAGCAGACCCTGCCGACCTGCCTGATGAAACCATAGTTTTCCCTAAGGGAACAGCGATGGAGGAGCTTATCCGCAGGGATTACCCTAATCTGAAAATAATCCTCACCGATTCTGAGATCGGCGCCTTCAACATGGTCTCCGACCGCAAGGCGGATATGACAATGCGCTCTCTCATTATGGCGGCATACACCATAAAAAAACAGGGGCTCTTCAACCTGAAAATATCCGGCAGACTTCCGGGGTATAAAAACTATCTCCGCATCGGCATTGCGAAGGACAAGCCCGTGCTGCGGGACATACTCAACAAAGGCATAGCCGAAATAACAAATGCCGAGCGCGAGCAGATTATCAACCGCCATGTGTCCATAAACGTGCAGACTCCGGCAAACTACCGCCTTCTGCTTCAGATTTTTGCCGCCGCTTCCGTTCTTCTGATAATTTTTATAAAATGGAATATGCAGCTCCGCAAACTCAACAGAAAGCTTGAAAGGGCTTCGCAGAAAGACCTCCTGACAGGGCTTTATAACAGGACAATGATAGATTCCAAATTCTGTGCGGAACTTGATCGTTCAAAGAGGTACAGCCGTCCGTTTTCTGTTATAATGTTTGATGTAGACCATTTTAAGGAAGTAAACGACAATCTGGGGCATCTGGAAGGGGATAGGGTGCTCGGGGAAATCGCCTGTGCCCTGAGGGAGACAGTGCGCAATTCCGATATATGCGGCCGATGGGGCGGCGAGGAGTTTCTTGTTCTCTGCACTGAAACCGCAGCGGAGGAGGCGGCTGTTCTCGCAGAAAGGATAAGGAATTCGGTCAGGTCTCTTCCCGTCAGGAACAAAAGGCAGATAACAGTGAGCCTCGGCGTGGCTCAGGCAAATGAATCCGATACGCCGGATACTCTTCTTCTTCGTGCCGACAATGCTCTGTACATGGCCAAAAACTCCGGCAGAGACAAAGTCTGCCGTGCCTGAAACTGTCTGAATAATTCTGAAAGCTCCTCCGGCAGAGTTTGAAAATATGTTCGGCAAGGGTTTGAATATGAAACTGAAATACCTTATTCCGGTTATTTTTATAGCTTTTTTTGCGGTGTCTGTCTCAGTGTTTGAACTGTACAGGGGGAGAACCGCTTTTAAGAATACCGCTCTCAGCCAGACAAAGCAGATTTACGATATCCTGATTGCAACCAGACAATGGAACGCCGTGCTCGGGTGGGTGTATGCCCCGGTCAGCGATGTCTGCCCGCCGAACCCGTATCTTGATGTTCCAAACAGGGATGTCCGCACGGAAAAAGGGGAGCTCCTCACCATGGTCAACCCTGCGTACATGACAAGACAGATAGGCGAAATTATCAATCAGCAGACCAATATCAGGGTGAAGCTTACCGGAATAAAACCGCTCAGGCCGGAAAATGCCACTGTGCCCTGGGAGGCAGAGGCAATTGCAAGCTTTGAAAAGGGGCGCAGGGAATTCCATATGTGGACTGAGG
Organism: Deferribacterales bacterium; assembly: GCA_050253335.1. GTDB lineage: Bacteria > Chrysiogenota > Deferribacteres > Deferribacterales > Geovibrionaceae > Geovibrio. Next base: position 28,174 of record JBFWJG010000029.1, on the reverse strand, counting down.
AGAACGGCTCATACTATATCCGCTACGCCGCTCCGATGGTTGTTCAGGCGGAATGTATGCACTGCCACGAAGGATACGTCACAGGGGATATCCTCGGTGCGCTCACCATAGTGAGGAATCTCGATATTCTGCGCAGGGAGCAGATCGGGAAGAATATCTGGACCGCGTCCCTGATGTTTTTTTTCGGGGTTCTGGCTGTGGGAGCCATCTACCTTTTGCAGAGAAAGCTTGAGAAGGCTGATACCGCTCTGGCGGAAAAGGTTGAGGCGCTGAATATCGAGATAAAAAAGAGGGAAGAGAGCGAGGCCGTTGCCGCTAAGCAGACCAGACTGAACAACATGACAGAGATCCTCCGCTCCATAGCCCACCACTGGCGCCAGCCCATGAACTCCTTCTGCGCCACGGTTCAGCATCTTCAGGACTCATATCCGCTCACCCGCGAGGATAACGAACTTGTGGAGGAAACCCTCGCCTCGGTCGTAAGACTTTCCGGAACCATAGACAATTTTTCAAAGGTTTTCACCCATGCGGAAAAGACGGAAATTTTCGATCTCTGTGAGGCCTTGGTGGATGTGGCAAGGATATACGAGCCCTACCTCAGGGAGAACGACATAAGGATGACGATAAGACGGGGCATAGATAAAACGCCGGCCGAAAATCTCAGTCTCGCGGGGCCTGTGTATGAATGCAGAAAGTTTGCCTCATGCAGTTTCGGCTGTCTGGACGGAAAGCTGATGCGCGTTAAGGGCGATCTCAGCGAGTTCCGCCATCTTGTTTCATTCTTTATCACAAACGCGGTGGAGTCTGTCCTTGAAAGAAAGCAGCATGAAAAAAAGATTTTATATCATGTGGATATTGAATATTTCCGCACGGAAGGGTATTACTGTATTAGAATTGCCGACAACGGAACGGGCATAAAAAACGATGACTTCAGCAGGCTGTTCGAACCCTATTTCTCAACCAAGGGGTGCGGCTCAGGCAGAGGTCTCGGACTTTATATGGCAGCCGACATAGCAGAACAGTGCTTCGGCGGCACGGCAGAGGCCGAAAAGGTTTCCGAAGGCGCTTCGTTTATTATAAAACTCCGGGGCTGAGGCCAGAACCTCACCGCCCCGCGGCCGGGCGGTTATATGGTTAAGTCCATCAGCAGCATCAGGAAAAACACAGCAGTAATCCTCGCCTCAGTTCTTTCTTTTTTCGCGCTTGTTTTTTCCGCTCTGCTTTATTCCGAACAGAAAAGTGTCCTTGAGATCAGAATCATTGAGGCTGACCGCAAGATGGTTATGCTTTTTGAAAACCATCTCAAGCGGCTTACAAGGGTCTACCTCGCCCGTCTGGAAGAGATCACCGAATCCGAGGAATTCACGGAGGCTCTCCTTTCGGAGGACAGAGAGAAGCTGATCCGCATCCTCGCTCCGAAATACGAATTTCTCAGGAAGAACAATCCATATGTAGGCGTGATGCATGTCCACACTCAGGACTCGCATTCCCTGATCCGGATGCATATGCCGGACAAATCAGGGGACAGTCTGGGAGCCTTCCGCGACTCGGTGAGCGAAGTCAATTCCTCCCTGCGTCCGGTTTACGGATTTGAACTCGGGGCTGCCGGACTGTATTACCGCATAATGCGCCCCGTGATAGACAGCAAAGGCAGGCATCTGGGAAGCATAGAGGTGGGCATCTCCCCGCAGTATTTCTATGAAACCGTAAAAGATTTCATGCCGGAGCTTATTCCTTATATCAGCATCGCAAAAAGCAGCCTCAGCCCTTCAGCGGCGGGCGGAGGAGAGCGCCTGTTCCACTCCGGAGGCGAAAACGCCCTTCTCGTTGAGAGGTATGCAGATACCGATGAAAGGGTAATCGAGTTCGGCTCGCGCACCTATGCCGTCTGCGGCGGTGCTGTTTTCAAAAACTTCAGGGGGCAGGAGGCGGCTGTTCTCGGCGCGTTCTACGACATAACGGACGCAAGCCTTCTCATAGCGGAGAAAACATTTCTGTTCTTTGCCCTTTCCGTGCTCCTCTTTGTTATTCTTTATCTCATAATGCGAAAAGGCTTTGAGAGCTTCCTCCGCTACTACAGCGAAAGAAACAGCGAGCTGGACACTCTTTACGCCCTTTTTGACGAAGGCTCCACGGTGATATTCAGATGGAACAACAACCTGAACTGGGATGTGACCTTCTGCACGGGAAACGTAAAAAATGTTTTCGGCTATACTTCCGGAGAGTTCTGCTCCGGAGCAGTGAAATATGTATCTGTTGTGCATAAGGCTGATCTAGGCAGAGTGATAAGCGAAGTAAAAAATGCCGCTGAGAGCAATGTCCGCAGTTTTATTCATGAACCCTACCGCATAACCGCGAAGGACGGCGGAGTAAGATGGGTGCTTGATTCCACGAAAGTCATAAGGGACGAGAGCGGAAAGGCGCTGCATTTCCTCGGATATATATGCGACATAACGGATCTCTATTCCGAAACGGAGAAACTCAGGGAAACAATGAGCAGATACAGCCTGGCATCAGACGCCGCAGGCATAGGCATGTACGACTGGAACCTGCTGACGGACGAGGTCTATTTCTCCCCTGAGTGGAAGTCCATGCTCGGCTATGACGAAAAGGCGGTTAAGGGCTGTGCCCAGTCATGGCGTGATCTTCTGCATTCTGCGGACAGGGAGCGGGCTCTGGCGGAGGTTAACAGGATGCTTTCCGGCGAATCCGAGCGTCTTGCCTGCGAATTCAGGATGAGATGCAGCGACGGCTCATACAGGTGGGTAAGCTCATTCGCCAAGGCGGTGTTCGGCGAGGACGGAAGGCCGCTGCGGGTTGTCGGCCTGCACTTTGACATAACAGACAGAAAGCTCCTTGAGCTCAAGCTTGACGACAACGGAAGATTTCTGGAGGTTCTGCTTGAGAACCTTCCCGTTCCGGTGTTTTACAAGGACCGCAGTCTGAAATATACAGGCTGCAACCAGCGTTTTCTGGAATTTATGGGCGCTCAGTCAAAGGATGAGATAATAGGCAGGCGTGATTTCAACTTCCTTGATCCGGGGCAGACCGATGTTCAGGGCGGCTACGACAAGCTTGCTCTGGAAGACACGGGGCGGATGCATGAATATGAAGTGGAACTGACCACCCTGCGGGGCAGCAGGAGAAAGGTCATTATATACAAGCGCGCCTTTAAAAACTCGGAGGGAGAGCCTGCGGGCGTTATAGGCGCTTTTGCGGATGTCACGGAAATGAAGTCTCTCCAGCGGATGCTTATGAACAATGCCGAAGAAGTCCACAGAGCCAAGAAGGATCTGGACGATGCTCAGGCGCTGGCGAAGATCGGAAGCTGGCGTTATGAGATAGGCACGGGGCGAATGGTCTGGTCGGACGAGCATTACAGGATACTGAACCTTGAAAGCGGAAGTGTGCTCCCCTCTTTAGAGCTTTTTCTGGAGTTTGTGGGCAAGCGGGACAGAGAAAGGATCAAAGAGGTTATAGAGCAGGCTCTCAGGGAGAAAAAGTCCTTCAGCGAGGAGCATGTGCTTAACATCCCCGGAGAGGAGCACAAGCATGTGCATATCAGGGGCAGTGTGATAACAGGAGAAAACGGTGCCCCCGCGGCGTTCATAGGAACCCTGCAGGATGTCACGGATATAAGAAACGCCCAGCTGGCGCTGGACAGAATGAACCGGATGCTCTCGGAGTACACCGAGATAGTGGATAAAAACGTAATAGTATCCAGAACCGATCTTAACGGAAGGATACTTTATGTCAGTGACGCCTTCTGCCGCGCGGCGGAATTCTCCCGCGAGGAGCTTATAGGCCGCACCCACAGCGTTCTTTCCCACCCGGACATGGACAGGGAGGTTTACACAAACCTCTGGAGCACGATAAGCGGCGGAAGCGTCTGGAAAGGGGAGCTGAAAAACCGCAGCGGAAAGGGGAATGACTACTGGATTTCTGTCACCATATCGCCGACATACGGCAAAAGCGGCAGGATAAACGGATACACCGCCGTGGGCACTGACATAACGGTCAAGAAACAGATGGAGAAGCTCTCCGTCACGGACCCGCTCACGGGACTTTACAACAGGCTCCGGCTGGATTCGGTTTTCAGAAAGGAGATCGAGAGATGCGAGCGCTACGGCTGCTCCCTTTCGGTAATCCTCATAGATGTTGACGGCTTCAAGAGCATAAACGACAGCTTCGGCCACCAGACCGGGGATATAATCCTCAGGGAAGTCGCTGAGGTTCTGGGCGGAAGCATAAGAAAAACAGATACAATCGGCCGCTGGGGGGGCGAGGAGTTTCTTATAATATGCCCCGAGACCGATCTGGACGGCGCCGTAAGGCTTGCCGAAAAGCTCCGTTCAGCTGTGGAATCCCGAGAATTTATGATAGTGGGAAGCGTCACATGCAGCATCGGCGTGACAGACCACGGCGGACAGATTACCGAGAGCGCAATGATGAAGGCGGCGGATCAGGCTCTTTATCAGGCAAAAAGAGAGGGACGGAACAGGGTTGTCGCCCGCAGGGCGGAGGGCTAGAAAAAGCCTGTCCGTTTTTGTAATTTTCTTAAATCCGTTTTAAGCAGACCGCCTCCGGCAAACGCCGTTTAATAATTAACCGATGAAAATTGTCTTATTCTGCAAAAGCATACTGCCCTGCTAGGGGTTAAATAATGTAAAGGAAGTGCTTTGCAATCTTAACCGCCCATATACAAGATTAAAACCCCCTTAACATTCTTGGATCTATAGTGTTACCAGAGTAAACATCAGGAGGTCCAGAATGTTTAATTTTATTAAGGTCGGCTTCATCGCGCTGACGTTGTTCCTCACGGCTTTCGCCGTTTATGCGGATAAGCATCCGGAGGAAATAGGGAACAAAGACTGTATGGAATGTCACGTTGAAGTGACTCCGGATGCCGCCAAGCAGTGGGAAGAGAGCGCGCACGGCTTCACAGGCGTTAAATGCGGCGTATGCCACGGCGATGAGTTCAATTTCAAAAAATCACCGTCAAACGAAATCTGTCAGGGATGTCACGCAAAACAGGTCGAGAACAACTTCATGGCGGACAAAACCTGCGCCTCATGCCACCCGGTCCACACCTTCACTGTACATAAGCAGAAAGACTACAAGTAGCGGAGAGAAAGATGAACGTTTCAAGACGAGATTTTATTAAATTCACCGTAGCGGCCAGCGCTGCGGCTTCTGTCGGAATATCCCTTCCCGAAGCGGCTCACTCCGCCGAAGGCGCGGATGTTGATAAGTGGGTAAAAGGCGCATGCCGTTTCTGCGGAACCGGATGCGGTGTTTATGTCGGAGTTAAAAACGGCAAGGCGGTTGCCATAAAAGGAAACCCCGATGCCAAAACAAACTTCGGCTTCCTCTGCGTCAAGGGCTTCCTTGCGTATAAGTGCATGTATCACCCTGACAGGCTGAAAACACCCATGATCCGCCAGAAAGACGGCAAATTCAAATCAGCCTCATGGGACGAGGCTCTTGACCTTGTCGCAAGCAAATTCAAATACTTCCGTGAGAAATACGGCAAGGACGCAGTAGCCTACTACGGCAGCGGCCAGTGCACCACGGAGGAGACCTATACATTCAACAAACTCTGGAAGGGCGGCTTCCGCAGCAACATGGTGGAAGGCAACCCCAGGCTCTGCATGGCTTCCGCTGTTGCGGGCTATATATCAACTTTCGGTTCCGATGAGCCGATGGGAAGCTACTCGGATATAGAAAACTCAAAATGCATATTCATCGTGGGCTCAAACATGAGCGAATGCCACCCTGTAATCTACAGAAGGGTAATGCGCCATAAAATGAAAAACCCCGATGTGAAAATAATTGTCTGTGAACCCAGAAAAACCAGCACGGCGAAAATCGCCGACCTCTGGCTGCCCAATGACCCGGGTACCGACCTTGCGGTATTCCACGCAATGGCGAACGTGATTATCTCCAAAAACCTCCATGACAGGGATTTCATAGCCAAGCACGCACGCCTTACCACAGGCAAAGAGGTTGTGGATTTAGAGGAATACAAAAAATTCCTTGCCCAGTTCACTCCCGAAGCGGTTGAAAAACTCACAAGATGCCCCGCAGACCACATAGTGAAAGCGGCCGAGTGGTTCGCCACAAGCGGCGCTACCATGTCAATGTGGTGTATGGGTCTTAACCAGCGTAAAAGAGGCCTCTGGGCGAACAACCTTGTGCACAACCTCCACATAATCACCGGCAACATGGGCAAACCCGGCGCGGATTCCTTCTCGCTTACCGGCCAGCCCAATGCCTGCGGCGGTGTGCGTGAGACAGGCGCCCTTGCCCATCTCCTTCCCGGAACAAAGCCTGTCGCAAACGACAAATGGCGCGCTCATGTGGAAAAATCATGGAATATCCCCGCAGGGACAATTGACCCCAAACCCGGCTTCCACACCATGCTCATGTTCGAGAAGCTCGGTGCTGAAAACGATGCGGAAAAACCCGTTAAGGCAATGCTTGTGAGCACCACAAACCCTGCCCAGTCTCTGCCCAACCTCAATAAATATATCAAGGGTATGCAGGACAGCTTCCTTGTGGTTCTGGATATCTTCCCCACAAGAACAACCCAGCTTGCGGATGTTATCCTTCCCGCTGCCTTCCTTTATGAGAAAGGCGGGGTTTACGGATGCTCCGAGCGCAGAAGCCAGCTTACCGAAAAAGCGGTTGAACCGGTCGGACAGGCAAAGCCTGATGTCTGGATAGCGGCGCAGATAGCCAAAAGAATGGGTCTGGAAAAACTCATCCCATGGAACGGCAATGACTCCATGAAAGCAAACCAGATGGCATGGGAAGACTATATCGCAGTTACAAAAGACACAGAGCACACCCTCTGGGGCGCAACATACGACAGGCTGAAAAAAGAGAAGGCCGGTCTTCAGTGGCCCTGCCCGTCCGTTGACCACCCCGGAACGGAAAGACGCTATGTCAGAGGGCTCGACCCCATGTTTGAGCATCCGGCAGAGAAAGACGGCATACCCGACAGCGCGACTATCTACTTCTACGCAGATGCGAAGAAGGAAGGCAAGCTGAACCTCTTCCTCCGTCCGTTCGACGGTCCCGGAGAAGTGCCCGATAAGGAATATCCCTTCTATCTCACCACAGGAAGGGTTGTTGAGCAGTGGCACACGGGAACTATGACAATGCGTATTCCCGAAATAGCGAGAACACACCCGAACGCTTATGTTGAAATCCATCCGGATGACGCGAAGCAGCTCGGCATAACCTCAGGGGACATGGTGGAGATAGTGAGCAGAAGGGGCAGAAACGTTATGCCCGCAAGCATCACTAAAGGAACTCTTCCCGGTGTTGCTTTCGTGCCCTGGCACGATCAGGTATACGCCAGGATGATCAACTTCGTCTGCAATGACGTTGTTGACCCCGACTCAAAAGAACCTGAGTTTAAAATAGCCGCCGTGCGGATCAAACGCATAAGCGGACCGAAAGACGTTGCGGACAAATATTTCATATCCGATATTAACGCTCCTTTCGCTTAAACCTCCATCTCTTAAAGGCCTGCCCGCACTTATCATTCATAAGGCGGGCGGGTCTTAATATTAAAGGAGTTTATTTATGATATTCACCGGCAGCATAATAACATTCGAAGAAGGCGGAAGAGAAGCAGGCCTTGAAGCGCTGAAAGCTTACCCGCAGATAGAGATCTACGCCAGCTCCGACGATGGAATGACCGCAGTGGCCGCCATTGAGACAGAAAACACCGGAACTCTGGAACAGATAACCAACAGTCTGAAAAAGGACGAGAATATAAAAGATATAGCCCATCATTACATGTACTTCGGCGAAGAAGTGGAAAAAATGCTGGAACGGGGCGAGGCGCCCGCGCTGGAGGAACTCTTCAAAAGTGCGGGGATTAAAACCGACGAAGCTGTATGAGCCTTCGTGAAAAGGTGAAAAACTACCTGAACAAAAACCCTTTCAAAGGATACTTCAGGCGCAACAGGCTCCGCCCGCCCGGAGCGGTTACGGAAGAGAAATTCATGGAACTCTGCATCCGCTGTGCGCGGTGTATTGAGGTCTGTCCTTATGAGTCTGTCAAAAGAGCGGATCTTTTCGACAGGCTTCAGATCGGAACTCCTTATGTTTACGCCGATGACCGCGCCTGCTATCTCTGTATGCTCTGCCCCTCCGTATGCCCAACAGGAGCCCTTGACCCCAAACTGAACGAGCCGGAAAAGGTACGCATGGGTCTTGCCTACATAGAGCAGGACAAATGCCTGAACTATCTTTATGTAAAAGATGAAAATGCAGGCGGAACACAGGGGTTCGCCACCATCTGCTCCACCTGCTACAACGTATGCCCATATACAGACGAAGCTATCATAATGGAGCAGTATCTTCTTCCGGTTATCACGGAGAAGTGCACAGGGTGCGGCATATGTGTGGAAAAATGCCCCACGGAGCCGAAATCTGTCAGCATTATTCCGGCCGGAATGGGGAACGAGGATCTCGCCGGTCTCTACTACCAGCGCTCCCGCAGAAATTTCAAAAAAGCAGACGACGGCGGCGGATACGGCGGTGATGACGCCATTCAGAAAAAGATGAGCATCGACTCCGCGGGCGAAAAGCCTGAGTTCAAGTTTGATTATGAAACCACGGATAAGATAGATGGCTGGACAGAGTAGAATAAAAAAATACAGAAGGCTGGTTCAGACGGCTGTTTTTCTGATGATGTTTATCATCCCCCTTCTGAACATAATGGAAATATATTTCATCAAAGGCACTTTCTATTCCATTGATGTGGGAAGCGCCGCCGCTGCCGATCCCATTGCGGTTTTTCAGGCGGCTGTGTCTTCAAAATCGGTGAATATATATATGGCTCTCTCCGTGATTATCCCTATCCTGCTCATGATTCTTGCGGGGAGGATCTGGTGTTCGTGGATGTGCCCTTATCACTTCATTGTGGAGGGCGTAAGCTTCGTGAAGAAGAAGCTGGGGATGAAAAAGAGCTTCCCCGTTTACTCGGCGGAAGGCAAAAGGCGGACAGAAACAGCAAGGCTCTTGATCCTTGTCTGCTTCATAACGCTTGCGGGCGTTGCGGGCATACCCCTGCTTAACCTTATCTCTGCTCCCGGGATCATCTCCTCCCAAGCGCTTGTGCTGGTTAAGTTTCACTATGTCACATTCGAGCTGGTGTTTATCCTTGCCCTGATAATAGCCGAGTTCGTGCTTTTCCCTTTTTTCTGGTGCAGGCTCTTCTGCCCGACGGGAACCTTCCTTTCGCTTTTCAAATCCGAGAGGGGGATGCACCTTAAAAGAGTTGCGGACGGCTGTTCCATGTGCGGTTCATGCAGAAAGGTCTGCCCCATGGGTATTGACCCTGTGAAGGACGGAAGCAGCCTCCTCTGCCACAACTGCGGGGACTGCATAGACACATGCCCGGATAACAGAAAGAAAGAGACTCTCCGCTTCATAAGCGGCAGATAAAACAAACTTCATAACTTCTCCTCTGAACCCTTCTTCCCGGCTTTCCGGGGAGAAGGGTTCTCAGAAAAACCCGCCATAGAAAAATCCTGTCTTCGGACAGGCGTCTCAGGTTCTATAAGATATTCGTAAATATGATATTTTTCCTTGACAGATAAATAAAAGACTTGATCTGTCATATAAAAATGCTTTATATATCAAATATAACAATAACCAATATTCAGTTATTCATATTTGATAAGGATAAGGTACTATGTGTAAAATTGGGGTTAAAAACCTTTATAAACTCTTCGGCGAAAATGTTCCCCAAGCCATTAATGACATGAAAAAAGGCATGAGGAAAGAAGAGATTATGAAGAAGCACGGCGTTGCCGTGGGGCTTGACAATGTGTCTTTCTCCGTTAAGGAGGGGGAGATACTTGTGGTTATGGGTCTGTCCGGCTCGGGCAAATCCACCCTGATCCGCTGCCTTAACAGGCTCATAGAGCCGACAGAAGGCGCAGTCACAGTGGACGGGCAGGACATCACCAAATTCAGCAGAGACGAACTGCGCGAGCTCCGCTCAAAGAAGTTCGGCATGGTTTTCCAGCGTTTCGCTCTCTTTCCCCATAAAAGTGTCATCGAAAACGCCGCTTACGGACTTGAGGTGCAGGATGTACCCAAAGAGGAGAGGCTCAGGCGCGCGGCCGATGCCCTTGATTTGGTGGGGCTGAAAGGCTGGGAGGACTACTATCCGGAAAACCTCAGCGGCGGTATGCAGCAGAGGGTGGGACTGGCGAGGGCTCTTGCCGTTGAGCCAGATATTCTGCTGATGGATGAGGCGTTCAGCGCACTTGATCCGCTGATAAAGCGTGAGATGCAGGACGAACTGCTCTCTCTTCAGGCAAGAGTGAACAAGACAATAGTTTTCATCACCCATGATCTTGACGAGGCGCTCAAACTTGGAGACAGAATTGTCCTGATGAAAGACGGCCGTGTGGTTCAGATAGGCGAACCTGAGGAGATACTCACAAACCCCGCAAATATGTATGTTGAGAAATTTGTGGAGAATGTGGATCTTTCCAAGGTTCTCACTGTTTCAAGCGTTATGATGAAGCCTTTTGCCGTCACCTATCCCAAAGACGGCCCCAAGTCCGCCCTGCTCAAGATGAAGGAGGAGGGGATCTCCTCCGTGATGGTGGTGAACAGGGAGCGCCAGTTCATGGGGATAGTCCATGTGCGGGATGTGCGCAAGGCCTCCGAACTGAATCATAAGACTCTGGAGGAGGTTCTGGACAGGGATGTGGTGAGCGTTCTTCCGGACGAGAACATCAGCAGTCTGTTTGCTGCCACAAAGTTCCCCATAGCTGTTGTTGATGAAAAAGGCGTGCTGAAAGGCGCGGTGGTAAGGGGTTCGCTCCTTTCCGCACTGTCATCTGAAGGAGGGGCAGGCAATGGATAGTATACCTAAGTTTCCCCTTGGGGAAATGATAGAAAAATTCATAGATTTCACCACGGAGCATTTTTCCGACTTCACAAGAGCCGTATCGGACATAACGGAGACCGCTCTGGATCATCTCATTGACGGGATGCTGTTTTTTCACCCTGTTGTGTTTATAGCCATTGCAGGCGGGCTTCTGTTTAAGTTTTCAGGCAGAAGAATCGCCATAGGCAGTGTGGCGGGGCTTTTGTTTATACTGAATCTCGGGCTTTGGGAAGCTACAGTCTCGACCCTTGCCCTTGTCCTTTCGGCGACACTGGTATCAATCGCAGTGGGGATACCTCTGGGTATTTTCGCAGCTATTTACAAACCGTTCAACAGGGTGCTCATGCCTCTGCTTGACTTCATGCAGACCATGCCGGCGTTTGTTTATCTCATTCCGGCTATTCCGTTTTTCGGGCTTGGCCCCGTATCGGCAATTTTTACCACAGTGGTTTTCGCCATGCCCCCGTCCATAAGGCTTACCTGCCTCGGCATAAGCCAGGTTCCCTCGGAACTTATAGAGGCGGCGGATGCTTTCGGTTCGACCAAGAAGCAGAAGCTCTTCAAGCTTCAGCTTCCTCTGGCAATGCCGACCATCATGGCAGGGGTCAACCAGACTATTATGCTTGCGCTCTCAATGGTGGTTATCGCCGCGATGATCGGCGCAGGCGGACTGGGCGGAGAGGTATGGAGAGCAATCCAGAGGCTCTGGATGGGCAGAGGTTTTGAAGCCGGTATCGCAGTGGTGATAATCGCCATGATCCTTGACAGGGTTACGCAAAATACGGCGGCTAAAAAGAGATAGAGACTGCTCAGTGTTATTCCGCGGTCATGAAAGAAGTGAAGCAGTCTCATGCAGGGCAATAAACCGAGATTCTTCGCTGACGCTCAGAATGACGGAAATGTCCCCAAGGACTGCGAAGCGGAGGCAGGTTTATCCTGCCGCGAGCGTGTATGCGGGATTTTTTAGGATAATAAATTTTGAATTATCAATACATGGCGTTTGCGGAAACGCGGCTACAGTTCCATGGAAGGAACTGCGCCGTGCGAAGCGGAGGCAGGTTTATCCTGCCGCGAGCGTGTATGCGGGATTTTTTAGGATAATAAATTTTGAATTATCAATACATGGCGTTTGCGGAAACGCGGCTACAGTTCCATGGAAGGAACTGCGCCGTGCGAAGCGAAGGCAGGTTTATCCTGCCGCGAGCGTGTATTCAAAATTTTTAGGATAATAAATTTTGAATTATCAATAAAAGGAGGAAAGATAAATGAAGAAGATTACAAAGTTATTTACAGCGGCGCTTCTCAGCCTCGTGATTTTCACGGGTGCGGCGCAGGCGAAGGAAAGGGTTGAGCTGGTTTATGTCGAATGGGCAAGAGCCGTTGCCATAACCCATGTGGCGGGGGTACTGCTTGAGGAGATGGGATACGATGTCAAGACCACCTCTGTAGCCAATGCCGCCATGTGGGCTTCGGTTGCGGAGGGCGATTCCGATGCCCTGCTCTGCGCATGGCTTCCCATAACCCATGCGGATCTCTATACCAAGTATAAAAACAGGATTGTGGATCTCGGCCCCAACTATGTTGATGCGAAACTGGGCTTCGTTGTTCCTTCGTATGTAACAATTAACTCCGTAACGGAAATGGGCGCCAGCATTGACAAGTTCAAAGGCAAAATAATCGGTATTGACCCCGGAGCCGGAATGTCCAAGGCGGCTGAGGAAGCCATAGCCAAAAACACCTCAGGCATCGGCAAGTTTGAGTATGTTTCAGGGAGTGACGCCATAATGGTTGCCTCGCTCTCAAACGCCATCAAAAGAAAGGAATGGATCGTAGTCCCCGGCTGGCAGCCCCACTGGATGTTCGGCGAGTGGGATCTGAAAATACTCGATGATCCGGACAAAATATTCGGCGGAGCGGAAACCATCAACACAATAGTGAGAAAAGGCCTTGATAAGGATATGCCCGAAGTCTTTGCTTTTTTCAGCAAGTTCGACTGGAAGAAGCTTGACCTCAGCACCGCCCTCGTGGACAACAAAAACGGCATGGATCCCAAGAAAAGCGCCGAAAAATTCGTAAAAACCAACAGAGCCAAAATAGACGAACTGCTGAAAGCAGTGAAATAAGCTTTTCAGGAAGAAAAGCCGCCGTGCGGAGCGTAGGGCGGTTTATCCGCCCGTGAGCGTGTATGCGGAATTTCCATGGACGGTAAATTCCGCATTATCAAAACAGACGAACTGCTGAAAGCAGTGAAGTAAGCTTTTCAGGAAGAAAAGCCGCATTAAGATACTTGAGAAGACCTTTCTTTAATGAAAAAGAAAGGTCTTCTCAAACTCTTCCCAAAGAAACCAGATTTTTGGAAGAATACAAAAGCTTTGAATAGTATTCGGTTTTTTGAAGGGTTAGGGAAACTTTTTTGCCGTAAAAAAAGTTTCCCTAAAAAGGGAAGAACATAAAAAGCCTGTTTTACAGATCTATCTTTTTGACTTCGGGGTCAAGAAGGCTGATTATTTTGCCGAGGTTCTGCAGGAGGACTTCCGTTTCCTGCTCGGTTATCTTTGTGTTATCAAAAAAACAGTCGAGGTCGAATATCTGGAGGGATTTTTCAGCAAAAATCCTTCCCTCGTCCGTGAGGCGCAGGTGGATTGCTCTTCTGTCTTTTCCGGTTTTAACCCTCTGTACATAGTTTTTCAGCTCAAGCCTGTCTATGATGCCGGTTATGGCGCTGTTGTTCAGGTTGAGGCGTCTGGTAAGCTCGGTGAGGTTCAGCTCCTGCTCCGCGCGGAGTTCGTTAAGACAGAGAAGCTGCGGCAGAGTGATGTGATACTTGTTGCTGAGGTATTTTGAGTATTTGTCCAGATAGCGGGAAAGTTTTCTTATTTCGTTAATAATGCTTACAGTGGTTTCGGTCTTCATCTCAAAAATACCTCGTTCAAATGGTGATGTTTTAAGGTTTCCTGTTATAAAAGTCAACAGAATTAGGGGGAACTGCGTGAAAGAGGTGCTTCAGAGCGGTTTTATGGTTTTAAAGCGTGATAATTTTGCGTAGTCCGGTTTTTCTCTTCCGTTGAAATAACCGCAGGCGGCGTAGTAGCGTATGTCCTCCAGCCAGAGGCGGAAAAACTCCCTGTCATTGGCGAAACGGCTTATGAGGCCTGCCGGATGAGCGAAAAACTCTGTGACAGGACCGAAAAGGGTTGAGGGATCGCGGAAACATTCCCAGTCGCACCTGCGGCAGTCTGCCCTGAGGCCGAAGCCTTTTGCCTCGAAGTCCTCATATCTGCCCATGTCCTCACCTTCGCGGAAACCGCAGGGGTGGGCGTGTCCGTTTTGGGAATCGATGTAGAAGAAATCTATTCCGCCGCGGCATCCGTAATCTGCCGTTTCGTCTCCTTTGTACTGCCTGAGCAGGCTGAGAAGGGAAGAGCGGGGAGTGAAAATCCGCAGGCGGGAGCGGTATTCGGGGATAGTTTCGAAGAGTGCGCTGAACAGCTCTATTTTTTCATCTGCGGTGAAGCGGACTATCCTGTCGGCAGATTCCGCCCTGTAGACTGTGTTTCCGTCCGCGCTCATGGGGTAGCAGGCGTTGACAATGGTAAACCCCAGATTTTCCGCGAATGTGTAAAACCGTCTGAATCCTTCCCTGAAGCTTTCACGGAAAGCGGCTTTTGATTCATCAGAAGCCGGTTCGGGAAGCTCGCCGAAGGATACATTTCTGTTTATGCCGAGGTTGGCGGAAGGGTATATGCCGTATTCGGCGAAGATTGGCAGAGCTTTTTCCATCCCTTTCACAACCCCTTTAAGCCCCCGCATCTCTTCGTGGAGTTCTGCGTTCCATGTGTCAAGGCTGAACCATATGGTGTAAAGCTTGGTGGAGGCTATCTTCTCTGCAATGCGTCTGACTCTGTCCGTGAAGTCGGGCTTGTCGTGCCCTGTGAGGAAATAGGCGTTTGTGCCTGTGCGGATGAATTTTATTCCGTTTGATGATGCATGGTTAATGCAGCTTATCAGCGAATCCGTATGGAGAAAGGGCTCCCCGCCGGTGAAGGATATTGCGCTTACGCCGTTTTCCGCCGCGCGGTCTATCATGGCGAACAGCCGTTCATCGTGCAGGCGGTGCCGCTCAAACTTTTCCTGAGCGCGCATTCCGCATTGGGGGCACTTCGCGTTGCAGCTGTCGGTAAGCTGGATTACCGCCTGCCCCGGTGCTCTGCCTTTCAGAAAAGTTCCGGCATTTTTCAAAAAATCGTTAATCCCCAGAGACATCAGGCTACCGAGGCGGAGACTTCCCTGAGCAGGTTTGCGCTTTTCTCAGGTGTGTTTTCAGCTTTGTTTTTGGCAAAGATGTCCCGCAGAACCTTATCCCAGTTGAAGACAGACATAACCCTTGTCCGTGCCGCTTCGGAGAAACGGGCATATTCAGAGGGCTTTGATGCTGCGAGCTCTATCATGCGGGAAGTTTTGTGCATCCAGTCTTCCATGTTATTAGCATAGGCGACCAGTCCGGTTTCCTTATCGGCGATTATCTCCTTGGGGCCGCCCTCGTCAGACACGATAGCCGGAACTCCGCATGCCTGCGCCTCAAGCACCACCATGCCGAAGGTGTCCGTTGTGCTGGGGAAGAGGAAGAGATCCGCCTTCGCGTAAACCTCCGGCATCCGTGCATGTTCCACTTCGTTCATGATCAGGACGTTTGTCATCCCTTTTGTCCTGTTTTTCACTTCATCAAGGTAAGGCCCGTCCCCCGCCATTATCAGCCTGAGGTTTGAGTATTTTCCGTTAAGTCTGCCGAACAGTTCCAGCAGGAAATCGAGATTTTTGTCTTTCGATATTCTGCCTGCGTATGCGAGGGTGAAGAAGCCTTCCCCGTCACTTTTCATGGGGCAGAAGAGCCTTGCGTCTATCCCCCTGTGGAAGACGCTCATCTTGTGGCGCGCCATCCCCCGTTCGGAAAGCAGGCTCATGTATTCCGCCGAGGTGGTTTTAAGCTCCGTCACGGAATCAAAGAACCAGCGGGTGTATGTTTCCACCAGCAC
Source organism: Deferribacterales bacterium (assembly GCA_050253335.1). GTDB lineage: Bacteria > Chrysiogenota > Deferribacteres > Deferribacterales > Geovibrionaceae > Geovibrio. The sequence goes on along the minus strand of JBFWJG010000029.1, from coordinate 12,214 downwards.
CTTGAGCGAGTCGTTGGAGGTTATTTCGTAAACCTCCTTGGTGAAGTCCGTGTGGTATATTCCGGAGCTTTTCACATTCAGCAGCGTCGCCGCCAGAAGTCCCACAAGCCCCACTGGCCCGGGGGTTGATATATACACCTCGTCCGGATCAAAGGCGTAAATATCTTCCAGTGCCTTGAGCACGGAGGGGATTTTGACCGTGAGCTTTTCATAGTACGGCATAGCGAAGGAGTATATCGGCTGAAGGTTCACATAGTTCGGCGGGAGGCGGTGGTCTATCTCGTCTTCGGTGAGGCAGGAGACAATTTTAAGGTCATACCCCTGCTCGTGCGCCAGTCTGCCTATGGTGCGGAGAGTTACGGAGACACCGTTGAGGTCGGTTATTGTGTCCGTGAACCAGAGTATCTTCTTTTTTGTTCTGGTGGAGCGGACGGAGAATCGCTGTTCTATCTCGTCCACGAGGCGGCGATCCTTGTACATGTGGCCGAATGAGGTGAAAAAGGGCACGCTGAGGAATATTCCCGGGAGGGATGAGGTGATGCTGCGCACCAACTCCTCCGGCCTGTAGTTTTTCGCATCTCCGGTGAGTCCGGAGAGAGCCATCTTTGTGTATTCATCGGCAATATCCGTCGCCTTGTCGTAAACAACGGAGAGCTTGCGGTTTATATTGCCGTCCGTGAGACCGCGGACATCCTCCACAAGCTCAGTAACCAGACGCCTGACCTTGCTTCCATCCGCCGATTTGCGCATTTTCATGCTTTTCAGCTTGAGACGCTCAAGGAGGGTGGGTTTTCTGTCCTCGAAGATGTATGAGGTTATGTTGTTGAAAAGCCCCTCTGCTCCTGCCATGTTTTTGTGGTTTCTGGTGAAGTCGTAGGCGATTTTATACACTGTGAAAGCCAGTGAGTGAAAGCTGCTGTAGTTGCCTGAATGCCTTGTCTGCTTGGTTTTTACCTTTTCCAGAAAGTCCTGAGGCGTTGCGGCCTTCGTTATGGTGTATGTATTTCCGAGGAACAGACCCGCATGGTCGTCAGAGCCTCCGGTGAAGCCCTTGATCCACGGGCATGAACCGAAGGGTTTAATATTATGTCTGGAGGCGAGTTCGTCTATCTTATCGGGGGAGAGCCCCTCCAGAGCGTTAACCCACGTCATGTTGTGGAGCTTGCCCCGCCCGCCGTTTATCCCTTCGAAAATATCAAAGAGGAGAATAAGTTTTTCCAGATGACCGATATTGAGCCTGTTGTTGACGGAATATGTGGCGTGGGCTACCGAGTAGGCGAGGTTCTGTTCCTTTATGTAGTCACGGAAGTCGTAAATGTCCCGCCGTATCTTCTGTATCACAGCGAACTGGCTTTCGCTCAGCCCGTAAACAAGGCAGTGTATCTTGCAGCCGTCCTCAGGGAAATAGACTGTGGATTCCACCCCTGTGAAGGTGTCTTCGGGGTATTTTTCATTGAGTATAAGGGATGCGTCCATCTTGTTGTGGTCAGTGACGGTCACGAAGTCCATCCCTCTTTCTTTCATTGTGCGGTAGATGTATTCCGGTTCGGTGTATGATTCGGCGGAACCGAGCCTCTGCAAAAACCATTCGGTGGGGTGGTTGGAAAATTTGGAGTGACAGTGCAAATCTGCTTTTGCCATTTGTTCTCTCCTGTGTATTGTCATCTGTTTGCTAATGTTTTCTATAAGCCTCCCTTGTCAGTTTTATGTCGCGGCTGTGTAAAACAAATGTCAGGTTTATTTGATTTGAAGAATTTTTCACAACAGGCGCAACAATCCCTGACAACAAAATAATATCCTCCTGACATAAGAAAACACACGGAGTGGCAGAATGAACGCTGTTAAAAAGGGAAAAATCAGAAAAGCCGCGGATTTTCTTCAGGAACTTTCAAAAAAGTTCAGGTTCCGCCTGAGAACCTACAGGCCGAATGTCACAATTAATTTGGATTCACGCAAATATCTTGTCAAAACTGTGGAAAACGGGGACGAGCTCAGCGATGTTCTCCGCCTGCGCCATGAGGTATTCTACCGCGAGCTGCTGGATAAGAAGCGCTTCAGAGGCAAGGATGTTGATAAATATGACTTTCTGTTTGATCACCTCGCGGTTATAGACAAGGAGGCGGGGCAGATAATCGGCACATACAGGCTGAACAGCTCTCTGTTCAGCGATAAGTTCTACTCCTGTTCCGAGTTCAAGATGGAGAACATAACCTCCCTCCCCGGAATAAAACTGGAACTGGGGAGAGCCTGCATACATCCCGACTACCGCAGCGGGGCTACAATAGCCGCTCTCTGGAAAGGTCTGGGCACATACATAAGCGAAACATCCACAGAATGCCTTTTCGGCTGTTCATCGGTCAAAACAACGGATAACCTCACCATAGCCCTTGTGCACTACTACCTTGAGAAAAACTACCTCGCTCCGGAGGAGCTGAGAGCCATGCCCAAGGCAAAGTTCCGCACGGACAGATACCACAAGATGCTTGAGATGATTCAGGAAAAACGCTTCGCACCCTTCCGCGAGGCGGCGGAGAACCTTGTGCCTCCGCTTATGCTCTCGTACTTTAAGGCGGGCGGGGTAATCTGCGGTGAACCTGCCTATGATAAGGCTTTCAAGTGTTATGACTACCTTACTTACCTTGATATAAAAACCATGGACGAATCATTCAGAAAGAAATTTACGGAGAGGAAAAATGAGGAAGTTTGCTGTTAAGTTCCTCATATATCTGTATATAATAACCGGAAAAGCGGTCAGCGCACTTGTGAGTGACGAAATCCGCAAACGGCGGATCCGCATAAGGCTGACCACTTTCTTCTGCCGTCTCGGTCTGGGGTCGCTGGGGATAAACACCTCTTTCAGCGGCGCAGAACGCCTGAAAAATGCCGGCGGGTGTCTTGTGGTATGCAATCATATGTCCTATCTGGATATTATAATAATGGCCTCGCTGCGGCCGTTTGTCTTTATTTCTTCAGTGGATATGCACGAGAAGCCGTTTGTGGGGATGATGGCGGAACTGGGCGGAACATATTTTGTGGAGCGGCGCAATGCCTCCCGCCTCAGGGAGGAGATAAACGAACTGGCCTCACTTATGAAGGCGGGTTTCGCGGTGATGCTTTTTCCCGAAGGCACAAGCACGGACGGCTCGAAAGTTCTCCCTTTCCGTGCGCCGTTCATGGAATCCGCCAGAAAAGCGGGTGTTCCTGTTTTTCCCGCTTGTCTTAAATATGAAAACATAGACGGGGTGCCATTCGGCAGTAAAAACAGGGACACGGTATGCTGGTACGGGGATATGGAGTTTGAGCCGCATTTTGAGGGGCTGTTCTCCGTGGAAACGGTTGAGGCGTCCGTAAGGATCATGGAACCTGCGGATGCTTCCCACGCTGACAGAAAGGAGCTGGGCGACTATCTTTTTTCGCAGGTGGCTTCGGCCTATTACGGCTGATGGGGAGTGCTGAGAGGCAGGCTTATTTCAAAGACAGTGCCTTTCCCTTCCTCACTGGTGCAGGATATGTTGCCTCCGTGCTGTCTTATGATTCCGTAAACTATTGAAAGCCCAAGCCCCGTGCCCTTGCCGGGGTCTTTTGTGGTGTAGAAGGGATCGAATATCCTGCTGCGCACTTCCGGCGGCATCCCGCAGCCTGTGTCCTCAAAGAGAATGCAGGCGGACTCCCCTTCGGGCTCCTGCCTGATGAATGATGTGATTGTGAGTGTGCCGCCGTCCGGCATCGCGTCCTTGGCGTTGGAGGCAAGGTTCATCAGCACCTGTTCAAGCTGAATATAGTCCGCCATGACGGGCATACGGTCATCGGAAAGGCGGAGAACCACCTTTATGTTTTCATCCACTATTTTTTCTATCAGGTCGGTATATTCCCGCAGGAGTATATTCATGTCCAGACACTCGGGGTGGTTTGGCTGTCTCCGCCCGAAGGTGAGCAGGCCGTTTGTGAGCTTTGCCGCTCTTGTGACGGCCTTCATGATATGCACCGCGTATTCATGTTCAGACGATTTTTCATCCAGCTTTTTCTGAAGCCTGTTGGCGAAACCGCCTATGACGAGGATTATGTTTTTAAGATCATGGGCGAAACTGCCTGCCATCTCGCCAATTATGTTCAGTCTCTGGGCGTGGCGCACCTGCTCTTCAAGGATCTTTTTGTCGGTTATGTCCTCTTTGAGGCCTATGTAGTTAACTATTTCCCCTGTCTGATCCCGCACAGGGAATATTATTGCGGATTCCCAGTAAAGCTCGCCGTTCTTTTTTTTGTTGCAGAACTCGCCCTTCCATATTCTGCCCCCTGCTATGACAGCCCACAGATCCACAAAGACTTTCGGATCCATCTTGTCAGACTTGAGGATTCTGGGGTTCTGCCCAATGACCTCCGCGGCGGAGTATCCCGTGAATTTTTCGAAGACCGGATTAACGTACTCAATTCGCCCTTCGCTGTCAGTTATGACTACGGAGACAGTGCTGTGCTCTATGGCGTTTTTGAGGAGGTTGAGCTGTTTGATGGTGCGTATTTTTTCCGAGATATCACGCACGATGGAGACTATGTATCTGTTTTTGCCCATGGAAAAGGTGTGGCAGCTTATCCGCACCGGAAGCAGAGCGCCCGACCTGCATTTAATAAGCGCCTCTATGTGGGCATGTCCTGTCTTGAGGAGGGTTTGGGATGTTTCGTCCATATCAAATTTGCCGCAGGGATGGTTCAGCTCTTCGGGGCTGAGGCTCATCAGCTCTTCCTGGGTGTAGCCCAGCTTTTCGCAGGCGGTTTTGTTGACTTCGACAAATCTGCCGCTGAAGATCTTTTCCGTGGGCATTTCATGCACGAAGATGGCATCTGATGTGTTGTTGAAGAGTACACCGAATTTCTCGATTAGATCACGGTTTCCGGATTCCGCACTGAGGATTCTGCTTCTGGCGGAGACGATGCTCATGCAGGCGGACACTTCCTCCGCAATCTCAGTGAGGAGTTCTGTTTCCCCGGGAGAGAAGCGGTTTTTCTCTCCGCTGAGCACTGCAAAAACAGCAGTGGATTTTCCGTTTGTTTTCAGGGGAAGAGCGCAGAAGGAGGAGAACCCGAATCCGAGAGCCTTGTACTGCCAGAAGGAAAAGCCGTCCATCTGGGAAATATCGTTTACGGTGACTTTATGCCCCTGTATGACAGCTTCGCCGACGGGACCGCAGGCGGGGTCGTCACAGCAGATGCATATCTCCTGCGGGTTTATGTAGCCTTCAAAGTCGCCTGAGAATGATGAGGGGATGATGCGCTTGTCGTTAAATTCCACGACAAAGCCCGCCCAAGCGGTTTTGTATCCCAGAACCTCAACGGAAAGACGGCACAGGGCATCCAGCAGCTCGCCTTCATCGCAGGCGCCTGCGGCCGCCCTGCTCAGACATCGGTAGAACAGCGCCGCTTTTGTGTTTGCAGACATGTTTTTATCCGGAACATAAGGTTCATTGACCATGACAGGCAATATTTTCAGGAATTGTCATTCGGTTTGCAAGCTATTTCACGTCGAAGTTAAAAAAAGTCTTCGGAAAGGGCTCTTTCCGCAGGGTAAAGTGCCACCACTCCTTTTCATAGCCGTCAAAACCGTATTTCTTCATCAGATCCTCCAGCAGGAGCCTGTTTGAGAGCTGCCTTTCAGTTATGGAGCTGTTTTCCACGGCAGAAAGGGGGCTGAAGCAGTCAAACCCTGTGCCCATATCTATGCTGTTGTCGCCGAAGCGGTTTTCTGCGCTGTTCTCGCAGCTTCTCAGCCTGATGTGGGGTATGTACTCCTCCTGTTCCGGCGCTTCGTAAGGGATTATGGTGAGATCGACCGTGCTTCCTCTGGAATGGGCTGACTTGGAAGCGATGAACCCTTTCTTAAACAGAGTGTCTTTCGGCTCATTGGGATAAAACTCGGCCTTGGTTTTGGTGTCCTTTGGGTCCTTTGCCCAGCGCACGAAATGGTCAACCGCCTTCTGCGGTCTGTAGCAGTCGTAAACTTTCAGGGAGAAGCCTATCAGTTCAAGATCCTTCTGAACCATGCCGAGAGCTTCCGCCGCCTGACGGGTCAGAATGCACACGGGGGACTTGTATCCGTCTATTCTTGTTCCCGCAAAGTTGTGGGATGAGTAGTACCTGATTTCCTGAACAATGGACGAGTTAATGTCCGAAAGATAGACAAAGCCTTTAGGGAGTTCGGCATATGCCTCTGAAAAAAGCATAAAAATAAAAAGAGCCGTAAAAAGTTTTTTCATCTTTCTGTTACCTCCCCTTCAGCGCTATGCGTCTGTTCCCTTAAAGTATTTCCCATAAAGGCATTATCTGTCAACTTATTTGCCCCGGCGATGTTTATCCGCATAGGTTCAATTATTTGACTGTAAGAGCGGAAGTTTTTGCTGTATTATTTGTGTGTGATGCTTATGCGCTTGGCACGAGGTTAAAGGTTGGTTCGCAAATCTATAGCGGTTTTACTGCTTATTATTGATATCGCAGGATGTTTTTTTCTTTACGGCAAGCTTCAGGAGTCCCGTGAAAATGCGCTCGGGCAGGCTTCCTCCAGGCTCCGTGCAGAGTATGAGCGTTCGTTCTCCATGTACTCCCGTCATGTTGACGAGGTTTATCAGGCCTTTGTGAACATCCCGGGGCTCACGGAATCCGTCGCCGAAGCATGGCTCCGTCCGGAAAAGCGGGATGAAATGCGTGAAGATGTTATTCAGAAAACCTCCGTTATCTACAACACGGTGGGAAGGCTGGGCTACTCAAAAATCCACTTTCATTTCCCCGACACGGTCAGCTTTCTGCGCCTCCATGAACGGGAGCTCTACGGCGATGTGCTGGGCGATAAAAGATATTCCGTTTACATTGCAAACCTTAAAAACGGTTTCACCGAAGGGCTTGAAGCCGGCAGAAGCGGAAACGCCTTCAGGTTTGTTTATCCCCTCTCCCGCGGCGGAACACATGTGGGAACTCTTGAGATAAGCCTTGATGTGAAAGGCTTCATAACCGGGATGCTGGAAAGCTACGGAAACCACTACTCGCTGGGCATCAGGAAAGATGTGGCGGAAAGGAAGTTTTTTGCCGGCTATCTTGACAACAGCACCGAATCCGCCTTCTCTTCCGATTACGTGACAGAACCGTCCCTCACTTCCTATGATTTTGAGCTTGCGCAGGATATTATGCCTTCGGAAACCTTTTCCGCAGTTAACGACACTATAAAAAAAGTGGCCGCTTCGAGACTCAAAACAAACGAAGCGTTTTCGCTCTATGAAAAGTACAGGGGAATAGGGGTTATCGTCTCCTTCATGCCCATTAAGAGCGTTTCCGGCGATTATGAAACCTATTTGGTGAGATACGCCACGGACACCGAATTTGATGAGGCTTATCTCCGTTTTGTAAAACAGACCCTCGCCTTTAATCTCTGTATTCTGCTTCTTCTTGTTGTGCTTCTTGTAATGGATTCCAACCGGAACAAGGTTGTGATGGCCAATGCGGAGCTTGAGGAGAAGATAAAGGAGCAGGAGGAGTTTGAGAAGGAACTCAAGAAAGCGAAAGAGGAAGCCGAGGTGGCCAGCATGTCCAAGGATGTTTTCCTTGCGAACATGAGCCATGAAATAAGAACCCCCATGAACGGCATCATAGGGATGAACAGCCTCCTGCTTAATACAAAACTCACGGACGAGCAGAGAGAATACGCCGAGACAGTTGCGACCTCTGCCGAGGCTCTGCTTGTTGTTATTAACGATATACTGGACTTCACAAAGATAGAGGCGGGGCAGCTTGAGCTTGAGTATCTGGATTTCTCCGTCCGCGAGGTGGTGGAAAACAGCGTGGACTCCATCGCATACAAAGCTTTTCAGAAGGATCTGGACATGGCTTTCAATGTGGACGGGAAAATTCCCCGTCTTATGGCGGGCGATCCGTGGAGGCTGAGGCAGATTCTGCTTAATATAATAGGCAACGCGGTTAAGTTCACCCATGAAGGTTCTGTGTCGGTTGATGTAAGCCTTCAGAAGGAAACCTCCGGCTATGTTAAGCTGTTTTTCAGGATTAAGGATACCGGCATAGGGATACCGGAAAACAGGATGGGCAACCTTTTTGACTCCTTCTCGCAGGCGGACCTTTCCATGTCCAGAAAATACGGCGGAACAGGTCTCGGGCTTGCCATCGCAAAGCGTCTTACAGAGATGATGGGCGGCGAAATCGGCTGTAAAAGCCGAATGGGCGAAGGTTCCGAGTTCTGGTTCACTGCTGTTTTTGAGAGAGTGGCAGGAGCCGAGGCCAAAATTGAAACAGACAGAAGGCTGGAAAAACGGCGCATCCTGATTGTTGAGCCTAACGGGTTCGCAGCTTCCGCAGGCGCGGACAAGCTTTTGTCTCTCGGCGTTTCGGCGGAAAAGGCGGGGAGCATCAAAGAGGCTTCCGACATAATACACAAATCCGCCGCAGGAAACAGAGCCTTTGAGGCTGTTCTTATTTCCGACACGCTCATTAAAAAGAGCGGTTCCGAGCTTGACTCGCTCATGAAGGAGATAAAAAGCTACCCGGGCACAAAGACAGTGCTTGTTTACCCCATGGGTCAGCATGTTCCTGCGGATTACCTCACTGAGAAAGGGTTCAACGGACGGATATTCAAGCCGCTTAAAACCAACCATCTTAAAAAGTGCCTGCTTGAGCTTTTCGGCTACGAAACGGACAAGGATTCGCCCCACGGTGCAAACAGCGGTATTTTTGTTCCGCACATTCCCGAGGCCAGAAACAAGAAAATCCTTCTCGCAGAGGATAATATCGTTAACCAGAAACTCGCTGTCACAGTTTTTGAGAAGCTGGGCTATAAAGTCACCGCCGTTGAGAACGGCTTTAAGGCTCTGGAAGCTCTGCGAAACAGTGATTTTGATATTGTCTTCATGGATATACAGATGCCTGTGATGAACGGTATTGAGACTGTTAATGCCATAAGAAGCGGCGAGAGCGGAGTCCGCTGTCCGGATATACCCATAATCGCCATGACTGCTCACGCCCTCAAAGGGGACAGGGAGAAGTTCATCAGCGAAGGAATGAACGATTACCTTTCCAAACCTTTCAGACATGAGGAGCTTGTGTCGATCCTCAATAAATTCCTTTATGACACTGATGTGAACGAGGCTCCCGCCGAGAGAAGGAGCGGAACCTTCAATCCGGAAGAGCTTATGTCCATTATGGGCGACAGGGAATATTTCAATGAGGTTCTTGAAATTTTCATTCAGGATACGGAGAAACAGCTTGACGAGCTCAGCCGCGCCATAGCGGAATCAAGCCCGTGGAGGGTGATTGAGCTTGCCGTGTACCTGAGGGCATCCGCCGGAGACCTCACCGCATACGGCCTTGAAAGCATCGCTGCGCGCATGGAGAAATGCGCGGACGCTGAAGATATGGCAGGAGCGGAGGACAGCTACAACTCTTTTGTAAAGGAGTTCTACGAGTTCAGGAAAGAAGCCTCAGTTTACATATCGAAATAATCCTAAATACCTTGCGCCGTGTTTGATTTTGAACGTGAATAAATTTAATTGTCATTTTTTGTTCATGTTCTGTTGACGGAACAGGAATGCCGCGGTTTAATTCATTTGAACTTAACAAACGATTGTATATCGGCGGAGGATATCTGATGAAGAAAACATTGGCTCTTTTAGCAATGTTGCTTATTTTTGCTTTTATTTCAGGGTGCAGCGGCAGCAGTTCTGCCACAGTTGAAGAACCTGAGCCCACGGGAGACAGTGTCGGCGTGTTCACGGATGCTCCGGTTCAGGGGCTTGCTTATTCAGCGGAGCCGAGCGGTCTTTCAGGCTTTACCAATGAAAACGGAGAGTTTGACTATAACGAAGGAGACAATGTAACTTTCAGGTTAGGCTCCCTTGTCCTCGGCACAGTTAGGGCAGCGGGTTTTGTCACCCCTTTTGATATTGCGGATTATGACAACGCTGTTGATATAGCCCGTCTTCTTCAGAGTGTGGGTACTGTCGCCGGCGGCGTCATTGTTCTTAACCAGCAGAGCGGCTTATCAGTCAGCGAAATTGTGAGCGACAACATGACGCTCAGGGACGCTCTGGACGCCCTTGAAGCGGAAAGCGTGATAACCAAGTCCGCAGAAGAGGCTCTGGATCACATGAACGCCTACTCAATCTACGGAGCATACGCAGGCAAAAGCGCTATACGCTGCGCCCCCGGCGGCTTTGAAACAGCTGATTCCGTCATGCTTTTTGACAAAGGCAGAACTTTTGCCTTCAATGTCGGCGGTTATGAGCTTCCTGAGCCGGGAGAGCCTATTTCTGTTTCCGCTCTCGCGCCTACAAGAAAGATAGGGATTTACACAGGTAAAAGAATTTCTCAGGATTCCTTCACTTTTACCAATATAGCGGATGAATCTGAACTCCTTTACACAATAGCCGCGAACACATCCGAGGTTTTCAGCACAAGCATATCATCGCCCGACAACACATGCTCCGGCACAGGCTTCATGATGAGAATTGCGGACATGAGAAATGATAACGAATCCTGCCCTTCTCCTGAAGATATGCCGAGTGACGAGGATGATGCGACTCCGCTCAGAATATATCTTGAGTCGTCAAATGTGTATGATATGGATAACTACACAAACGTGCCCCGTTATATTGAACTGATGATGAGCCTGACAAACGGATGCGGCATCACGGCGGAAGCCGATTATATAGGGTATGACGAGTTTGACAATATGACTCTGATGTATGAGAAGAGCTTCAAAGGATATATCGATTTCGGCAAGAAAGGCATATTCCTGTCCGGAGAGGATGATAACGGAACCTATTCCGCTCTGATGATCAGCATCAATGAGATGGTGTACTACGAAAAATCATCATTCTCCCTGCCCACGGCCGTGAGGACTCCCTATGAAGGATATTATTTTGAATATGCCGAGGATAATGAAACCGGCGGACCTTTGTGGTCGCTCTATTCTCTAGGTTTGGACTACAAACGATAAGCAGACGGTACAGGCGGGGGAAACCCCGCCTTTTTTATTTACGGATCAGTAGCTTATCGAAAGAAGATTAAATAAGTCTTGATTAGTCCTTGATTAAACCGGAGATCTTCATATCTTGTTGTATAAATACAAGTCGGGAGGTTTCCGATGAACACAGTGAATTCAGCCCCTCTTACCCCGAGCCAGGAAAACTATCTTGAGTGGGTATACAGGTTTTCGGAAAACGGGGATGCAAGGGTAAGCGATATAGCAAAAAAACTTGGCGTAAGTCTGCCCAGCGTAAGCAGGGCGGTGAGCACCCTTGCGAAAATGGGGCTTCTTACACACGAATCCTACGGAAAAATCGGCATGACCGAAGAAGGAAAAGCCGTAGGGAGATCAATAGTAAGACGTGATAAATGCCTCACAAAGCTCCTTGTGGATATACTGGGAATGGAACCGGAAGAAGCGGATCCGGAGGTGCATAGGCTTGAACATCTCATAAGCGGAAAGGTTCTGCCAAGGCTTGAGATTCTGGTGAATCACGCAGTTTCAGATTCCGCCTGGCTTGGAGAACTTCACAGGCAGATTAATGACGGAGGAGAGCACAAAACGGAAGAATCCTCCTTCGGCATTGGTGAAACCCCTATACATAAAGGGGCAGTTGTAGAAAAACGCAATAAGTGACGACTTAATAACGCAAACCCGAACATCGTGTCGGGTTTGCGTACACGCTCGCGGTTTGCGAAGCAAACCTTCGCTCCGCACGGCGCATCCCCATCCCTGGGGATGTAGGGAAAAACTCAAAACATAAAGGTCTTATAACGCAAACCTGAACATCGTGCCCTGTTTGCGTACACGCTCGCGGTTTGCGAAGCAAACCTTCGCTTTTCAAATAAATAAACTATATTCTTGCATAAATCCTCCCCCGCCCTCCTTTGCGAAAGGAGGGTGTTTTACTTTCAGCGGAAATAACGTCCCCTTTTTATAAAGGGGATTGAGGGGGATTTTCAGTTATGCATAAACCCACTCTTGCCCTCCATTAAGAAATGAGGGTGTTTTGTTTTCAGCGGAAACAACTTCCCCCTTTTGTAAAGGGGGACTGAGGGGGATTTTCAGTTATGCATAAATCCACACCTGCTCTCCATTAAGAAAGGAGGGTGTTTTACTTTCAGCGGAAATAACGTCCCCTTTTTATAAAGGGGATTGAGGGGGATTTTAAGTTATTCATAAACCCACTCTAGCCCTCCATTA